>CALJSB010000134.1 GCA_937976305.1 uncultured Acidimicrobiales bacterium
CAGATGGCTCACCGCTTCTTGAACGTCCACCAGATGGACCGAGCCAAAGTGGTTGCCGAGATCGTCTCGCATGCCAACAAGACGATGGTCTTCTGCAACACCAAGCGGGCCTGTGATCGTTTGGCCGACAGCCTGGACGACCTCGACATCCGGTCCGAGCCGATCCACGGAGACCTCCGTCAGCGTCAGCGTGAAAAGGCGCTTGGTGCCTTTGCCGACGGAAAGATTCAGGCCCTTGTGGCGACCGACGTCGCCGCTCGCGGTATCCACGTCGACGACGTTGACGTGGTGATCCACTTCGACCCGCCGGACGATCACAAGACCTATTTGCACCGATCGGGCCGCACCGCCCGCGCCGGTGGCATCGGTGTTGCTGTCACCCTCGTGCTCTGGAATCAAGAGCTTGAGGTGAAGCGCATTCAGAAGCGGTTGGCGCTCGACATTCCGATCGTCGAAATGTTCTCGAACGACGAGCGCCTCGCTGACCTCTTTAGCTGGGACCCCACAGCCGGCTGAGCCATGAACGGCCCGACTGCATCCTGCGCGGCGTGGGAGTTGGTCGGCGCCCATGAACGTTCAGCGTCGGAGGCTGATCGAGCTGCTCGTGGTGCGTGGTACACACCTCGCGCCGTTGTTGATGAGGTGGTCGGGCTGGCGCTCGGCACACCAAACAACGACGGCTCTTTCTGGATCCCCGATCGGGTCGTTGACCCAACATGTGGGGCCGGCGCCTTTCTGCTCGGCACCCTCGACCACCTGGTCACGATGGGAGTCGCGCCATCGGCTGCGCTCGCACGCGTTGAGGGCAGCGACATCGACGCTGGTGCGGTCGCCGCATGTCGAGAGGTGTTGGCCACGTGGGCCAGCACGCACGACGTCGACGCCGGTGTGGTCGAGCGGGCTCAAGCACGTGTGACACAGGCCGACGCGCTCGTACACACCGACAAGTCGGCCGAGGTCGACTCGTCGTCCACAACTCTCGTCATCGGCAACCCACCGTTTGCCACCCCGCTTCGAGGTCGGCCCTTTCCACAGGCGGCGACGGAGTTTCGCAATCAGCACCGGGAGCGATTCGGCCCGTATGCCGACTTGGCTGCGCTTCACCTCGGCGCCGCGCTCGATGGTCTCGTCAATGGCGATCGACTGGCCCTTGTCCTCCCGCAGTCGGTGGTGTCGAGTCGAGATCTGCGCGGGTTGCGAGCTGAGTTCGACGAGCGAGCGCCGGTGATGGCTGCTTGGGCGACCGATCAGCTCGTGTTCGACGCCAATGTGCGGGTGTGGGCCCCAGTGTTTGAGGTTGGCGGCACTCCGACAGGCAGGTCGACAGCCGGCCCGAAATCTGAGCCAACGTCGGAGCCCTGGCGGCTCATCGTTGCCGACGCCCTTGGGGGCCCGGTCGTCGAACTCCCGAACACTCCTCTCGGCGGCTTGATCGAGGCGACGGCTGGCTTTCGAGACGAGTACTACGGGTTGGCTGAGGCGTGCCGAGAAGCCTGCGACAGCGAGCTTCCAGGCGCGGCTACCACGACGCTCATGGTCAGCACCGTTGGCTCGCTCGACCCGTTGTGGACCTGGTGGGGTGAGAAGCCCACCACCTTTGCCAAACAGCGGTGGAACCGTCCGGTGGTCGACGCCGGTGCACTCGATGGTCGAGTTGGGCGGTGGGTCGAACAACTTCGCCGGCCCAAGATTTTGCTGCCGACCCAGTCGAAGGTGTTCGAACCGGTTATCGATCGTGCCGGTTCGATGGTGCCGGTGACTCCGGTGTTGGCATTGTGGCCTGCCGAAGATGCTCGTGGGCGACCGGTCGAGGTAACGCTCGACCATCTGGCGGCCATGTTGTTGGCCCCACCCTTGGTGGCGTGGGCCCGACGGAACTGGTTCGGCGCGGCCATGTCGACCTCGGCAATCAAGATCCCGGCTGCGGGCGTAGCCGAGCTGCCGATGCCAACACATCAAGACGTGTGGAACGAGGCGGCAGCGCTCATTGCCGATGTCTCGTCCCACGGATCTCCCCTGAATCATCGCTCCGTCGCCGATCTGGTCGACCGTGTCGGTGCCCTGATGAACAGCGCCTACGGGGCGCCCGACGAATCGGTGCTCGAGTGGTGGCGCTTGCGGCTGGGTAAAAGGCCTTCGCTTGAAACCCGACCAAGTGAGTAAGCTTTGATGATGGACGAGTCCTTCCCTCTGCGCCGTCCAGCAAGTGACGGCGCACCAATTCCCGCTTCTGGGGCTTGGCGAGAAGGGGATCATCCTGGATCTCGTCAGTTCGAGACCATCTGCGACGAACGCTGCTTCGCTCTCGAAGGCGGCGGAATGCTCGATGAAATCACCGTTGCCTATGAAACGTGGGGCACGCTCGACGCATCGGCTTCGAACGCAGTGCTTCTGTGCCATGCACTCACCGGTGATGCTCACGCTGCGGGCCCAAGTGGGCCAGGGCAGCCAACCGAGGGTTGGTGGGACCCAATAGTGGGGCCCGGCAAGGCCATCGACACCGATCGCTACTTTGTTGTGTGCGTCAATGCCCTTGGCGGTTGCCAAGGCACCACCGGGCCCTCGTCGCCGCACCCTGCGGACGGTAAGCCCTATGGGGCACGGTTCCCTGTCGTGTCGACCCGCGACATCGTGCGCACGCAGGCGATGCTGGCCGATCGGCTTGGCATCCATCGCTGGCTGTCGGTGATCGGCGGCTCCATGGGCGGCATGCAGTCGCTCGAGTGGGCCGTGATGTACCCCGATCGAGTGGCCTCCATGGTGTCGATCGCATCGACCGCAGCCGCCAGCCCGCTGCAGATTGGCTGGAGCGAGATCGGCCGGTTGGCCATCGTGAACGACGCAGCGTGGAACGGCGGCGACTACTACGACGCTGCCGATGGCGACGGGCCCGCGGAGGGCTTGATGCTGGCCCGCCGAGTGGCGCAGATTCACTACCGCTCTGATGCCTCGCTCGATGAGCGCTTTGGGCGCTCCACGGTCGATCGTATGGACCAGTTCAACTTGTGGGATCGGTTCCAGGTCGAGAGCTACCTCGACTACCACGGTCAGAAACTCGCACGGCGTTTCGACGCCAACTCCTACCTGGTGCTCAACAAGGTGATGGACCTCCACGACGTTGGGCGGGGACGCGGCGGCGTCGAAGCTGCGCTGGCACGCATCAAATGTCCGACGCTCATTGCGTCGATCGACAGCGACATGCTGTACACACCACGGCAACAAGCCGAACTGCGAGATCTGATCTCTGCCGGCGGGGCCCCGCTCGAGTTTCAGATGATCGATTCGATCCACGGCCACGACGGCTTCCTCATCGAGTTCGATCAGGTGGGGCCGATGCTCGACGAGTTCGTGTCCGGCGTCGACAAAGGTCGCTAGCGCTCATGCCGGAAGGCGTCGAGATCGAGTTCTATCGACGCAGTGCTGAGGTTGCTCTCGACCGCCCGATCAGTGAGATCGAGGCCAACGACGAGTGGTTTCTCAAGTCGGGAACAACCGCTGAGGCCTTGACCGACGCGTTGATTGACGAACGCTTCACTGAAGCTGGCCGCATCGGCAAGCTACTCATCCTCGATGTTTCGAACGGCGCCAGACTCGGCCTGCGCTTCGGGATGACCGGTCGCCTCATCGTCGATGGTGAGGCATCGATCGACTACCTCGAGTACTCGAGCCAGCGGAACGATCCGGCCTGGGATCGGTTCGTCGTTCACTTCGCCGATGGCGGTGTGATGCGGCTGCGCGATCCGCGACGACTCGGGGGAGTGGTCTTGGACCCTGACGAGTCGGCGCTTGGCGTTGACGCATTCGTTGTCACCCCGAGCCAGCTCCGCAACCGCGTGCTCGTTGGCACCGTGGCCTTGAAGGCCCGCTTGCTCGACCAATCGCGAGTCGCCGGGATCGGCAACTTGATTGCCGACGAGACATTGTGGCGGGCCGGTCTCGACCCAGCCCGCGCTGCCGGGTCGTTGAGTCGGCCAGAATCTGAGAGGTTGGTTCGACATCTGCGCAAGGTGCTCGCCGACTTTTTGGCCGATGGCGGCTCGCACACGGGGCGGCTGCAGGACTCTCGGCATCGGGGTGGTCAATGCCCAAAGGACGGCGTGGAACTGCTGCGTCGACAGATTGGTGGACGAACCACCTTCTCTTGCCCCCGCCACCAGCCTGCGAGCGGGTAAGTTGGCCCGACAGTAGGGAAGCGAAGCGGTGCCGGGACACAAAACGTGAACACACAGGTTGCCGGGATGACGTTGATCGTCGCTCAGGAAACGGATCAGACGGGGCGCCAGATCACGACGATGATCGTCGTGCTTCTTGTGATTGCTGTACTTCTTGCCCTGCTCACCGCCTGGTATTGGAAGCACACCGACCCGCGTCGCCGAGCCATGCAGCAGGCGGAAGCTCGCCGTGCTGCGCGTGAGGTCGAAGAAGATCGGCGGGCCGTTGCCGGTGAGCCTGCTGCCGTCGCGGTTCCACACTCGACGTCGCACCCGGCCGGCTCCCAAGTTCGTCATGACCCGGTGTGGGCGAGCGAAGCCGTTGAGCAGAACGGCGTCGCCGCCTCTGACTCGGGCATGTCCGCTGATGAGTGGCTCCGGCTCACGGGGCCGGCACCCCGACCTTCCAAACAATCCACCAATGGACACAACCGTGCGGTCAACGGCGACGAGACCGTGAATGGCGACAAGACAAGGCCGATATTCGAACGTGACGTGAGGCCACAACCGGGTCTCGACGGGAAGCAGGAGACCTAGCCATGGCCGGACTTGATGTCGATGCGATGCTCAAGCGTTACCAAGAGCGAGCGATTGCCGTGAAGAAGCGGAACTTGCCGCCTGTTGGCGGCGAAGAGCGTCAAGCCTTCATCAAACAGGCCGAGCAGGACTTCATGGATTTTTCGATCGTTGGCGACGCGACGTGGACGTTCGACGATGGTGTGCTGACCTTGACGGTGGACTTCAACCCACCTGCTGAAGACTGAGCGACTGGGCTCAGCGAGGGGGCTGGCTCAGGCTCGAGCCACACCGAGGATTGGGTCGTCGGTCCGCTTGGTGGGGAACATGCCGGTGATTCCCATGCGGGCAGCAAGGATCTCTGCGAGAGGCTGGCGGTAGTCGGTGAGTACCCGGAACGCTCGACGGTTGTCCGGATCTTCGGCGATCTCATCGGGGTAGTCGTTGCCGAACACGCCGCCCTGGACATTTCCGCCGATCAACAGCGTGGTTCCGGCTCGGCCGTGATCGGTGCCCGCATTGCCGTTCTCGTCGACCGTGCGGCCGAACTCTGAGACAACAGCAATGGTTGTCTCGGCCATTCCTTCGGGACCGAGGTAGTCGACGAAGGCTCGAATGGCTTCGGACAGCTCGCGGATGTTCGTTTCGAATCGGGCCGCCTGATCGTCGTGGTGGTCCCAGCCGCCGTAGTCGACGATCGCGCTGGCGAGTCCGAGATTCGATCGCAAGACGGTGGCAACGTCACGCATGTCGTTGCCAATTCCAGTCTCGGGAAAGTCGAGCCCGGACTGGTCGAGCGCGCTGACCAATCCGGCGACGTCGAGTGTCCGTGCACCCGTGGTGTTCACGAAACCGGTGCCGGTGTACATCGCCTGGAGGGCAGTCTCCGCCCGGTTGCGATTGTTGAAGCCGTTGACCCCAAAGCGAGAGACGTTCCCGATGTCGAAGGAGTTGAGCGCTCCGACGAGCATGCCGTTTGAGTTGCTGGTCGTCGACATGCCGCCAACAGGACCTGGTGACCCCTGGGCGGCAAGAACTCTGGTCAAGAAGCCAGTGGTGACCGAGCGGCTTGCTGACCCTCGGTCCCAATACTCCTCGGCGGTGAAGTGGCTGCGAGTGGTCGATTCGTAGTCGGGCAAGCCGCTGGCGGGCATGACCGCCATGTGGCCGCTGGCCCAGACGGACTCATAGAGGCTGATCATCGACGGGTGCATGCCGACGATGCCGTCGAGGCCCTGGGGGAAGATCACGTTCTGGTTGCTGGAATCCAGGGGCAGCGACTGGCCGGGATTGATGGCGAGGGTGGGGCGAAGCGCTGCATAGCTGCTGTAGGCGGAGCCGATGGGCGGCGTCATCGACAGTCCGTCAGCTGCGCCTCGCAGGAAGATCACGATGAGGGCGTCGCCTAGGCCCGGGTTCGTCGGGGTGGCAAATGCGAGCTTGGGGCGAAGAGCCACCGCTGAGGCGGCGCTCACTGCGCCAACGGCACCAACAGCGGCCCCGAACGACGTGCGGAGGAATGACCGGCGATCGGCATGGTCCGGCGTGCGAAGGGTGGGGGAGTTCGTGGTCATGTGTCCCTTAGCGGAGGAGGAAGAGCGGGTGGGCGAGCAAGTACGTGGTCAGTTCGATCAAGGTGTTGTCGTCGACCTCAGCGGCTGGCGTTGTTGCTGTGACGCCGACAACTCCGAGCAGGGTGGTGCGGAGGTCGTCAGGGAGCGTTCCGAGGTTGCAGCGGAAGGCGATTCGCTCGAACAGCTCGAGCCCGTTTGATGCGTTGCCGCGGAGGGCGGAGATGTCGGTGACGAGCGGCGACGCATCGTCGGGTGAGGTCAGTCGGTCACGAGCAAGTCGGCTGGTGTAGTGCCATCCATTCAGCAGCGCCGTGGAGTTGACCCATCGGCCGGCCTCGTCGGGGTAGCCATCCGGCGTTGGCCACATCCAGGGGGAGTGACCCATCCGGCGCAGCGCAAAGCGAAGCTGATCCGCACCATCGGAGTCTGCTGCGATCGGCACAGACGTTCCCAGCGATCGCATCGTTGCAGACAAGAGCTCGAAGGGGCGACGGGCCTTCTGGCCACCGGAGTCTGCGAACTCCGAACTCGAGAAGATGTGGCGGAGCACCGGGACGAGATCGGTGTCGTTGGCGAGGTAGACAGCAGCGGCTGATGCCACAAGGGATGCGGGCGGGCTGTCGGCCACGAAGCGGCGGCACAGCTTGAAGGCGATGTATTCGGCGGTTTGGGGATGTCGAGCCAGGAACTGTAGGAGGGAGTCGCCAGCCGCTTTGCCGCTCAGGCCGGCATTGGTCCACTCGCCACCGAGCAGCGAAACAGCTTCGGTCGAGTGCTTGGCATCGTCGTAGGTGAACTGTCCCCAAGTATCGAGGTCGTTGTTGGCGACCAGCGACCAGCCCGACATGACGTGGGCTGCGGCGGCGACGTCGAACTCGTCGTAGATCTGGGCGTCGTTCTCGTCGATGCCGAGCGTGTGGAGCTCGAGGAGTTCACGGCCGTAGTTCTCGTTGATGCCGCTTCGAGCATCGGACCGAGCGTTGTCGAGATAGTCCATCATGGCGCCCGATTCGGCGGTGGCTACGAGCAGGTCGGCGAACCTGCCCATCGCGTTTGGGCGGATCACCTGCTCCTGATAGTCAGCGACGAGGGCCCAGCCTCTGGTGCTGTCCGCCGACACATTGAAGTGATCCATCCACAGGTGGGTCATCATCTCGTAGAGCTGGTGGTCGCTGTATCGGGCTCGGAGGATCTGGGCGTGTCCGATGGCGTCGATCGACGAGGTCTCGTTCTCGAGGCTCGTGCGGATTTCCTTCGGCGAGCCGTCGAGGATGATGTAGCCGTTGTTGGTGAGCAGTCGTTCGACCGCGGGGTCGGCTGTGCTTTTTGAGAGCTGATCTTCCACCCAGCCTCGAATGTCGAGGGCGATGATGTCGGCGTCGACCTCGGGGGTGATGCCGAACGTGAGGCGGCTCGTCACGAGACGGGCGCTCGCTGCCGGCGGGGGTACGACGGGTTCAGTCGTCGTTGGGGCCGACGAGGGCGGCGACGTGGTGGACGGGGCTGTCGGCGGGGCAGCCGTGGTGGGCGTAGCGACGGGGCCCGTGGTTGACGGAGTTGCGGTAGTCGGTGCCGCAGTTGTTGGCGTCGCTGTCGTTGGTGCTGCGGTCGTTGAGGCAACTGTGGTTGATGGGGCAGCGGCAGCTGTTGTGGTTGAACCGATCGTCGTGGTCGACCCGGTCGTGCCTGGCACGGTTGCGAGTGCGGTGGCGGCGACCGTCGTTGTGGTCGCACGAGATGTAGCTCGAGTCGAGTTGCCGGCGTCGTTGTCGCCTGGATCGTTGTCGTCGCCATCGGCGTCGCTGTCAGGATCGGCGAGCGTGCCTTCGTTGTTGGGCGTCGTCGTGCCGTCGCCATCGTCAACGAGCGGTTGTTGCCCCACGTCGGCCAGCGGGAGGGTGTCGGGCACCGTCACGGCGGGCCCCTCGGCGTTTTCGTCGGAAGAGAATGGGCTGCAGGCAGTCGCTACTGCGGCGGTGCCAGCGACCAGCAGCGCTCTGCGGGAGGTTCTTGCAACGGTGCTCGGTTGCTCGTCGAGCGGCATTGAGTGTTGCTCGGTTGGTGCTTCTGAGACATTGGGCGTTGACACAAACAGCTTCTTCCCCGTGAGATCTGTTGTGTCATCGGCAACCCACGCCCAAAATCTTGAGCGGACCTGTTTCAGCTCTCGACCCCACTGGTGGATTTCGAGGCTGCGTCGCTATCCTGTCGAACTGCTGCGGACGTAGCTCAGTTGGTAGAGCATCACCTTGCCAAGGTGAGGGTCGCCAGTTCGAATCTGGTCGTCCGCTCCATATAAACCCCGGTCAGAGGCTCGCAACTGCGGGCCTCTTTCCATTTTTCGGCTCGCGCTCTACTATTTCACTCTACTATCTCGGCGGAAAGTGGCGGAAAAGAGTGAAGAAGGCGACTGCACGGCGGACGAAGGGTTCGGGTGGCATCACACAAGATGCGACCGGTGTGTGGCGAGTCGACGTTGAAGTCTCACGCGACGCTGTCACCGGCCGCAGGCGCAGGGTGTCCCGCACCGTGCGGGGTTCCCGCAAGGATGCAGAGATGGTGGCGGCCAAGCTCAAGCTGGCTGATCACGAACAGAGGCTCGTCACCGGCAAGACGTCAGCCAAGTCAGTCGGTGAGGCGATGGAGCGATATCTCGCAGCGGTCGAGAGCGGCTCGATCGAGATGGCGCCGAGCACCGTGGTCACCTGTCGCTCCGCGATCAAGACCATGACGGCAACCGAACTGTCTGATGGCAAAGAGTTTGGGCGGATTCCGCTGAGCCGGTTGACCTGGCGTCAGATCGAAGACCTTTACGCCGTCCTCGCCAAGGCGGGCAAAGGCACGTCATGGATACGGCGGTGCGCCACCGTGCTGACGCAATCGCTCGAGTACGGACGAAAACGGGGTCTTCTCGAATCCAACCCGGCCAAGGATGCGCAACGCCCCAAGACCAAGCGAACCAAGCCGTACTCGCCGAAGGCGAATGAGGTTCGAGACGCGATCGCCTGCGCAACCGAACGAGATCCCGAGATGGCAGACATGGCCCGGCTGCTCGCCAGCACAGGCATGCGCCGGGGTGAGCTACTCGCTCTCCGTTGGAACGACATCAACTTCGAAGCTCAGGAAGTCAATGTCCAAGCCGCTCTCGTCGACGGTGGTAAGGGCATCGGCATCGTCCGCAAGGCCACCAAGAACTCGGACTGGCGCGATGTTCCACTCACCGACTCAGCCGCCGAAGCATTGCGCCGCCAACGAGATCGCCAACCCGAAGGTCTCCAACCGAATGACTATGTCTTCATCGGCGACTACAGAGATCGAAGCCCGGTCCGGCCCGATCGGCTGAGTAAGCGTTGGCCGGCCGCCAGCGGCAACCCCCAGATCACACTGCTTCACCTTCGCCACTTCGCAGCCACGACGATGCTCGACGCCGGAGAGTCGTACCGCACTGTCGCTGACATTCTCGGGAACAGCGAGAACACGCTTCGCCTGCACTACGACGGTCGCACCGACACCAAAAAGCGTGAAGCAGTGCAAGCGCTGGAGATCGACTGACGTGCCCCCGGCGTCCCCGGCAGACGATGGGATCGAGGACCGGCCTCCCAAGCACAGGTTCGGCAACCTGAGCCCATCGCGTATCGCTGCGGCAGTAGGGCTGGTTTCCGTCCTCTCGTTTGTTCTCTTCCAGCGTGGACCGCTCCACGCGGTTGATTGCTACTTCTCTGCCGGTGATGGGTGGAACATCGAGTTCCCGAGACAGGGGGGCA
>CALJSB010000135.1 GCA_937976305.1 uncultured Acidimicrobiales bacterium
CTGTTCTCTGACCTCCACGACCGTGGGGGCTTCACGACGTCAAAACGGTCACCACGGAGCCCAAAACCACAACACCACATCCTGACCCTCAAGCGAACCAAGATCGAACGTCTCACCCGAAAGCGTCTGGAACTCACCAGAAAACACTGATGCGGCCTCTTCGGCTGCAGGCGCCTCAGAGGCTGTGGTTTCCGAGCTCCCGCACGCCGCCAGCGCCAGTCCGCCGGCCACAACGAGGGCGGCAGGCCGAAGAGCCCGGAAGGGGCGCTTGCGAGGGCTGAGGGGGGACATCACCACGTTGTAACCGCAAACCGATCAATTGCCTTCCCAAGTTCGAAAAGTTCAGGTCCCGGCAATCTCTTCAGGAACAACTGCCCAGCGAGATGGGCTACGGTCAGTCGCGTGTTGTTACATCTCATCCGGCGAGGCGGTGCGGTCTGCGCCATCGCGATCGCCACGCTTGCGCTCGTTCTCTCAAACTCCGCCACTGCTCAAGAGTCGGTCGATGATCCAGCCCAGGTGGAAGCAGGTGAGGCCATCTACGCAACGTCGTGCGTCGGCTGTCACGCCGAGACCGGCGTCGGCACGCAAAACGGCCCGTCGCTCATCGGCGCTGCGGCGAATCGCGACCGTGCAGCCCACATCGAACTCGTCACCATGGGCGGTGGCGGCATGCCAGCGTTCGGATCACGACACACCCCCGAAGAGATCGAACAGGTCGTGAGCTACGTCCGGCTCACCTTCAGCGAACAGCCAGATGCCGCAGCCCAAGCCGACGACGATCAAGATGAAGAGCAACTCGAGACGCTGCCGATGACCGGCTTCGAGGAATCACTTGCATTCGGCGGCCTGGCGCTCGTGGTCGGCGGCGCCGCTCTCGTGTTCTACGCCGAACGACGTCGTTGTGCTCCGCTGAAGCTCCCTGCCCGCTACAAGCAGTAGCAGCGACGGGTAGTGCCAGCGTCGTTGGCGCGAAACTCGATTCGAGACGTCGCCGTGAGTACAATCACCCAGGGCGAAAGCCAAGCGGCGATATGTACAACTCGACAGACGGACGCATCGCACCCCGTGAACCCCATGAACGTCAATGACGCTGAACATTCGGTGCTCTCGCTTCTTGGTGACCTCCTTCACGTGCTTCGTCAACGACCTGGCTCATCGTGGATCGACCTAGCCGGACAAGTCCTCGACCATCACAACCCGCCGATCCCACCCGACCTGTTGTCGTCATGGCACATCGGCCTCCAACTTCATTGCCGTTCGGTGCTCAAGGCCATGACGGTGGCCGACGTCGCCGCTATCGGTGACGGTCTCCGCGCGATCCGCATGCTCGACAACATCGAAAATCACTTGCCTGCTCAGTGCCCGGCCACCGAGCTCGTCCTGAACGAGCCAGACATCGATCTCACGTCGATCTAGCCCTGCCCGGCAGGGGGCCAAAACCCCGTGTTGCAGGTGCACTCGAGAAACAAGAAACCCGCTCCCCTGGCGGGTGAGCGGGTCTCTTGGCCCTACTGGGCTCTTGCTCCGGGGGTGAGGCTCGAACTCACGACCCACTGATTAACAGTCAGTTGCTCTGCCAACTGAGCTACCCCGGAATGGACTGCCGCAGGATAGCAAGCTCACTGCGGGATTGGCGGACGAATCTGCTCGCTAATCCAGATAGTCCCTGAGCTTGTCGCTTCGCAGCGGATGACGGAGCTTGGCCAGTGTCTTCGACTCGATCTGGCGAATTCGCTCACGGGTCACGCCGAACTCTCGCCCAACCTCTTCGAGCGTGCGCGGACGGCCGTCGACGAGCCCAAAACGCAACCGCACGACCTCAGATTCACGGTCGGACAGTTCGTCGAGCACCTCTTGCACCGCCTTCGCCAGCAGCTTGCGGGCGGCGACATCGAGCGGGGCTGCGCCTTTGTCGGGGATGAAGTCGGCCATTGAGGTGTCGTCTTCGTCGCCGATCGGTGTGTCGAGCGAAAGCGGATCTTGCTGAGCGATCCGGAGAATCTCCCCCACCTTCTCCTCTGGCAAGTCGACCGCTTCGGCGAGTTCAGCCAACGTCGGCTCACGTTCGAGCTTCTGCAGCATCGTGCGCTGGGCCCGGACGACCTTGTTGATCGACTCGACCATGTGTACGGGCACGCGAATCGTGCGTGACTGATCAGCGATGGCTCGGGTAATGGCCTGGCGAATCCACCAGGTGGCGTAGGTCGAGAACTTGAAGCCCTTGGTGTAGTCGAACTTCTCGACGGCTCGCATCAAGCCGAGATTGCCCTCTTGGATCAGATCGAGGATGGGCACGCTGCGGCCCACATATCGCTTGGCAATCGAGACGACGAGCCGCAGGTTGGCCGAAGTCAGCTCACCGCGAGCTCGATCACCATCGGCCACCGCGCGACGTAGCGTGCGCTGCTCGTCGCGGTCCATCGTCGACCAGCCGTCGGACGAAATCAGCTCTGCGACCTCGACCGATGCGATCGAGCCGGCTTCGATCCGCTTTGCGAGCGCAACCTCTTCTTCTGCGCTCAGAAGCGGGACTTTGCCGATCTCCTTGAGATACATCCGCACAGGGTCAGACGAAGCGTTGGCCCGTGCCATTGCCGTCGCTGCGACCCGGGCCGCGTCGACCTTCTTGCCCCGGCGCCGAGGCACCGTGACGGCCTTCCCGTTTGTCTCAGCACCAGCGCTGGCCACTTCGGAAACGACTGGATCGTCGTCGAACGGGATCTCGTTCGTGCCGAGCCACTCCTTTACCTGAGCGAGGATCTCAGGCGTGAGTTCGACGCGCGGCATGACATCAACAACGTCGTCTGGGGTGAGGGGACGTCCGGCCCGAGCGCGCAAGGTGAGCCGGTCTCGGTGTTCGTCGGTGAATGACGACATGTCTGCTACCGCAGGCTGGTCGGTCAACGCGCTCCCTCGTTCGTGGGCTGCAACCAACTTAGCAAGGACCGCACTGCGGCGACCCTTCGTTCGGGATCTCGCACCTCTTCGAGTTGTTCTCTGTACCACCGCAAGTCGGCGTTGACCTCGCGAAGCACATCAGAGCTCGACGAGGTTCGCATTCGACGGCCGCAATCGTCGATCTGGCGCTGCAGGTACGAAGCCCAGAGCTGGGCGGCAACATCCTCTGGCTCGTTTGGCGCCTCTTCAACTGCGAGCTGCTGCACGAGGTCGGCAACCTCTGGTTCGGCCTGAGCGATCAGCTCGTGCAGTGACTCGTGCTGGCCCAACAGATGATGGATTGTCGCATAAGCGTCGTCGGCGAAAAGTTCTGTCGTGATCAGCTCGCTCATCTCGTCGCCCCGCTGCACGGCAAGCTTCATCGCTTCGAGCTCGGGGCCTTCGCGGCGACGGCGTGGCCGAACGACTGCCCGCTCCCTCCGGCCTCGCTGCGTGCCCGCTTTCGGGCCCTCCTGCAGAATGCGCCGCACGAGATCTGGTTCGAGCCGGCAATGGCTCGCAATGTCCATGGCGTATTGATCACGAACGAGCGCATCGGGGTGCTCAGCCACCATGGCCAGCGCAGCCTCCGCCGTTTTTGCTCTGCCCTCTGCGGTCGACAGGTCGCCAGCGCCGAGTGCTCGGCCGACGCGAAAAGCGAGGAAGGGCTTGGCGTTCGTGACGGCCCGTTCAAGCTCGGCCGGATTCGAGCGAGCGAGATCGCCCGGGTCGACGCCGTCTGGCAAATCGGCCACGGCAACGTCGAGCGAGTGTTTCTTCTCCCACTCATAGAAGCGGGCGGCGGCGTTTTGTCCGGCGGCATCGGCGTCGAAGGCCAACACCACACGGTTGGCAAACCGACTGAGGAGCTTCACGTGATCTTCGGTGAGAGCGGTGCCACAGGTGGCCACGGCACGAGGGACGTTGGCTTGGGCGAACCCGATGACATCGGTGTACCCCTCACACACGATCACCTCGTCAGCCTCAACCACCGCGGTCTTGGCCCAGTTGAGCCCGTAGAGGACTCGGCTCTTGTGGTAGACGCCGGAATCGGCGGAGTTTCGATACTTCGCCGGGTCGTCTGAACCGGGCAGAATCCGTCCGCCGAACCCCATGGCCCGGTCTTGAGCATCGAAGATCGGGAACAGCACTCGGCCCCGGAAGAAGTCGTAACGACCGCCACGACGATTGAGCTTGCCCAAACCCGAATCGACCCAGTCCTTGTCGCTGGTTTTCAATGCCCGAGAGAGTTGATCCCACTCGTCGGGCGCCCAACCAATGCGGTACGCCTTGACAAGGTCAGCGTCGTAGCCTCGCTGACGCAAGTAGCTGCGCGCCGCACCGGCGTCAGAGCTCTTCATCAAGCGGTTGTGATACCAATCGACCGCCTCATTGAGCAGCTCGTGGAGCCGAGCCCGCCGTTTGCGATCCTCACCTTCGTGTTTGTCGGTGTAGTTGAGCGTGACGCCGGCCTTGCCAGCCAAGAACTCAACGGCGCCGACGAAATCGAGCTGCTCTTGCTCGCGGACAAAGGTGATGGCGTCACCCTTCGCTTGGCACCCAAAGCAGTAATAGACGCCTTGTTCCGCGTTGACCGAGAACGACGGAGACTTTTCGGTATGGAAGGGGCACAAGCCGGAGAAGCGACGACCGACGCGCTTCAGTTGGGTGTAGCTCGAGATGATTTGCACGATGTCGGTTTGGTCCCGGACACGTGCGATGTCGTCGTCGACAATCCCCACGGAGGCAAGCTACCGCTGCTGAGTGACAACAACCTGAGCGGCCGCCAAACGTGCGATGGGTATTCGATAGGGAGAACACGACACGTAGTCGAGGCCGGCGTCGACAAACAACTCAATCGAGGCCGGGTCGCCGCCGTGTTCGCCGCACACACCGACCTTGAGCTTGGTGTTCGTCTCTCTGGCCGCAGCCGTCGCGTCTCGCACGAGCTTTCCCACGCTGTGGGGGTCGACCGTCTCGAACGGATTGGCGTCGATGAGCCCCCGTTCGAGGTAGGTCGACATGATTCGACTCTCGACATCGTCGCGGCTGAATCCGAACGTCATTTGGGTGAGGTCGTTTGTACCAAAGCTGAAGAAGTCAGCAATCGGGGCGATGGTGGCGGCAACGAGTGCCGCTCTCGGCGTCTCGATCATCGTGCCGATAGCAATTGCGGCGCGCTCGACGCCGACGACGGCGATCTCTTCTTCGATCCATGCAGTAATCAGCTCGAGTTCTCGGGCATCTACGATCAGCGGCACCATGATCTCGACCTGGGGATCGCCCCCTGCGGCGAGCCGCGCTTGTACAGCTTTCGCAACGGCTCGCGCCTGCATGCGGTAAAGGCCGTCCTTCAACACGCCAAGGCGCACACCGCGGGTTCCCAGCATGGGGTTCTCCTCACGCCACTGACGAGCGACGTCGAGCACCTCAACGTCGGAATCAGCGAGTGAGTTGGTTGCCTCGGCCACGAGCAGCTCATCGAGGTCAGGCAAAAACTCGTGCAGAGGCGGATCGAGCAGGCGGACGGTGACAGGAAGGCCGTCCATTGCCTCGAGCAGGCTGGTGAAATCGTCGATCTGCAGCTCTTCGAGTTGCTCGAGGGCACGAGTTTCGGCAGCTGCATCGGTGGCGAGGATCATCGCCTGCACGGCGGGCAACCGGTCGCCCAGGAACTGATGCTCGGTGCGACACAGGCCGATGCCCTCGGCCCCAAACTCGCGAGCCTTGGTGGCATCTGCTGCCGTGTCGGCGTTGGCTCGAACGCCAACCTTGCCCTCACGAATCTCGTCGGCCCAGCCCAAGAGAACATCAAACTCGGGGCATGGCTCAGCATCGGCCTGGCTGGCAGCGCCGAGGTAGACCTCTCCAGCAGCGCCGTCAAGACTGATGACGTCGCCCGCGTTCACCGTGACATCCCCCACCGAAAAGGCTCCGTCACGCAGGTCGATCGCCTCGACGCCACACACCGCCGGCTTGCCCCAACCGCGGGCCACAACAGCGGCGTGGCTTGCGAGCCCGCCTCTCGTGGTGAGGATTCCCTCGGCGATCTCCATCCCGTGAACGTCTTCGGGCGATGTCTCTTGCATCACGAGGATGACGTCTTCGCCCCGGTCATAGGCATCGGCCGCGGCATCGGCGTCGAAATACGCCCGCCCGACCGCAGCTCCCGGGGATGCGCCGAGCCCATGCGCGAGGGCGGCGTGGTCGCCAGCATCGAACTGCGTATGAATGACGGCGTCGAGATCAGCTGCCGACACCGCGACGACAGCCTGGGCCTTCGTCATGTCGCCGCCAGCGACGCTCGCAACCACGGCTCGAATTTGGTCGGCGCCGGTCAAGGCCCCGTCGGTCGCCACATCAGGTGTCCCCATCCCGTCGATCGTAGCGACGGAAACGGTGACGTCGGAAGACGGCTAGACGAGGCGTTCAGCCAACCAACCGTGCAGATCGGCAATCGGAATTCGAACCTGGTCCATGGTGTCGCGCTCGCGCACGGTCACCGCGTGATCTTCGAGTGAATCGAAGTCGTAGGTGACGCAATACGGCGTCCCGATCTCATCCTGGCGTCGGTAGCGCTTTCCGATGTTTTGCGTCTCGTCGTAGTCGCACATCCACGTACCGGCGAGTTCAGCGAAGAGCTCGCCACACGGGCCGGCGAGTTCGGGCTTCTTCGACAACGGCAGCACGGCAACCTTGTACGGAGCGATCCGGTGGTGGAGCCTCAGCACGGTCCGCGTGTCGTCGTTGACCTGCTCTTCGTCGTAGGCAGCCATCAAGAACGCCATCATCGTGCGCGTGGCCCCGGCAGCCGGCTCGATCACATGCGGCACGTAGCGCTCGTTTGCGGCCTGATCGAAGTATTCGAGCTTGTTACCGGAATGGTCGGCGTGCTGGGTGAGGTCGTAGTCACCACGGTTGGCGATGCCTTCGAGCTCATCCCACCCCCAAGGGAACAAGAACTCGACATCGCTGGTGCCAGACGAGTAGTGACTCAGTTCGTCTGCATCATGGGCCCGCAACCGCAGCTTGTCTGCTGGCATACCGTGGTCGATGTACCACTGCATTCGGGTTTCGCACCAGTACTCGTACCACTGCTGGCTCTCGGCCGGCGGCACGAAGTACTCCATCTCCATCTGCTCGAACTCGCGCGTACGAAAAACGAAGTTGCCGGGCGTGATCTCGTTGCGGAAGCTCTTGCCAATCTGGGCGATGCCGAACGGAGGTTTCTTTCTGCTCGTGTATTGCACGTTCGCGAAATTGATGAACATGCCCTGGGCTGTCTCAGGGCGCAGATACACCTCGTGGCCAGCCCCTTCGACAGGCCCAGCATGGGTCTTGAACATGAGGTTGAACTGCCGGGGCTCAGTGAATTGGTCGCTCATGCCACAGGTGGGGCACTGATCGGGATTGTCGAGTTTGTCGAGACGGTGCCGAGCCCCGCAGTTGCGACAGTCGACCAGCGGGTCGGAGAAGTTCGCGAGGTGGCCGGAAGCCTCCCAGATCTGGGGTGGCGAAAGGATCGACGCATCGAGCCCGACCACGTCGTGGCGCATCTGCACCATCGAACGCCACCATGCGTCCTTCACGTTGCGGAGCATGAGCACGCCGACCGGGCCGTAGTCATAGGTCGACCGGAATCCGCCGTAGATCTCAGCCGACGGGTACACAATGCCCCGACGCTTGGAGAGATTGACGATCTGATCGAATAGCTTGTTCGGCGCCTCGGCTTCGGACATGGCACGAGGGTAGCCACCAGCAACCAAACCAGACGGTGAGTTTTGGTTCAGCCAACCAGTCCCTCACTCGGGCTGCTGACCCAGGCAGACTAGGGACATGCTGGACCCGTCCTCTACCAAGGTGCTTGGTCGCCGTGTTGTCGCTGGCCTGATCGACTTCCTGACCGTGAGTCTCCTTGCGGCCTACTTCGCCAACACCCAAAGCGAGAAGTTTTCGATCGTTGAACGAAGCGCAGAAGGCGATCCTGTCTGGAGTTCGGCGGACTTCGAACGCATCCAGAGCTACGCCGATGGCTTCAACCGGGCCCAGGAGTTTGGCGACACGCTCCATGTGTTCGACTTCCTCGACGTGTTCTTGATTACGCTCGTTACCACGCTGCTGGCGCTGCTCTCCAAGGTGCTCATTCCCGCCAATACCGGGTGGAGCCTCGGCCAACGGCTGCTCGGACTGCGGGTCATTGATGGGACTGGTGAAAACCCGACCGTCGCCGGGCACCTGAGCAGAATGTGGCCGGCCATCGTCGATGTCCTACCGGTGATTCTTCCCGGCCTCGTTGGCTGGTTGATCGCCGGCCGGTCTGTTCACACGCAGCGCATCGGTGACAAGGTTGCCAACACCTACGTGATCGCGAGAAAGAGCGAGCCGCGGATGCTCAAGCAGAGCAACCGACCGTCCGTCAATGTGCCAGACGATCCAGCACCGCCGGCCATGTCTGCTCCCGCTGCGCTACGACCGGATGTCGCCGCAGTTGCTGACCCGGCGATCAGCACGCCACGCCCACTCGGCGAGGTCGCAGCCGGTGGGGCGACAGCCGCTGGAACCGGGTCGGTGATCGCCAGCGGGCTCGTCGAGAAGTTCAACCGAGGCAAGTCGGCCACGACGGCGACATCAATCGACGGGCTCAACGTCGACGGTTCGAAGATCAAGGATCTCAGTGCCGATTTGCCCGTCAGGCCTGACCCGGATGAGCCCAGCCCGCTGCCACCTCCGATCGTTGATGCTCCCGCCGTGGATGCTCCGACCGCGGATTCCCCTGCAATGGACACGCCAGCCGTCGACACTCCATCGTTCGAGGCACCGTCCCTCGACACCCCGGTGATCGAAGAGACGAGTTTCGAAACACCTGCGATCGAGCCGAAGGGCCGACGGTCGCTCTTCGCGACGCGGTCAAACGACTCCACAAGCCCCACTGCACCGCAGCCTGAGGTCACCGAGCCGTCGTCCACGGCTCCGGCGCCGGCGAGAGATGCCGGATCGACCAAGCCACCTCCTCCCAACCACAGGTCATCGTCCCGGCCGAATCCTTACCCCAAGCCTCAGCCAAGCCACCGAGCAAACCCGGCCACAGCTGCCTCACCGGCCGACGATGCGACACCTGCTGAAGAGCTGGCTTCGCACGTCGAAGCCAGTGGCGACCTGACACCAACCGACGACGCCAGTGCCTCTCGTCATCGCGTCGAACGATCGAACTGGGACGAGCCGGTCGCGGAGCCAGCGCCCGTTTGGTCACCTGTTGATCCGGCAGCAGCGACAACAGTCGTGCCAACAAACACCGAAGCGGCAGTCATCGCACCGGCAGACTCAGCAGCAAGCCATGAGGCCGACTCCGCTGTCCAACACGAGGCAGTCCAGCACGAGGCAGTCCAAGACGAGGCGATCGCTGACCCAAGCCTCGAACCTCAGTGGAACGAAGAGTGGGGAGCATGGATGTTCTGGGACGAAGCACAAAACTGCTGGCTTCGCCACGACACCGACAACGACCTATGGGTCCGAGTCGAACAGTAGACACCCTGTCTTCTGACACGCTGCCTACTGGCAATACGTCAACTGCAAATGTGTCAACTGGGAAGCGGCCTACTGCGTGAGGTGCTGGTCAACAACCGGCGACGATCGCAGCCGCCGCTCGAGGTGCTGTTCGATCATGCGAGCAGACAGCGACTCGAGTTGCCTGGCTGTCTGGTCGTCCGTGGAGTCGAGCACGTAGCGAACGCGACCATCCATGATCGCTTGCAGTGCGGCGCGAGCAATGTCTGAAATTGGCTCGCCGGCACGACAAGCCCGGCAGAGAACTCCACCCTGAGCGATGTCGATCGCAATCAGGTTGTCTGCCGTTTCACAACTCACGCAAGAGTCGAGCAGCGGTTGGACGCCCTCGAGAGCGAGGATTTTCACCACAAATGCTGGCAACACGAGTGGGTTCCCGTTGCGGTCTAGTTCGGCCAGCGCCCCCGTAAGCAGCTTGTAGAGCGCGGGCTGGACTCCACCGTCTTCGGTGATCTGATCGACGATCTCGAGCATGACTGCAGCTCGGCCATAGCGGCTGAGATCTGATCGCAACTGTGGAAGCACGGTGAGCGTCTCGGCCTGCGTCACGATGTCGAGATTCCGACCTTCATAGAACTGGGCATGAAGAATCGATGCCGGTTCGAGCCTCGATCCAAACTTTGACTTGGTGCGTCGGACACCCTTGGCGACGGCTCGGACCTTTCCCCGGGTTCGGGTGAAGAGGACGATTATCCGATCGGCCTCGCCAAGCTTGTAGTTGCGCAGCACCACACCGTCGTCTCGGTACAGCGCCATGTCAGTTGTTCAAGCCGCCAAATCGACGATCACGATCCTGAAACTCGCGGACGGCATCCGCCAAATGCGTTCGACGGAAGTCAGGCCAGAACACCTCAGTGAAATACAGCTCGGCGTAGGCCGCCTGCCAGATCATGAAGTTCGACGTGCGCATCTCACCAGACGTTCGCACCCACAAGTCGACTTCCGGCATCTCCGGGTCATACAGGTTCGCATTGATCGAGGCTTCCGTCACGGGCTCGCCGGCGTCGACCATCGCTTTGACCGCATCAACCAACTCGGCTCGACCGCCGTAGTTGAAGGCAATGGTCAGGGTGAGCTTTCGGTTGTTCTTGGTGAGCTCGATCGACTCGTCCATGTTGCGCAGCAGTCGCTTCGGCACGCGCCAGTCGCGACGGCCAATGAAACGAATGCGGACGCCGAGTTCGTTGAGTTCATCGCGCCGCCGGGTCAACAGTGATTCGTTGAAACCCATCAGAAACCGAACCTCGTCGGTAGGCCGTCGCCAATTCTCCGTCGAGAAGGCGTAGACCGTGAGCCACGAGACACCCAAGTCGAGCGCACCGTGGACAGCGTCGAGCAGAGCTTCTTCGCCGGCTGAGTGGCCGTCGGTGCGCTTCAGGCCACGCTCTTGTGCCCACCGACCGTTTCCATCCATCACGCATGCGACATGAGATGGGACGTGGTCGAGGTCGATACCGCTCAGATCCATATGGCCGGACCGTATCTCAGGTCACACCTGGCTTTGTGCCAACACCCTCACGCTGGCTCGTTCGCCAAACCGCTTGAGAGCGGACTTCGCTACTCGCCTGCGTCGATGCTGAACGTTGGCACGACGGTGGTTGCCGCCTGCGTCGTGGGCGGCGAGGTCTGTGGTGGCGCAGTTGTCGGCGCTGCGGTAGGAGCCGGCGCCGCCGTTGTTGCCGCAGTCGTGGCCGGTGCTGCGGTGGTGGCCACGCGACGTGTCGTGACGACTCGACGTGTGGTGACCGGCCGGCGCGTGGTCGGCGCTGCGGTTGCCGGGGCTGCGGTTGTTGTTGGAGCCTCGGTGCTAGGAGCGAGCGTGGTTGATGCCAACGAGGTTGCCACCGTGGTCGGAGCCGCCGTCGTGCGTTCGATCGTTGTCGTCGATTCTGCGGTTGTCGACGGCTCGTCTGCCGTGGTGGTCGTCAGTTCAGCGGTGGTCGCTGGGACCGCGCTGATTTCAGTCGGGCCGTCTTCTGGATCGTCGCCCGTCAAGAACGCAATCAGCCCGATGAGCAGGAGCAGACCAACGATGCCACCCGCTGCGACGGCAGCGGGGCGACGACGATCGGTTGCTTCATCAACGGGTACGAACTCGACCTGGCTCGGGGCGACCTTGGCACCGAAGATCGGCGCCGTGAACGCTGGGCCGGCTGATAGGTCTGACTTGTCTGTCTTGTCAGCAAAAAGCTTGCCAACGCTGACCGTTGGTGCTTCGGACGTGTGACTCTCATCGGCAAAGAGTTCGTCGACCGAGATCTTCTTCGGTGCATCGGGTTGGCGAACGCCAAACAAGCCTTCGCTGTCGACCTTTGGTTCGTGCGCCGATTCGACGATGTCGGTGCCTTCGTGATCAGCGCCGTCTTCATCGTCATCGAGGCCAAGGTCGACGATGGGAACTTCGTCAGTAACAGGCTCCCACAGGTCGCCCATGATGATCGCCGTGTCCTCGTCGAGCTCAGTGCTCGCCGGGAACAGCTTGTCGGCGGTTGGGACCTTCGCAAGATCAGCGTCGCTGATCTTGGGAATGACCGGTGAACCGAGCAATATCTCGGCCAACCTCTCAGCCTCCTCGTCAAGGAGCTGCTCGTCTGGTTTTGTGGTGTCGTCGATCAATTTCTCATATCCCGATGGAACGCGATTTCGCCCGAGGCTCCCCATCCGCAAAGCCGATAGTACTGCCTAGGATCAGCATCGTGTCCAGCGTTGAGGTGCTCCTAGGTAGGGTGACTCAGCACCTGCCTGCCGGTGGCGAGGACCGGCCCGGGCAGCGACAGATGGCCGAAGAAGTGGCCAAAACAGTTGAAACTCGGTCGACATCGCTTGTCGAGGCGGGCACCGGAACCGGGAAGTCGCTGGCGTACCTCACGCCCATCGTCTCTGCCGAGAAAAGGGCCGTTGTGGCTACCGCCACCATCGCCCTTCAAGAGCAGTTGGTGGGTCACGACGTTCCACAAGTCGCCCGAGGGCTCGACACCGACATCAGCGTTGCGGTCTTGAAGGGGCGCTCCAACTACCTCTGCCTGCAACGTTTCGAAGAGCTCGAGCGAGCATCACACGCCGAACAGCTCGACTTGCTGAGGGGTCAGTCTCCAAGCGAGCAGCTCGCTGATGTCCGCGAGTGGGCCACCGACACCTCGACGGGCGACAAAGAAGAGCTCGACCCGGCGCCTCCCTACGACGTGTGGCAGGCAATCAGCGTGAGCGCCAACGAGTGCCCGGGCGCCACCCGCTGCCCCGTGGGTGACCGCTGCTTCGCCGAAAAGGCAAAGACCGCAGCCCTCGAGTCGGACGTCATCGTCACCAACCACCATTACTACGGGCTCAACATCGCCTCCGGCGGCGTCCTGCTCCCCGAACACGACGTGGTCGTGTTCGATGAGGCCCACCATCTCCCCGATGTGCTCGCTGCGACCTGCGGCACCGAACTCAGCGGCGGTCGTCTGCGTGCCTTCGCCCGTCGCGTTCGGGCCGTCCTCACCGACGAAGACCTCGCCCTGGCAATCGATCGATCGGCTGGAGATCTCGACCACCACATCCGCGATGCACTCGGCGAACGAATCGAACTCGACATCGAAATCCTCGATGGGTTGGCGACCGCTCGTGAGCGAGTGAACAAGGTCGTGGCGGAGCTCCGCAAAGCGAACCCGAAAGAGGGTTCCGACGCTGAGGCCAAGGTCGAGCGAGCTCAGCTCAACGCCGGCTCGCTCATCGG
Organism: uncultured Acidimicrobiales bacterium; assembly: GCA_937976305.1. Classification (GTDB taxonomy): domain Bacteria; phylum Actinomycetota; class Acidimicrobiia; order Acidimicrobiales; family SZUA-35; genus CALEWY01. The sequence continues at coordinate 13,220 of CALJSB010000135.1, forward strand.
CGACATCGACCAGATCATCGAGGCATCCGACACCGACGTGCTCTGGATCGACGGCTCCGACGCGAATCCGGTCCTACGGCGTACCCCTCTCGATGTCGGAGACCTTCTGCAAGAGCGTCTGTGGGACGAACGATCGGTGATTCTCACCAGCGCAACCATGCCCGAGGCGCTTGGCCCCCAACTCGGGCTTGATGACGACGTCGAGGTCCTCCGGGTTGGCTCGCCGTTTGACTACGAGTCGCTTGGCCTCCTCTACTGCGCAACCCACCTGCCAGAGCCCAGAAACCCTGCTTCTCGCGAAGCTGTTCGGGACGAAATGTTCGATCTGATCGTTGCCGCCGGCGGGCGCACGCTCGGTCTGTTCACGAGCTACGGCGCCATGCGGGATGCAGCCGACGATTTGCGTGAGCGTCTCGATTTCACCGTCCTCATGCAGGGCGACCACCCCAAGCCGGTGCTCATCGAGAAGTTCAAGGCCGAACCCTCAGCGGTCCTGCTTGCCACCATGTCGTTCTGGCAGGGCGTCGACCTGCCAGGTGACACGCTGACCCTCGTCACCATCGACCGCATCCCCTTTCCACGCCCAGACGAACCCGTCACTCAGGCCCAGCGTGATCGGGCCGGACGCTACGCCTTCATGACCGTCGACCTCCCACGGGCGCAGATGCTCCTCGCTCAAGCGGCTGGACGGCTCGTACGACGGCAAGACGATCGCGGGGTTGTTGCGGTCCTCGACAGTCGCTTGTCGACCAAGAAGTCTTATCGGTGGGAGCTCATCGGCGCACTGCCGCCGTTCAAACGCACAAAGGATCGAGACGAGGTCATGGACTACCTCCGCTCTCTCGACGCCGACGCTTGAGATGAGGCACGCAGACTTCATCACTCTCTACGTTGGGCTCCTGGTATTCGGCGGTTACGTCGTGGGCTCACTTGCCCGCCACTGGAGTCGACCTGACCCCGACGAACCAGAACAAACGGCCGCCGTATTGGGGCGGGCCATGGTCGAAGGAGCGGCTGCAGTTCTCTGGAGCGGCCTCTCGTTCGTGCTCATCGACGCCGTGGCACCGGGAAGCTCTGACTTCCGCAACACCTCGGCGGTCGGCTTCCTCTCGGGCAAGGCCCTCACCGTGTGGGAGTCAGCAGCGTTGTGGACCGGGTTGGCGGTTGTCGTCGGCTCCATCGCTCCGGCTCGATCTCGCGGTCGTGATGGCAGCCGTGGACTCGCAGCCGCAGGCGCGCTCCTCGCCACCTTCTCCCCCATCACCCTGCTGCTGTCGGCTGCCGCGATCTTCGCTGGCACCAACGTGTTTCGGTCGACTCGTACCGGCTTTCTCATCGGCTTCTTGATGATTGCGGCTGCGGAGTGGGTGATGTCGATGCTCCGGATCCGCCTCGGCGTTGGCTTCATCAACGGGCCGGAGACATCGCTGTGGGCCGTCGTCCTCGCCGGTGTGTTGATTGCCCGTTGGTCACACCCGACCGCCGCCGAACTCCTCGAGAGCGAACCCCGCCAGTAACCGAGACCCACCCCGTTCTGGAGTACTCCACCGGCGTTTCCGCCGGGACGAGGCTCCAGAACGAGCAACTCGGTCAGTAACCGAGGCGTTCGACCGAGGCTGCGTCGTTCTGCCAGTTGTCGTCAACGGTCACGTGAAGGTCGAGAAAGACGCCCTTAGGGAGCTGCTTGCGAGCCTTCGTTCCAATCTCTTTGAGCACCTCGCCGCCCTTGCCGATGACGATGCCCTTCTGTGATTCTCGCTCGACCAAGATCTCGACTCGGATGCGGGGCCATTCCCATTCGGTCACGCGGGTGGCGATCGAGTGTGGGACTTCGTCACGCATGGTTCGCAGGAGCTGCTCCCGAACGAGCTCGGCGACCCATTGAGGTTCGGGAGTATCGGTGACCTGATCATCGGGGAACCAGGCTGGCCCTTCGGGCATGGCGGCAACGAGATGGTCGGTGAGGCGATCCAACCCCGAACCGGTCTGCGCCGACACCGGGAAGTACGCATCGGCATCGATGTCGCTCACGGCAGAGAGCTGTTCGGCGATCTTCTCAGGCTGCATGCCGTCGATTTTGTTGACAACCACGATGGTGTTCGACGGGTCGAGTTGTTCAGCCAAAAAGAGATCGCCACGTCCGACGCCCGACCGCCCGTCGACGACGAAACACACCAGATCGACATCGCCCCTGGCTTCATTGGCGCTCTCGTTGAGTCGGCGCCCCAGCGCACTGCGGGGTTTGCCGACACCGGGAGTATCGACGAACACGACCTGGGCATCGTCTTTGTTGAGGACACCCCGCACCTGATGGCGCGTGGTTTGCGCCTTCTGCGAGGTGATCGACACCTTTTGCCCGATGAGTTTGTTGAGCAGAGTGGACTTGCCGACGTTGGGCCGTCCGAAAAGCGCCACGAAGCCCGAGCGCCGAATGTCTCGGTCGGTCATGAACTCTCGACAGCAGGTTCGGGCGCACTCTCAGCGGCCTGGAAACGATCTTCAGAGCCATCAAGGGCAATAACACGAACCCGTTGGATGCGCCGTCCCTGAATGCGCTCAACCCGAAGGTGATAGCCCTCGCATTCGCAGACCTCGCCTACCGCAGGCACACGACCAAACAGATCAAAGACAAGACCACCAACCGTGTCGTAGTCGCCCTCTGGCAATTCGAGTCCGGCGAGATCGTTGAGCTCGTCAATGGGGATGCGAGCGTCGACACGGAGAGTTCCGTCGCGCTGTCGTTCGACGAGAGGCTCTTCGACGTCGTACTCATCGACGATCTCGCCGACGATTTCCTCGATCAGGTCTTCGAGGGTGACAAGCCCGGCGACCCCGCCGTATTCATCGACGACCACGGCCATGTGGTAGCTCTCGCTCTGCATTTCGCGGAGCAGGTTCGCCACTCGCTTGGTTTCTGGAACGAAACGAGACGGCCGGAGGAACACGGCAACGGTCTCGTCGTTTCGGTCATCGAGCTCGGCCCGAATGAGATCTTTGACGTACACAAGACCAACGATGTCGTCGACGTTTTCGCCGGCAACGGGGAGCCGAGAGAAGCCCGCTTCGCTTCCCACTTCGAGTGCTTGCTCGACGGTGCTTGTTGCGTCGATGGTCAACATGTCGGTGCGAGGCACCATCACCTCACGCACGATCGTGTCACCAAACTCGATGACCGATTCGATCAGGTCGCGCTCATCCGCGTCGAGTACGTCGTCTTCAACGGCGGCATCGGCGAGGGCGATGAATTCCTCCGGTGTCGCGAAGGGCCCGGTTTGCAACCCTCGTCCCGGGACGATCAGGTTGGTGAACCACACGAGAAGGCGGGCGATCCAGCTGACTGGCGGAGCGGCGACGAGCGTCGACATGGTGGCGCCCAGCGCAAGCGCCGTGCGATCGGCGTGCAAGATGCCAAGCGTGCGGGGCGCAGTTTCGGCGACGACGAAGACCACGACAAGATTGACAGCAAGAAGGGCAACGATCCAACCCCACGCATCGAACCACTCGAGCGCCAGGATCGTCACCACGGTGGCCTCGGCCAAGAGCACCAGGACGATCACGAGCCGGAGCGGGTTGAGGACCTGTTCGGGCGCCTCGAGCACCTCGATCAGACGATCGGCCTTCCGCTCGTTCTGGTCGCGATACGACTCGATCCGCACGACGCTTGTGCGATTGAGTGCGCTTTCGGCCAGTACGAAAACAAACGCCGCAATGAGCAGGACCACGGCGATGACAACAAGGAACGCGTCGCTCATCAAGCCTCGACCACCGGTACCGGATGTTTGAACCCGAACCGCTGGAGGTGAAGACGTTCTCGCCCCTGCATCAAGGCTGTTTCGTCGGCTTCGACATGATCATGACCCAAAATGTGTAACACGCCGTGAACCGTGAGTAGTACCAACTCGGCTTCGATACTGCCTGCGTGACCCGGTGCCTGTGCAGCTGCCACCTCAGGGCAGATCACGATGTCGCCGAGGTGCCGGGGTGGCCCGTCGATGGGTGCGACATCAGGCTCGTCAGCATCCATAGGAAACGACAGCACGTCGGTCGGCCCCTCGTGACCCATGTGAATCATGTTGAGATCAGCCATCGTTGTGGCATCGATCAACGTCAGATCGAGTTGGCCGTTCGCCACACCCTCGTGCTCGAGTGTCGACAACACCGTGCGGGCGTAGACATGCAGTTCATCGTCAGTATGGCCACCGACATCATCGGCAACGGCGACGGCGAGACTGCCGCTCGTGAGCGAGACGGGCGTGGTCACCGTGGTGTCGAGCGTTGGGCGTCAGCGCGGTCGTAGGCGTCAACGATGTCTTGCACGATTCGATGCCGAACGACGTCCTTCGAACCGAGCCGTACAAAGTCGACATTCTCGACGTTGCCGAGGATCTGTTCGAGCCCCTTGAAACCGCTTCGGCCACCGGCGACATCGACCTGTGTCTCGTCGCCCGTGATCACGCAGTGTGATCCGAACCCGATCCGGGTGAGGAACATCTTCATCTGCTCGGGAGTGGTGTTTTGGGCCTCGTCGAGAATGATGAAGCTGTCGTTCAGCGTTCGCCCTCGCATGAACGCCAACGGTGCGACCTCGACGGCGCCTCGATCAAACATCGCCGACATGCCATCGGCGCCAACCATGTCGTGCAGGGCGTCGTAGAGCGGCCGAAGGTAGGGATCAACCTTGGACATCAGATCGCCGGGAAGGTACCCGAGCCGCTCGCCCGCTTCGACTGCTGGGCGGGTGAGAATGATGCGCTCAACTTGCTTGGACTGAAGTGCCTCCACAGCACACGCCACAGCCAACCAGCTCTTGCCGGTCCCGGCAGGGCCGATTCCAAAGGTGATCATGTTCTTACGAATCGCGTCGAGGTATCGCTTCTGGCCACTGGTTTTTGGCCGGACCGCCTTGCCTCGCGCCGTGGTGAGCACTCGGTCGGTGAGCACCTGAGACGGTCGTTGGTCGTTTCGAACCATGTCGATGGACCGCTGCACCACGGCGGGCTCGAGGTTCTGGCCCTGTTCGAGCAACAAGATCAGCTCCTCGATGACCTTGACGGCTTCGGGGGCGTGCGTGCCCTCGATCGTGATCTCGTTGCCACGGGCGTGAACGGTTGCCTCGAAGGCATCCTCGACAATGCGGAGGAACTCATCTCGTTGCCCGAGCAGCTCAGCCATCAGAGCGTTGCTGGCCACGTTGATTTTCACCGGTGTACTGATGACAGAAGCGTACTGGACCCAGTGAGAAGCTGAGCATTAGTTCCCGAGCCCGAGCGGGCCGGTCGACGCACCTCGGACCGTGCACTATCTTTTTGACTATCTGGTTGGCTCGGTGGTCGAGACCAGCGTGGATGCATGGCCTGTCGCCCGCACACCCCGACATCGACCACCCATGAACGCTCTGCCCTCGATTCGCTGTGCGCACGTCGCTGCACACACTTCATTGCGCTCGAGGCATCAACAGCTCACGGAGCCACCACATGGCCACACGCGTCACCCTCAACACCATCGACGACGAACTCGTCGTCGACAAGATCGCCCTCGAAGGCGACCGCCTCGATCGAAAGGCCGAAGCTCGCTGGCTTGCAAACGCTCGTAGTCCCCACGTTGTGCGGCTGATCTCGTTCGAAAACGACGTCATCCGCACACGTCATGCCGGCCAAACAACACTGCGTACCGCAACCGCGTCGCCCCAGGAGGTCGCAGCTCTTTTGCTCGGACTCGCTCGAACACTGGCCGAGCTTCACAATCGTGGTCTCGTCCACGGGAAGCTGACCCTCGACCACGTCATCGTGCCCAACGGGAACGACCGATCACACGGCATCGTGCTGTGCAGCCCCTCTGGCAGTGCCACCGAACCCACCGACGATCTCAAGGCCATGGGCGAGATCGTCGAGCGACTACTCGAACGTTGGGACAGCGCGTCGATCAACGTTCCCCATCGGCGCGAGTGGGATCAGCTTCGCAGCCGACTGACCCATCCGGGCGACCAGATCACGGCCCAGCGAGTTGCTCGATGGATGGCTCCCCTCGTTGTGAGCACGCCAGATTCCGAATCGGCCGATCAAGACACAGGCGACAACACGCGGCGCCCGAACACAGGGCGCCAGAACACAGGGCGTCCCAACAAGAGGGAAGCCCGATCACCTGACGCGACCGACGCTGACGTGTTGTTGGGGCCGGACCGTTGGCGAGGTCTGGCGGTCGTGGTGGCCTTTGTCGTTGCCATCGTCGGCGTCACCGTCTGGAATCCGCTCAGGTCGGCCTCCGATCATCCGCCTACGGCCCTCGAGGTCAGGGTCGGTAACGAGGTGTTCGCCGTTGTCGGAACATCGGGAGCGGTGGCAGGCGCACCGGATGGCTGCCCACCGGAAGCCGCGGTGCTGGATGAGGCTGCGACGGTCTGGCGTTTCGAGCCTGGCACCGAACTGGGCGATTCACCGCTTGGGCCAGCAGGGCTCGATGGCGCGGTCGGACTCGCGCTGGCGACGGTGCCAGGCGCGACCGAGCTGGCCTACGAAGACTGTGAACTGTGGGCGATCGGGCCTGCAGGCCGAACCAAACTCGAGGAAGGTTGATCCCTACTCGGCACCAGGAGCCGGAATGGTTGCCATGCCAAGATCAGACAACCGATCGATGGCATGGTCGAACTCGACCCCGAGGATGCATGCAATGGCGCGCAGGTCGTCTTGGCGGACCGTGAGCACTCGGCCATTGAAGTCTTGACGCTGCACTTGGATCATGCCCAGGTAGCGGCCCAACATCTCGCCTTCGGCGCCCGGCACCGAATCGAGTGCCGTCAGATCGAGCATCACGCCGGCTCGGCCGGTGCGCTCGGTGAGATCGACCAAGCCGGGTGTGACCCCGACATTGGTTGCTCGTGGGAGGAGCTGATCGATTGGCACGTTGTAGAACGACGCCAACCGCTCTAGCCGTGGAACCGAGATCGCTCGCTCGCCGCGCTCGTAGGCGCCCAAGACGGATGCCTTGAACTCCTGGTCTGACGCCGCTTCGACTTCTTGCAGGGACAAGCGCTTTTGTCGGCGGATCGCTCGTAAGCGCTCCCCGACTCGTCGCCCGTACTCCGACCCCGCCTCGTTGAGGTCTTCCATCATTCTCCTCGCACCATCATGTCGGCGTCACGCTAGACGTCACGGAGCGTAGGTTCAACCACCCAAGGTGGTTCATTTGCTCTTTCCCCGATTTCCCTCAAGAACGACTGCAGCTGCGATCGCCGCAGTTTCTGCTCGCAGAACGGCTCCTGGGAGGCAAATCAGGTCAGCCCCG
>CALJSB010000136.1 GCA_937976305.1 uncultured Acidimicrobiales bacterium
GTCCTCGCCAGCCGCAACCGAGCCATCACCGAATGCGTTCGCATTGGTGACGTCATTGTCGATCTCGATCTCGAGCTCGCCGTCGTCCTTGCCCTTGCCCTTGCCCTTACCGCCGCCACCGATGTCGCCATCGATCTCGATGTCAAAGTCGGTGCTGTTATCGGCAATGTTCTCGGTGATCTCGGTGTCGCCGCCGTAGTACTCGCTCACGACGCTGTTGAAGTTTTGCTCGACATCGAGCAACGAGACGCTGCCCGGGGCAGCAGCCGGGGCTGCGCCGGCTGGAGCTGCGGGAGCAGGGCCTGCAGCAGGGGCGGCCGCAGCGGGAGCTGCAGTTGCCGGGGCAACCTCGAGCAGCGTCGTGGTCGTTTCTGGAGCAATCTCGAGGTTGTTTGACGTGTTCGAGATGACGTCCATGAAGTTGACCTGGTCGAGATCGGCATCGCCGAGTTCGTTGGTCAGGTAGCTGGCAGGTGCCTGTGAGTAGGCAAGTGCTGCCGTCTGGTCGCTGAGAAGCGTGCCAAGCAAGTTCTCGAGCAGGTGGTTTGCGTCAGACATTTGGATTTCCCTCCGGTTGGGCGTAGGTGATTGATGGATTGCTTGTGAGAACGACAATACGCCTCGCCTGTCCCTCTCAAATCGGGGATCCCCCCGGAACCCCCAAATCACACTAGGGGATAATTTGAAAACGCGCCTGGGCAACGACGATCACGCTGCGACCCTGCGCTCCGGACCCACTGCGGGCAAACCAGGCACTCGAAAAACGCAAAGGGATCCGGCCCTTGCGGGCCGGATCCCTTTGGCTTGTCTCTGGTTGAGATCAGCTGTCGAAGGCGTCGACGTCTTCGACACTGCTGCCGGCGTCAGCGTCGATGTCGGTGTCGACCTCGTTGAACGAGTCGTCGATGTCGGAGCTCGAGTTGTCCTCGATGTTGCCCACGTCGGTGAGGCTCTCGTCGTTCGTGACATCGATGGTGGTCTCTGTCTCGGTGGTGACCTCGGTGTCCTGGTTGAACGAGTCGTCGATCTCGGTGGAGGTTTCCGTGTCGTTGTCTTGCACGGCACCACCGTCTCCGAAGTTGAGGTTCGACTCGTCGATGTCAGCACCTTCAGCGTTGATGACATCACCCTCACCGAAGCTGGCATTGGTGTCGTCTGAGTTCTGGATCACCTCTGAAGAGTTCACAACAGCATCGCCGTCTGACTCAACCAAGGTGTTTCCATCACCAACAGCATTGTCGCTGCCGTCAACGTTCGTGACCGCATTGCCATCACCGCTCACAACAACATCAGCGTCTTCGACCTGGGTGTTTCCGTCACCGACGATTGCGCTGTCGACATCGCCGCCAGCAACAACACCAGAGTTCCCACCGGCGACTGCAACGCCGTCGTTGTCGCCACCGACCTGTGCTGCACCGTCACCGCTGTTGAGCTGCGAATCGGTCGCATCGCCACCGACGGCAATGGCGCCGTCGCCGGTCGCAACACCAGAAGCATCATCGCCGGCGGCAACTGAACCCTCACCGAGAGCATTCGCGTTGGTCACCTCGTTGTCGATCTCGATCTCGACGTCACCATCGACATCGCCGTCGATCTCGATCTCGAAATCAGTCGAGTTGTCAACGAAGTTGTTCGTGATCGTCTCGTCACCCTCATACACGACGTTGACGTACTCATTGATCGTCGTCTCGATCGTCTCCAGCGTCACCGGAGCTGGCGCAGCGGGAGCCGGGGCGGGAGTGGCCGGAGCCGGAGCCGGAGCGTCCGGAGCCGGGGCGGGAGCGGCTGGAGCCGGAGCGGCAGGCGCAGGCGCCGATGGAGCCGGAGCTGCAGGCGCAGGCGCTGATGCAGCCGGGGTCGACGGGGCCGACGGCGCAGCAGGGGCGTCCGGAGCCGACGACGATACGACGGCCGGGGCCGGAGCCGACGGGCTGGCTTCGATCAGCGTCTGGGTGGTCTGCGGCGCAATCTCGAGCGTGTTGCTCACGTTGCTGACCGTGTCAGCCATGTTGGCCTGGGACAGATCGCACGAAGCGAGGCCTTCGGCCTCGAGATAGGCAGCTGGATCCGCCGCATAGGCGGCGGCCTCAGCCGGGTCACCGAGGACCTTCGTGAGAATTTGGGCGAGGATCTCGTTGACATCCATGGTTTTTCTTCCCTCTCTTATTGGTTGATTGTGGGATGCGCTGCACCGATGCAACGACGTGTTGAGAACGATATGCGAAGGCTCGGGAGCCAGAATCGGGGATCGCCCCCTGCTTGACGGTTACCCACCGGGGGTCCGGTTCGCTTCGCAAAACCGGACGATCGGCCCCTGAATGTCAGGGGCCGATGTCCTATGAGTTGATTGTGCTGTTGCCGTAGCAACGAACGGTGATCAGCCGTCGAGTGCGTCGATGTCTTCGACGGTGCTGCCGTCGTCGGCGTCGATGTCGGTGTCGACCTCGTTGAATGAATCGTCGATGTCGGAGCTCGAGTTGTCCTCGATGTTGCCCACGTCGGTGACGCTATCATCGTTCGTGACCTCAATCGTGGTATCGATTTCGGTGTCGACGGTGGTCTCTTCGTTGAACGAGTCTTCGATCTCGGTGGAGGTTTCCGTGTCGTTGTCTTGCACGACGCCACCGTCTCCGAAGTTGAGGTTCGACTCGTCGATGTCAGCACCTTCAGCGTTGATCACGTCGCCGGAGCCGAAGCCGGCGTTGGTGTCATCTGAGTTCTGGATCACGCCAGACGAACCAACAACGGCATCGCCGTCTGACTCGACCAAGGTGTTTCCATCACCAACAGCGTTGCCGCTGCCGTCAACGTTCGTGACCGCATTGCCATCACCACTGACAACAACATCAGCGTCGCCGACCTGGGTGTTTCCATCACCGACAATGGCGCTGTCGACATCGCCACCGGCAACAACACCGGAGTTCCCACCGGCGACTGCAACGCCGTCGTTGTCGCCAGCGATCTGCACGGCGTCATCGCCGCTGTTGAGCTGTGAATCGACCGCATCGCCGCCGACAGCGATGGCACCGTCGCCAGTTGCAGCACCGCTCACGTCGTCTCCAGCGGCAACAGAACCCTCACCGAGAGCATTCGCGTTGGTCACCTCGTTGTCGATCTCGATCTCGACGTCGCCGGCAACATCGCCGTCGATCTCAATCTCGAAATCAGTCGAGTTGTCAACAAAGTTGTTCGTGATGGTCTCATCACCCTCATACACGACGTTGACGTACTCATTGATCGTCGTCTCGACGGTCTCAAGCGTCACCGGAGCCGGAGCAGCAGGTGCGGCAGCAGCTGGAGCTGCGGCCTCAGGCGCAGCGGCGGCCGGAGCGGCAGCAGCGGGTGCGGCGGCCGCCGGGGCTGAAGAAGCGGGAGCCGAAGAAGCAGGTGCCGTGGCTCCAGGAGTCGATGCTCCGGCCGGGGCGGCTGCTGGAGCTGCCGGGGCTGTGGGAGCCGGGCCGCCGAAGGTCGAAGGCGTGGCTTCGATCAGCGTTTGGGTGGTCTGGGGCGCAATCTCGAGCGTGTTGCTCACGTTGCTGACCGTGTCAGCCATGTTCAGCTGGGACAGGTCTTCCTGGTCGAGACCCTCTGCGACGAGGTACTCCGACGGGTTGGTGCTGTAGGCCTGGGCCTGTGCTGGATCCCCCATGACCTTTTCAAGGATCGTGTAAAGGATGTCGTTGACGTCTGCCATTTTCTTATTCCCTCCGTAGATGGGTCTTGCCGATTGGTTCGTTGCTTACTTCCGCCAACATATGACGAAGCGCTCGAAGCCAAATCGGGGTAACCCCTGTGTTTCCCCTACGAGAGTAGGGGGTATTCGAGAACGCCGCATTCTCAACGGCGAAGACCGATCTTCTCAGCCGTGGTCGTGCCCGAAAATGGAGCGTTCGACCCAGCAGCTAGCTCGAGCTGACCGCTTCTCGGATGATGCCAAGCAACTCGGCTCGAGACGTTGCACCGAGCTTTTGGCGGATGCGAGCGACGTGGTGCTCAACGGTCTTGGGCGAGATGTAGAGCTGCGCCCCGACCTCTTTGTGGGTGCGCCCTTCGGCCACCAGCACGGCAACCTCAGCCTCGCGATCGGAAAGACCAAGCGCAACCAAGCCGCCACCGTCATCTTCATTCGGCTCGACGGCATAGAGGCGAGCGGCCTCGAGCAGTCGACGAGCCGCTTTCGGATCACTTTGATCAAGCGCCGCTTGACCAAGAATCCGCGAGGCTTCCCAACCGTCTCCGACCGCACCGATCTGCTCGGCTGCGGCGACCATGTCGGCCTCGACCGCTGTTTTCGACTGGATCGCCATCCACGCGCTACCGGCCAGGATCCGAGCCTCGGATCGAGGCCCGCCGGGCGTACTGGCAGACAGTGCACTTGCGGCCGACAGGCGGCCGTCGTCGTCGTTGTCGGTGGCCAAGGCAAACTGCAGCTCGATCCAGCGTGCTGCGACAGGGGCCGGCCCCGTCGACGGCAAGCCGACGAGCTGGGCAACGAGCCCGGCCCGAACGGGTTCGACGCGTCTGAGCTCGCCCAGCTTGCAACCCGCCGCGAGCAGCTCGACGAAGAAGTCGGTGAAGATCCAGCTCGTCGATTGGCGGACGAGCACCGGATCAGCCCGGCGCCACGCCTCGCGAAGCCGGGAGGTGTCACCGGACCGGCGAGCCAACGCGGCGTCGATTGCGGCCAGCAAGAACCGGTCTCGTTGGGTCCAGTTCTCGCCTTCGCCGGCTCGAACGTCTTCGAGTGCGAACTGGTAGTCGCCATCGGTGAGCCGAACGTAGGACCGCAGCAAACGATGAGTGACCGCCTCGCCCGCTCCCCCACTGACGTTGTCGATCGCCTGCGTCAAGAGCGAGTCGGCGGCCGAAATGTCGCCGATCATCACCGCCGTCAGGGCACCGAGCGAGTGCGGGGTGATGCCGATCGGCGTATCTGGCCGAATGCGGTCGTAGTCGTCGGCAGCACGAGCGAGCTCCGAGAGAGCCTGGGCAGCATCGCCGTTTGCGAGATCGACCAAGCCGCGAGCCATCGACAGAATGACGCCGGCCTGTGGGCTGGGGTCACTCGGGGTCGGCACCTCAAACTCAGTTCCCCACAGGCAAGCAGCGAGGCTGCGCATCGGTGCACTCAACTCGCCCTCGAGCGGGCGACCGAGGGCGGCCTCCCAGCGCATGTCGCGCACGTCGATGCCGTAGCCGAGTGCTGCAGCAGCCGGCAGCGCTGTTGAAGAGACCCGGTCGAGGTGGGCCAAGGCCTCGGAGGTGCCGAGTTCGAACGCAGCCCCTGCCCTCACCAGGATGATCTCATCGGAGACGAGTCCGCCCTGTTCTGCCTGGTCGGCAAGCGCAAGGGCCCGCTCCGGGTCGGTGTGTTGCAGCCGTTCTGCAGCCGTTACGAGCGCATCGGTTGCTCCCGGGACTTCGCCGGAACCGGCGACGAGGTGCTCGACGGCGGCGTCCGGGTGCAACGGAGTAAGGGCGACGGCGAAGCGATCGTGAATTCTCGAACGTTCGCTATCGGTGAGATCGCCGCTCACGGCAGCCCGCACGAGCGGAATGAGCAGTCCTTCGGCGTCGAGCACTCCCCCGGCTCGGCTTCCTCGTTGGGCGTTGTTTCGATCGATCGATTCGTCGAGTGCCTCAACCGCGGTGGCGGGGTCGAGGTCTGCCGCGACCGACAGCATCTGCACGAGGGCGCTGGCTTCTGTTCCGCATCGTTCGACTCGGCGGCGTACTGCGTCGATCAGCTCCTCAGCCAGCGAGGTGAGATCGCCGTTCCAACTCGAGTTGATGCAGTCGGCCGCGAGGCCGATGGAACCGCTCGTGGCGGCGAAGAGCTGGTCGATGACATCGCTGGCGGTTGCCGAACCGAACAGAGTGGCAACGGCCCGGGCAAAGGCATCTTCATCAAGAAGCCCGACGCGGGTTGCTGCGGCCCGCTCGGTGAGCGCGTCGTTGCAGATCGCCATTGTCTTGTTGGACGGCCACGGGCGACGGCTGGCCCACAGGGCCACATCGTCGAGGCCATCCAGGAGCACCTCGAGTGCAGCCTCGGCAAACCACTGCAGATCATCAACGACAATCAGTTGTGGCCCGGCCTTGATTGCCTTCTTCACGGCCAGTTCGTCGGGTGATCGCAACGGGCTACCGCTCAGCCAAATCACGTGCGACGCGTCGTTGACATCGAGGTCGGCATCAGCAAGCCACGACTGCAAGACGTGCGTCTTACCGGTTCCGCCAGCTCCGATCACGAGTTGTCGGGGAGACAGCGCCGTCATCGAGACTCGGCTGTCGCTGAGCACGCCGCTGGGGCACCCACCGGCGTCACTGTTTTGATCCCTTGGCCCCTCACCCCTACATCATGGTCAACGATGGGCCGCTTCGCCACCACCATCAGTGGGGGAAGGTTGGCATCACGCGCCGAACCCGACCGCTTCGCTCAGCGGTTCGATGTCATCGGCTGGCTCAAACCCGAACGCCTTGCCGTAGAACCAGAGCTCGGCTTCGAGAGAACGGATGATGCTCGAGGCCTGACGAAATCCGTGCTGTTCTCCCTCAAACAGCAGGTAGGCGTGCGGAAGACCCTTCTCGGCCACAGCGGCAACGATCGCCTCAGACTGGCTCGGTGGTACTACTTCGTCCTCAGAGCCCTGCATCACCAGAAGGGGGCATGAGAGGTCGTCTGCATAGTTGATCGGCGATCTTGCTTCGTAGACATCTTGTGCCTGGGGCCACGGACCGATCAATCCATCGAGATAGCGCGATTCGAACTTGTGGGTCTCCGCGGCAAGTGCCTTTAGATCGGCCACGCCATAGAGGCTGGTGCCGGCCGAGAACTCCTGGGAGGTCTGTAGTGCCCGGAGCACCGTCAAGCCACCGGCCGAGCCACCTCGAATGGCCATCCTGGCGCGGTCGACCCGACCTGTTTCTGCGAGGTGCGAAGCGACCGCCACACAGTCCTCGACATCGACGATTCCCCAGGCATCGTTGAGGAGTCTTCGGTAGCTCCGACCGAACCCGGTCGATCCGCCGTAGTTCACGTCGGCGACCGCAAAGCCCCTGCTCGTCCAGTATTGAACCTTGAGGCTCAACGCCGGATAGGTGTGCGACGTTGGGCCACCGTGGCCCATGACAACGAGTGGGGGCAGCTCATCGCCCTGCTCAGCGACCGGGCCAGTCGGCGGGTAGAAGAAGGCGTGGGTCTGACGATCGCCAACCGGCAACTCGATGGACTCGGCTGCACTGAACCAGACGGGTGCAACCTCGAGATCTGCGGGCGGCCGCACCATCGACACCCGAGCGTCGCCGAGTTTGACTGCGGCGATGCACGGAAGAGCATCAACGAGATGCCCTTCCAAAACAACACTCGTTCCTGCTGCAGCGTCGGCCGTGATGCCGGACATCGCAGTGAAGGGTGTGTCGATTGGCTCCATCGATCCGTCCGACGCCACGATGGCCAACGTGTCGGTTGCCTTGGTCGTCACGATGACCGCAAGACGCCCGTCAGGCAGCTCAGCCCAACGTTGACCACCGAAGACCCACGCCGGGCCACCGATCTCAGACCCATCGAGGGCGGTGAGAGGCGTGACATCGTCATCGCCGGGACGCCATGTGTTGAGATTCCAGAACCCAGACTCGTCGGTGGAGAACGCGAGACGTCCGTCTGCCAACCAGTTGGCACCGACGATGGCGATCTGCTCGTCGCCAAGGGATGCTTCGCCTCCGGCAACGATCTTCACGTTGCCGATGCGCAGCTCGGTCGCTGACTGCCAGAGCGGGGCGGCCAGCAGGCGGGTTCCGTCCCACGGCATGTTCGGGTGGTTCCAACAGATCCAGCTGATCCAACGGCCGTCTGGCGACACGCGCGGCGCAGCAACGAAATCGGTCCGGTCGGAGAGGACCAGCGGTTCACCGCCAGCTGCTGGCACGGCGACGATGGCGTTGACCGCCTCGCCGTGATCCTCGACAACGGCACCGTGATGATCCTCTGACACTGCCACTAACCAGGCACCATCGGGCGTGACCCGAGCATCGGCGAAACGCCAGGCGTGGTGTTCTTCCGGCTCGGGGGTGAGGGCAACCGGCTCACCCACCGCACCGTCGTCTGCGATGTCGATGCGATAGAGCCGTTGATCGTCCCAATTTGAAAAGAACGCGGCCTCGGGCGTGATCAGCCACGCTCCGCCGCCGTACTCGTGGACTCTGGTGCGAGCAGAGAACGGAGCGGCCAACACGTCGGTGGCGTCTCCGTCGCCCACCCGTCGAACGAGAACGACTCGCCCAGCCTCACTAGGCCGAAGCTCACTCCACCAAACCTCTGCTGCGCCATCGTGCCGCGGTCGAATGGCCGGCCCGCCAAGGCCGACTCCCCCGCTTGCGACAGCGGCCGCAGTGATCGGAGAGGGCCAGCCGCCGTAGGGCGCTGAGGGTCCGGTTGGAGCGGCCGCGTCGGTCACGCTCAGCCCTCAGCGAGAAGATCGCCGATGCGGCCGAGGCCAAGACCAAGGTCGTCGTCTCCGAGTGCGAATGAGAATCGGGCATAGCCCGGGCTGCCAAAGGCCTCGCCCGGAACAAACGCCACCTTTTCCTCCTCGAGAATAACATCAGCAAGGTCGAGCGTGGTGTTGATCTGCTTGCCCCGAATGGTCCGACCGAGAACACCTTCGAAGCTCGGAAAGGCGTAGAAGGCACCCTCGGGGGCGAGACACTCGACGCCGGGCATCGCGGACAACAGCGAGTGCATGTTCTTCCGTCGACGGTCGAACGCAGCGCGCATCTCGTGCACAGCGGTGAGATCACCCTCGACCGCGGCGAGTGCCGCCACCTGCGACACCATCGCCACGTTGGACGTCTGATGCGATTGGAGACTCGTGAGCGCCTTGGCCATGTCGGGTGGAGCGATGATCCAGCCGACGCGCCAGCCGGTCATGGCGTAGGTCTTCGCCACACCGTTGAGCACGATGCAGCGATCGGCGAGCTCGGGAACGAGCGTTGGCATTGAGTGAAACTCAGCGTCGTCGTACACCAGGTGCTCGTAGATCTCGTCGGTGAGCACCCAGATGCCGTGCTCGACAGCCCAACGGCCGATGGCTTCGACCTGCTCGCGGCTATAAACCGCTCCTGATGGGTTCGACGGGCTCACAAAGATCAACGCCTTCGTGCGGTCAGTGCGGGCCGCCTCCAACTGCTCGACCGATGCCTTGAAGCCCGACTCGATCGTGGTCTCGACCGGTACCGCCACGCCGCCGGCGAGCTTCACGGGTTCGGGGTAGGTGGTCCAGTAGGGAGTCGGGATCAAGACTTCGTCACCAGGGTCAACAACGCCGGCCAATGCGTTGTAGACCGCATGTTTGCCACCGTTGGTCACGACCACCTGGGCTGGATCGACCTCGTAGCCCGAGTCGCGCGCTGTCTTCGCTGCGATGGCGGCCTTGAGCTCGAGGGTGCCTCCGGCAAGGCCGTAGCGGTGGTTCTTCGGGTCCCGACACGCTGCGGCGGCCGCTTCGACGATGTAGTCGGGGGTGGGGAAATCAGGCTCGCCGGCTCCGAAGCCAACAACTGATTCTCCGGCGGCCTTGAGCGCCTTGGCCTTGTTGGTCACAGCCAAGGTGGCCGAGGGGGCGATCGACGCAACACGCGTAGAGATACGGGCTTGTGACATGTGACTACTCTCCGGGAAAGGGGTATCCAAGGACGGGGCCAAGTGCCATCATTCCAGGCTGTGAGCCAAACAACTCCCGAAATTCAGATCCCCGCCGAGAAACTGCCTGCTGACGGTCGCTTTGCGTCCGGCCCCTCCAAGGTTCGGCCCGAGGCGGTCACCGCCTTGGCGGAGATTGCGGACGACTTTCTCGGGACTTCCCACCGCAAGAACGCGGTGAAGGACATCGTTGGGCGACTACGCGACGGACTGTCAGAGTTGTTCGAACTGCCCGACGACTGGGAGGTCGTTCTGGGCAATGGCGGCACCACGCTTTTTTGGGACGCTGCGACCATTGGGTTGATCCGTGACCGGTCACAACACCTGAGCTTCGGTGAGTTCTCGTCCAAGTTCGCCAAGGGCGTCGCCTCCGCTCCATTCCTCGCCGATCCGATGGTGATCGAGTCGAACACCGGCGATCACCCCGAGGCCGTCGGCACGCCGGGAATCGATCTCTACGCCCTGACGCACAACGAAACCTCGACGGGCGTGTCGATGAACTTGACCCGGCCAGCTGGCGCTGACGACGACGCAGTCGTTGCCGTCGACGCGACCTCCGCGGCCGGCGCCATTGCGTGGGACACCAGTCAGGTTGACTGCTACTACTTCGCACCTCAGAAAGCATTCGCCTCAGACGGTGGCCTCTGGATCGCCCCCTGCTCGCCGCGAGCGATGGACCGAATCAACGAAATCGACGCAGGCCCTCGATGGATCCCACCCGGCCTCAACCTCAAGACGGCGCTCGACAACTCGGTCAAGAACCAGACCTACAACACGCCTGCTCTCGCCACCATCTTCCTCACGATGCATCAGGTCGAGTGGTTCAACGAGAACGGCGGCATGTCGTTCTCCACCGGCCGCTCGCAAGCAAACGCAGCCGCCATCTACGGATGGGCAGAGAAGTCAGACGCGGCCCAACCCTTCGTCGCCGATGAAGCAAAGCGAAGCCAAGTGGTTGCGACGATCGACTTCGACGAAGCGGTCAGTGCCGACGACATCGCAGCAGTGCTTCGAGCCAACGGAATCCTCGACACCGAGGGCTACCGCAAGCTCGGCCGCAACCAGCTTCGCATCGCGTTGTTCCCGGCGATCGAAACGAGTGACCTCGAAGCACTGACCGGATGCCTCGACTACGTGATCGATCAGCTGAGCTGACCCTTCCCACTGTCACACGGCGGGCATCGAAGATGTGACCAACCCTGCCACCCTGTGCCAACCGGTCTGGCGCTAAGTTCGGGAGCAATGAGGTCGGGAGGGCGCGACGCAGCGAGGTTTGATGGACACGCGAGCGCTGAGGCGCGTGCTGCGAGCCGCCTTTCAGGGCTGCTCTCGACCTCGAGCCGCCTCGTGATCGCGCTGCTGATCTTCGGCGTGCTGCTCACCACCTCGGGCGGCGCCGCCGCTGAAGACAACGACACACCGGGGCCGCTCGACCAACTCACCGGCAGCGGTGACGTCTACACGTCGTGTCCTCACCTCACCGACTCAGTCGCCCGACTGTATGAGGCCTACTTCGATCGAGCTCCCGACGCCGCAGGGTTCGACTACTGGGCCGGCGAGCTGGCCTCAGGCCGAGCCGATCTCGATGGGATCTCGACCTTTTTCGCCAACTCACCGGAGTTCGTGTCGATCTACGGTTCCGACAACGACGCCGCCGACTTCGTCAGGCTCGTCTACCGCAACGTTCTCGGACGATCTGCCGATGCCGAGGGTCTTGCGTTTTGGGTCAGCCAACTTCGAGATGGCGACCTCACCCGGGGCGCCGTCATGCTCAACTTCAGCGAGAGTCCTGAGTTTGTCGCCCTGACGGCAACATCGACACCGTTGGCCGGACACTTCGGCTGGTACCCGCCGGGAACCCGGTTCGTGTGTGGAAGAGGAACCTTCGATGCCGGTCGAGTCGGCACGGCCTCCGAGATCGACGTGTTGACCTTCGTCGACGTGCGGATGCCGGTGCGCAAACCCCAAAACGTCAATGTGGTGCTCCAGGAATCTGGTGCGGCGACCAACCTCGTCAGCGAGCTCGTTCCGCTCAATCTTCTGCTCCTACGAAACATCGAACTCCCCGCAGCCGCAGGAACTTCTCGACTGCAGGTCCAAGGCGACGAGGCAGCCTTCACGTACATCGTCGTCGTGCCTAATGAGCAGTCGGACTTCTCGCAGCGATCAGGTTGGCGGGAGGGCGAACGGCTACCGACCCTCGCAGAGTTCTTGACCGAACTCGACGTCGCCGTTGATGCCGTGAACCACTATTGGAAAAACAATGCCGAGAGCCTCACCGGCAATCCGTACGTGCCACCAAACGTCATTGGCCTCTACGACGGCACAAACACCGAGACCGCGCCTCGGTGTGGCGCTATCACACTCGGCCCAAACAACGCCTTCTACTGCGGAAACAACAACACCGTGGCCTGGGACATCTCACTCATGGCCCAGGGATACGCCATCGGTGATGCCTTTGTCTACTTCGTGATCGCTCATGAGTGGAGCCATGCGATTCAACGCCAGGGTGACCCTTCTCAGCGTGATGTCGCCTCAGAACTCCAGGCCGACTGTTTCGCCGGTGCCGCCCTCTATGGCGCCGTCGCTCCAGGCGCTGAAACCCCCGCTCGGCCGCTGTTTCAGAGGCCATCAGCCACATGGCTCCGACCGGGCCCTCAAGGGGACAACGTCGTCATTTTCGAACCTGGCGACGTCGACGAACTGTTGGCAACGCTCACCAGGCTGGCCGACGACCACCCGTGGATGAATCCGAGATCCCACGGAAACGCCGAGGAACGAGTAGAGGCATTCGGGGAAGGTGCCTCTAGCGGGCCCCTGGCCTGTCTGCCAAAGTGACGGTCGGGCGAGCTGTGAAGCTCAGAACGCAGAAGGGCAACGTGACACTTTCACGAATGGCAACGAATCCAACGACCAAGCCACGCCGGAGGCGAGGTCGACATGTCGCTGTTGCGATCGTATTGATGGCCACCATCGTGGTGGGCTCTCCCGCTGCTGTGTCGAGCCAGGCATCCCCCGCCGGCAACTGCGTCGCCATGACCGACTCGATCAGCCGGTTGTACTCGGCCTACTTCCTTCGTGCCCCCGACGCCGGCGGGTACGAATTCTGGAGTGGCGAGTTTGCCTCTGGTCGTCGCGGGCTTCAGGGCATGTCGGACTTCTTCGCCACTTCTGATGAGTTCCGCAGCCTCTACGCCAATCTCTCCAACCGCCAGTTCGTGCAGCTCGTCTACCAGAACGTGCTCGGACGCCAGCCCGACAGCGCTGGTCTCAACTTCTGGGCCGGGCAGCTCGATTCCCAAGCGATGACCCGCGGCACCGTGATGATCAACTTCAGCGAGAGCGAAGAGTACGTGCGGTTGACCAACACGCTCCCGCCGCTCGCCGGCTACTTCAACTGGTATCCAGAAGGCACCACGTTCTCTTGCGGTTTCGATGACTTCTCACTGGAGGCAGGCGGCAGAGCCAACCTCGACGTGGTCTCGTTCCACATCAGCGGCATCAATCAAAACGGCACGTCGCTCGAACTGTTCGGCACCGGCCAGTCCGGCACGTCCGCCTTCGGAGGCGAATACCTGCCCTACGACCATCTCTACCGGGATCACTTCACCCTGCCGGCGGGCATGAACGACTTCATCACGGTCCAAACCGGACCACAGGTCCTGACCTACATGGTCAGCTACAACGGCGCTCCCATGCTCGACTTCGATCAACGGGGTGGGCAGAAGCTGGGCGAGCGGACTCGACCAACCACCGATGAGTTCTACGGAGACATCGACGGGGCGGTCACCGTTGTCGAATGGTTCTGGGCCAACAACTGGCCGCAGCATTTCCCCGGGTCCTACCAGCCACCAATCGTCCTCGGCACCTACGACGGCTTCGCCCCCGGTGCTCCGACGTGCGGCGGGACCACGCTGCCCCCGTTGAATGCGGTCTACTGCCCGATCGGCCACTACGTGGCGTGGGACGTCAATCTGCTCTCATTCTTCTACGCCGAGCAGGGCGATGCGTTGGTCTATCTCGTGGTGGCCCACGAGTGGGGGCACGCGATTCAGAACCGCATGCCGGCGAATCAGGTGGCGCAGCAGATCGAGCTGCAGGCCGATTGCCTCGGTGGCGCAGCGCTGGGCGGCGCATCCGCCAACCCGTTCCGGACCAACGGCACAGACCTCATTTGGGAGTCTGGCGACGCAGCCGAGGTGATCCAAGCACTCGAATCGATTGCAGATGAGACACCGTGGTCAAACTCGAGTTCGCACGGCAACGCCGATCAACGAATCGGGGCCTTCGTCGCCGGCATTGACGGTGGCGTGCCAGCCTGTCTCCCCGGGTAACTCACCCATAGGGGACGCGCCCTCGCTCCGCGACCTGAGCGGGGCCTCAGCTCTCGGCTGACGACTCGCCAGACTCCTCTTTGGGAGCCAGGCGAAGCGATGCTGAGTTCATGCAGTAGCGAAGTCCGGTGTCGGTGGGGCCATCGGGAAACACGTGGCCGAGGTGTGCACCGCACTTGCCACACACTGACTCGACCCGCACCATGCCGTGGCTCAGATCGCGCTTCTCACCGACCTTGTCGTCAGACAGGGCTCGGTCGAAGCTCGGCCAGCCGCAATGGGCGTCGAACTTCGTCTCAGATGAGAAGAGCTCCTCGTCACAGACGATGCAGTGGTACGTGCCGTCTTCCCAGACGTCCCAGTACTCACCGCTGAAGGCACGCTCCGTTGCGGCCTGCTGGGTGACCGCGAACTGTTCGGGAGAGAGGCGTTCGCGCAGTTCAGCTTCGTCAAAAGTTTTGTCGGTCATATCGTCACTAACCCTAGTACGGGCCTTTCTTTTCCCGAACGTGAACCGCAGACGGTCGAACAACGAAAGAGCCACGGCGTTCAGTCGACTCGACGAGCGTCTTCGACAAGGTTGATCTCGTAGATCACTTCGTCGAGCCGGTCGCCTGCTTCGATCGGAGCGAATCGCTGCGGGTTGTCGGACGTGATGCAACTCGCGACCGGGTCGAGGATGGTCCACGGAGTCGGGTGGCAGAACTGCACGACCGAGTAGCGATCGCCCGCGTGATCCGGATCGGCGACCACCCGGTGCCAACCGCTGGGGATCACGCCGTTCGTGATGTGCTCGAGCATGATCCCGGTGTTGACAATGACGCCTTCATCGGGAGGGATCGCGTCGACCCACTCACCATCGTCGAGCCGAACTTGCAGTCCCTTGGCCGAAGCCCGCGGCAGAGCGGTGATGAGGTTGATGTCGGCATGCTCAGCCGCCCACACGTGATCGGCCCCGGGGGCTCCCTCCATTGCCGGGTAGTGAATGGCTCTGGTGAGGGTCGTGCCGTCGATGGTCATCTTGTCGAAGAACGTCTCGTGGCAGCCGATGCCTGTTGCAATGATGCGCAAGAAGCGGCGCTGGAGGTCGAGCACGCTGCGATGGAACCGCTCGAGCACCTCGGTGATGCCGGGCACCTGGGCCTCCGGGAGCACCCGATCGGGATAGCGCGACGGATATTTACGCCGGAGCGGGTGTCCTGCTGGCAGCTCGAGACCCCAATTGAGCATCTCTTTCCAGTCGGGAACATCGCTGACCGCTGCGGTTTCGACGAGGAGACCCGTGTAGCCAGTCTGGCCGTGGGTCCCCTCAGCAACTGATTGTCGCTTGTCGTCAACCGGCAGGCCAAAGAACTGCTCGAGCATCCCGTAGGCGGTGTCGAGAAGGTCAGAACTCAGGTCGTGGCGGGTGAAAACGAACCCGCTGCGCAGGCTCCGCATCGTGCCGTCGACAACGGCGTTTCGGGCTGTCTGCGAGCCTTGTTCGAAGGCAAGAAGATCGACGTCGAGGATGTCAGACACGGCTTTGACAGTACTGCCTGACCATCGTGGCTGGCAGTACTGTCTGGGGCGGTACTGACTGGGGTACTGACTGGCGGGTCCTGCTAGTCGGTCGCCTCGGTGATCGTGACCGACTCGATGGTCACGGGAGGATTGGGCTGATCACCCGGGCCGGTGTTGACCTTTTCGAGTTGATCAACAACGTCGAGCCCCTTCACGACCTTGCCAAACAGCGAGTACTGCGGTGGCAGACCGACACCGCTGGCGCCGCTGACGATGAAGAACTGGCTGCCGTTGGTGTTGGGGCCGGCATTGGCCATGGCCAGCGAGCCGATCTCGTAGCGACCCGGCGCAGGAAGCTCATCTTCAAATCGATAGCCGGGTCCGCCTCGGCCGCTGCCTTCGGGACAACCGCCCTGGCACATGAAGCCCTGAATGATCCGGTGGAAGGTCAGGCCGTCGTAGTAGTGGTAGCGGGCCAGGCTCACGAAGTTATTGACCGTCTTTGGAGCGCTGGCGGAATCGAGTGCGATGACGATGGTGCCGAGGCTCGTCACCATTTCGGCGGTGTAGCGATTCGACGGGTCAATGCACATGTCGAACGGTCCGTCAAAGGTCGTCTGGCGGGGGCTTGATCCGTCCGCAGCGGGGCACTCGGCCATGGTTGAGCTCCTGAAATTCTGTGAGCACCGGTGTCTCCAGCGCAGCGCCCGAGTGTAGTGATGAAGCCGTTCGTGGGGGTGACGGCGCGAAGGTGTTGTTTTGTGGCTGTCCTCGGCGCGTGAGCGAGCACAAGTTCACTTCCCCGTTGACTCGATTCGGGTCGTCCGATGCCGATAGTGACGCAAGGCAACCCTGCCACCACAAGTCGACGGCTTCATGAAGACTCACAGACGAGACATAGACGGCCTGCGGGCCATCGCCGTGACGCTCGTCGTCGCGTTCCATACCGGGATCCCATTTTTCGAAGCCGGATTCGTGGGCGTCGACGTCTTCTTTGTGCTTTCTGGATTTCTGATCACCGGCATTCTCGTCCGCGAGGCCGACGAACGTGGCACCGTTCGGCTCGGCCGTTTTTACACGCGCCGTCTGCGTCGACTTCTGCCCGCATCATCGCTGACCGTCGTGGTCACCCTGGTTGCCAGTGCGCTGTTGGTCTCAGCGCTCAGTTGGAAGGTGCTCTCGCGCTCGGCGATCGCTGCGGCCGCGTATGCATCCAACCTCTACTTCGGCAAGGAAGCAGGCAACTACTTCGCTGAGTCGAGCGAATCGAACCCACTCCTCCACTTCTGGTCGCTCGCGGTCGAGGAGCAGTTTTACATCGTCTGGCCGCTCATCATCGCGGGACTGGCCCGGTTCGGTCCTCGCGTCCGAACCATCACCCTCATCGCAATCACGGTCGCTTCGTTCGTTCACTCGGTGATGTTGGCCAATGCCGCCTCACAGTGGGCCTACTACTCGCCATTGTCTCGAGCGTGGGAGTTCGGCGCCGGTGGCCTTCTTGCGATCGCCCTGCCAGCCGGGCTCGCCATGAAGAGCGCAGCAGCCCGCGAAGTACTTGCCTGGGGCGGACTGATCATAGTCGGAAGCTCCTTGCTCTTCATCGGGCCACAGACACCGTTCCCCGGCGTCGCTGCCATCCCCACCGTGGCTGGCACCTGTCTCATCATCGCTGCCGCAGTGACCGAACGGTCACCACTCGGATTCATTCTCGGATCGTGGCCGTTCCAGCAGCTCGGGGCGCTCTCCTACAGCTGGTACCTGTGGCACTGGCCGGTGCTGGTCATCGGCACCGTGACACTCGGGACGACGGCGCCTGCGGTTCGTCTTGCTCTCGTCGGACTGTCCTTGCCGATTGCGGCTGCCTCGTTCTACCTACTTGAACGACCCGTTCGCTTCGCCAAGCCGCTCGTCGCCGCCCATCGACCCAACTGGGTCATGGCCGGAGCGTTGATTGTGGTGATGGTCGTTGGTGCCGTCACGTTGGATAGGGCCGCTGACGCTCAGTTGGACGATCCCGAATTTGCTGCCTTGATCGACGCCCGTGACGACGTGCCGATCCACCTCGCTTTCGGTTGCAACCTCGGCGACGTCGAGTTCTTGTCCGACACCTGCAGTGGCGGTTCGACCGACTCGGAGCAGACCATTCTCGTGCTCGGCGACTCTCACGCAGAGATGTGGACGCCCATGCTCGAAGAGCTCTCAGACGAGCTTGGCTTTCGGTATGTGATCCACATCCTCGGCGGGTGCAACGTTGTTGGCGCACAGCCTCAGATTGCGGTTGAGGCCTGCCGCCGAGTGCAGAGCCAGAACTTCGACGTGATCGATCAACTCTCACCCGACGCAGTCTTTGTGTCGCACTTTGCCGCCAATGTAGAGGTGACGAATGCCGCGCAGTGGCAGGCCGGGCTCGACTCGTTCTTGACCCAGGCAGCCGAGCGCGACATTCCCGTTGGTTGGGTGCACGACGCCCCGTTGATTCCGCTCGATCCCGTCGAGTGCGCAGCCCGACGAAGCATCGAGGAATGCACCCCGACCCGCGCCGAAGCAACCGCCCTTGCAGTTGAACTCCGCGAACGCGAGGCACCGACGCTCGATCGTCCCGGTGTGATCACGATCGATCCGATCGAGTTCATGTGCACCGACACGTGCCCGTTGATCTCCGACGGCACCTTCCACTACCGCGACGATCATCACATCACGGCCTCATATGCAGCTGATCTCGCCCCTGAGTTCGAGGCGTTCCTGACGGATCTCCTGAGCGGAACTGTGCAGTAGCTCAGGCGCCCTTTGCCGCCGTGAAACCGACTTCGAGGTCGGCGATGATGTCATCGAGCGACTCGAGACCAACGCTGAGTCGGACCAAACCGGGGTGCACACCCGTCGCTGCCTGCTCTTCTGGTGTGAGCTGAGAGTGCGTGGTTGACGCAGGGTGGATCACGAGCGACCGGACGTCGCCGATGTTGGCCACGTGACTGTGGAGCTCGAGCGCGTTCACGAAGCGTTCGCCAGCCTCACGCCCATCCTTGAGGATGAAAGACGGCACCGAACCGAACCCACGACCCTGCGTGTACTTCTGCGCCGCGTCGTGCCACGGTGACGAAGCAAGACCGGCGTAGTTCACCGACTCGACCTCATCGCGGGCTTCGAGCCACTGGGCGACGGCCATGGCGTTGTCGCAGTGACGCTCCATTCGCAACGAAAGTGTTTCGATGCCCTGCAGCACCTGGAAGGCGTTGAACGGGCTGATGGCAGGTCCGAGATCTCGCAGCAACTGCACGCGAGCCTTGGCGATGAACGAGCCAGCGCCGAGCATGGGCCAGTACTGCAGGCCGTGGTAGCTCGGGTCGGGCTCGTTGTAGTTCGGATACTTCTCTGCGTCTGAGAATTCGAACGACCCGCCATCAACGATGACGCCAGCGATCGAAGTGCCATGGCCACCAATGAACTTCGTGGCCGAGTGAACGACGATGTCGGCGCCCCAGTCGAGCGGACGGACGAGGTAGGGCGATGCAACGGTGTTGTCGACCACGAGAGGGACACCCGCATCGTGGGCGGCACCAGCCACAGCTTCGATGTCGAGCACGTTGTTCTTCGGGTTGCCGATCGACTCGGCGTAGAAGAGCTTGGTGTTGGGCTGCACGGCTGCTCGCCAAGCTTCGGGGTCGTCGACGTCTTCGACGAAGGTCGTGGTGATCCCCATCTTCGGAAGCGTGTAGTGCAGCAAGTTGTAGGTGCCGCCGTACAGCGCAGCTCCGGCCACCACGTGGTCGCCCGCTTCGGCGATGTTGAGAATCGCGAGGGTCTCGGCAGCCTGACCTGACGACACGGCTAACGCACCGGGAACGCCAGCTGCCGTCTCTGACAGCCCATTTTCGAGAGCGGCAAGACGAACTTCGAGAACTCCCTGTGTGGGATTCATGATGCGCGTGTAGATGTTGCCCGGCTCCGCAAGGGCAAACAGGTTCGCTGCGTGTTCGGTGTTGCGGAACTCATACGCCGTCGTCTGATAGATCGGCACGGCCCGCGCTCCGGTTGCGGAGTCAGGTTCTTGTCCGCTGTGAATCTGCCGAGTTTCGAAACCCCAACCGTCGGTCGCCATGATCAACCCTCCATCGAGTCAACTCACCACACCATGCAGTGAAGAGTGCAAACCTAGTTGCTAATCCCGACTAAACCAATCGGCATTTACCGGAATAGGTCCGGACAATACGGTTCATTTGGCTGGCAGCGCGTCTTTGGCTGGCCGCGCGTCTTTGGCTGGCCGGGTGCATGCGGCTTGCGGCTGCTTCTGGAAGAGCGGCGTGCTCTAGCTCCCCGTGAAGTCGGCCTTGCCTGGTCCGTTCTCGAGGAAGCTCTGGATGCCAATCACTGAGTCATCGGTCTGGAACGCACTCACGAACTCGCGCTTTTCGATCTTCATCGCCTCTTCGAGCGAGACGTGCATGCCTTCCATCATCGCTCGCTTGCACTGAGCCAGAGCCGCCGGGCCCTTTGCATAGGTGCCAGCGAGCTCGATCGAACGGTCGAGCACCTTGTCGTCGGGCACCACCTCGGACACCAAGCCGATCTCAAGCGCCTCGTCGGCCTTGACCATGCGGCCGCTGTAGTTGAGCTCCTTCGCTTTGGTGATGCCGACCAGGCGGGGTAGCCGTTGGGTGCCTCCAGCGCCGGGGATGATGCCGAGCAAGATCTCGGGCTGTCCGAAGACAGCGCCCTCGCCAGCGATGCGGAAATCGCTCGACATGGCCAGCTCACACCCTCCACCGAGGGCATAGCCGTTGACGGCCGAGATCGTGATCGCGCTCATGTTCTCGATTGCAAACGTCGCCGCGATCAGGGCATCGACTTGGTCGGATGGGTCGCGGTCACCCGTGATCGGAAACTCTGCGATGTCGGCGCCAGCGGCGAAAATCTTCGGCCCGCCGGTCACGACAACAGCCCGAACGTCGTCGCGGGCCGAGAGTTCATTGGCAACGGCAAGAAGCTCGGCGCCGACCTGGCTGTTGAGCGCATTGACCTTGGGCCGCTCAAGTCGCATGATCGCGACGCCATCAGTATCGGTTTCTTCGATTCGTACGAATTCAGTCATGGAGCTCTCCCATTGGGTGTCTGATTCGAGATTGTGCCAGAACCCGCGTCAGGCGAAGAACTCCTTGGTTTCGTCGACCCGGAACCGTCCGACCGCCAGGGCAGAAATGACGATGGCCACGCCGGCGAGAACACCAAACTCGGGCAGCACATCGACGACGCCACCTTGCCGGAGCAACACATCGGTATGCCCCTGCATCGCCCAATAGGCCGGAGTGATTGGCGCAATGGTTTGAGCCCAGCCTGGGAGTTGGTCGAGCGGCACAAGTGCACCACCGAGCCCGCCGAACACCATGGCTCCCACGTTCTGAAACGCGCTCAACTGGTTGACCGTGCGGAACGTCGCGGTCATCAAAAGAATGAGCGAGACAACACAGAGCGCGTAACCCAGCAACATCAGCAAGAGCGCAAACGGTGACCCACCGTTGAGGCTGAGCCCGAGCACGAGCGAGCCTGCGGCAAACAACGCGGACTGCCACAGCAACAAGATGACCACCCACGGCAACCCGAAACCGCCGAGCAGCGCGACCGAAGGTGCCGCCGAGGCCCGAAGCCGATCCCAGGTCTTCCAGCCGTGCTCGCGAAAGACGGTGAACCCGACGGAGCCACCCACAAAAAAGCCGAACAAGACCACCTGGCCGGGCACGACTTGTTCGGCCCCGGTTGCGTCGGCGAACCCCGAGGCCTGCAACGACAGCCCCATGGTCTTGCCGAACAACGGCATGACCACCAGCGGCATACCAAACATGATCACGAGAAACCACGGATCGTTTCGAATGATTCTCAACTGCACCTTCGTGATGGCGAGAAGTGCCGTCACGATTCGCTCGCTTCCGATGCGGACACCGCTACGACGTCCGAGCCCTCGCTGTCGAGTCGATGACCGGTCACAGCCAAAAAGACCGTTTCGAGATCAGGACGAAGCTCCTCGACCGATCTCAAAATCTCGGCATCGGAGCCGAATCGACCAAGCAGCGAACGCATGTCGAGATCGCCAAGGGCTCGGTATGCCGAATCGCCAACTTCGACTGCGCCAAGCGACTCGCGTAGGTGCGCTGGCAGCGTTCCGTCGATCGTGAACCGAACGCCCCGCATCTTGTGTTCGGCAATGAGTTGTTCTTGGGTGCCCCGAGCCTTCACCTGGCCTTCGTCGATAACAACGATGTCGGCATCGAGCGCTTCCACCTCGGGCAGGTAGTGGGTGGTGTAGACGACGGCAGCACCATCGTCAGCAAGTTCGCGAACCGCCTCGATCAACTGCAGGCGAGTGGCAACATCGGCCCCAACCGTTGGCTCATCGAGCATGAGAAGGCGAGGGCGATGCACCAATGCGCATGCGGTGTGGAGTCGTCGTCCCTCTCCCCCGCTGAGCTGGGAGGCTTTGCGGTCGAGGAGCGAACCGAGGCCAAGTTGGTCCGCAACCTCAACCGCCCGTGGTCGGCGCGAGGCGCCGAGGCCGGCGAGCTCGCCGAAGAACTCGAGGTTTTGACGGACCGTGAGAATCGGATAAATGCCGGTGTCTTGTGGGGCAATGCCGAGCAACTTGGCTGCCGCCGCGGGGTCGGCCAGTACGTCGGTGGAGCCGATCGACACCGAACCGGAATCAGGCGCCAGCAATCCAGCGATGATCGACAGCATGGTGGTCTTTCCCGCGCCGTTTCGGCCCAAGAGCGAGACAATTTGCCCTGCTTCGACCATGAGGTCGGCCCCCTGAAGTGCCTTCACATCTCCGTAGCTCTTCTCAAGGCCGGTCGCTCGTAGCATGCCCAGAGTCTTCACCCTTAGCGACCCCTACAAAAGCGAATTCGAGTCCGGCGACTCGGTAAGTTGGCTCGGTGGAACTGCGAGCTCAGAATCTCGATCGCCTCGACCGAGGTTCCTTCGATGTGTTGATCGTCGGTGGCGGCATCAACGGGGCCGTCTCAGCCGCTGCGCTGGCAGCTCGAGGCGTCAAGGTTGCAGTCATCGATAGGGGTGACTTCGCCAACTTCACCTCCCAGGAATCCTCAAACCTCGTGTGGGGCGGGTTCAAGTATCTCGAGAACTACGAGTTGCCTCTTGTGTGGAAGCTCTGCGGATCACGCAATGAGCTGATGAAGGCCTACCCGAACATGATCACTGAGCTTGGCTTTCTCGCCACGCTCGACAAGACCGCTCCGTTCCCCGCCCTTCTCGCCGGACTCGGCACCGTCGGGTACTGGGGAATTGGGCGCTTCGCCACCAAGCCTCCCAAGTACTTTCGACCGAAGGCCATCAAGAAGACCGAGCCGATTGTGAACACGGCCACGGCGAAGGGGGGCGTCCAATATCAAGACGCCTACCTCAAGGACAACGATGCCCGCTTCGTGTGGAGTTTCGTTCGTTCTGCGCTCGACAACGGGGCGACGGCCGCGAACTACGTCAACCTCGACAAAGCTGAGCGGGAAGACGGTCGCTGGCATGTCTGGCTGCGAGACACCGAGTCAGATCGCGAGCTGAAGTTGGTGGCCAAGACCATTGTCAATGCGGCCGGGCCGTTCGTCGATGGCCTGAATGAGAAGTGGGGCAACGCCACCGACCACCGGGTCGTCTACTCGAAGGGCATCCACCTCGTCGTTCCGAAGCTCACCGACTCCGAGCGCGTGTTGGCCTTCTTCGACGACACGGGCCGGCTGTTCTACGTCATCCCCATGGCCCATCGATCAGTGATTGGCACGACCGACACCCGCACGGAGAATCCCGCCGAGCCGGTGTTCGACGAGGATCGGCAGTTTCTGCTCGATCAAATCAATGCCCGGCTCGACCTCGACACACCGCTCACGATGTCAGACATCATCAGTGAACGCTCAGGTGTTCGCCCGCTTGTCGTCGAACGCAAGGGCGGCGACCAAACCGATGTCGACTGGACCTCGCTCTCACGCAAGCATGAGATCGACGTCGACAAGCCGACGCGTATCGTGACGATCTTCGGCGGCAAGCTCACCGATTGCCTGAACGTGGGCGAAGAAGTGGTCGACGCCGTCTCTTCGCTTGGCATCAAGATGGGGCCAGAGGCCGAGGGCTGGTTCGGCGAGCCGTCAGACGAGGAGTTTCAAGCGTTCATGGCACGAGCCCGCAAGCTCGGCCTCGACAAGGCTCCCGACATCGAACGCGAACCATCGGTCGCCCACGTCGTGTGGCGCCGTCACGGGCGGGCTGCGACGGCGGTGCTCGACGCAATTGAAGAAGACCCTGCGCTTGCTTCGCCTGCCCTCGCGTCAAGCGATCTGTTGCGGGCCGAACTGCCGGTCATGGCCGAACGGGAGATGATCACCCGGCTAGACGATCTCCTCCGACGGCGCACCAAGCTGAGCCTTGTCCTCCAACGAGATGAGCTCGGCGCCGACGCTGGAATGGCCGAGATCAACCAGGTGCTGTTCAACAAGGGTTGACGGCAGCGGCGGCACCCAAGCGTTACTCAAAATCGAAGGGCGACCGGTAGGATCCCGGCTGATCATTCAGCCCGTTCTGGAGGCACCCCATGGCGAATTACTTCAACACGCTGCCGCTGCGCGAGCAGCTCGAACAGCTCGGCAAGTGCCGCTTCATGCACCTCGACGAGTTCGAGGATGGTGTCGAGGCGTTGCGGGGCAAGAAGATGGTCGTGATCGGCTGTGGTGCCCAGGGTCTGAACCAGGGACTCAACCTCCGCGATTCCGGCCTCGACGTGTCGTATGCGCTGCGCGAGGCAGCCATCAGCGAACAGCGCCAGTCGTGGAAGAACGCCACAGAGAACGGCTTCACCGTCGGTACCTACGACGAACTGCTGCCAACCGCCGACGTGGTGTTGAATCTGACGCCAGACAAGCAACACACCTCTGTCGTTGAAACCATCATGCCGATGATGAAAAAGGATGCGTGCCTGTCGTACTCGCACGGCTTCAACATCGTCGAGGAAGGCATGCAAATCCGCGACGACATCACCGTCATCATGGTGGCCCCCAAGTGCCCTGGTTCTGAGGTTCGGGCCGAATACGTGCGCGGCTTCGGCGTGCCGACTCTGATCGCTGTCCACGAAGACAACGACCCGAACGGTGAAGGTTTGGCGCTGGCCAAGGCCTACGCCGTCGGCACCGGCGGGCACAAGGCCGGCGTGCTGATGTCGTCGTTCATCGCCGAGGTGAAGTCCGACCTCATGGGTGAACAGACCATCCTCTGCGGAATGCTGCAGACCGGTTCGTTGCTCTGCTTCGACAAGATGATCGAGGAAGGCGTCGACCCAGCGTACGCATCGAAGCTCATCCAGTACGGCTGGGAGACCGTGACCGAAGCGCTCAAGTACGGCGGCGTCACGAACATGATGGATCGATTGTCGAACCCGGCCAAGATTCGGGCGTTCGAGCTCTCCGAAGAGCTCAAGGACATCATGCGCCCGCTCTACAACAAGCACCAAGACGACATCATGACCGGCCGGTTCTCCGAGACCATGATGGCCGACTGGGCCAACGACGACGTCGAACTGCTCGGGTGGCGCGCCGACACCGCCGAGACGCCGTATGAGCAAACCGAAGCCGGCGACATGGAGATCTCCGAACAGGAGTACTTCGACAACGGAATCCTGATGGTCGCCATGGTCAAGGCCGGTGTCGAACTCGCATTCGAGACCATGACCGCGGCCGGCATCATCGCCGATTCGGCCTACTACGAGTCCCTCCACGAAACCCCGCTGATCGCCAACACCATCGCCCGCAAGAAGCTCTACGAGATGAATGCGACGATCTCCGACACCGCTGAGTACGGCTGCTATCTCTACAACCACGCGTGCGTGCCGCTGCTGGCGGACTTCATGAAGGGCATCAAGAGCGACGTCATCGGAAAGGGTCTCGACCTCGACGACACCGCGGTCGACAATGCTCGGCTGATCGAAGTCAACGAAGCGATCCGCAGCCACCCCGTCGAAGCCATCGGCGCCGAACTGCGGGGCTACATGGCCGACATGAAGCGCATCGTGTGAACCCTGCGGGTTCCTCGAGTTCTTCGCCTCCCGGCTCATAACTCGCGGCCTTGGGATTGCAATGGAAGGTTTCAGCATCACCCTCGATGCCCTGTCGGTCGATTTCGACGGGCGCTTCCAGCTGCGTGACATCGACTGGACCATTCGAACGGGCGAGCACTGGCTGATCACCGGAACCAACGGTTCCGGTAAATCGGCGCTGGCGGCAACACTCGCCGGTGATGGCACCGTCGAATCGGGAACGCTGTCTGGTCTTCCCGGGCGGATCGCCCTCGTGTCCTATGAGCGCCAGGCCGAGCTGATCGCGGCCGAACGGCGCAAGGACGACGCCGACATCCTCGATGTGATCTCGGAGGGCACACCCGTCTCCGAGATCATCGACGCGACCCCCGTAGATGGCGGCTCCG
Source organism: uncultured Acidimicrobiales bacterium (assembly GCA_937976305.1). Lineage (GTDB taxonomy): Bacteria > Actinomycetota > Acidimicrobiia > Acidimicrobiales > SZUA-35 > CALEWY01. Next base: position 26,005 of record CALJSB010000136.1, read on the forward strand.
ACGATGAGCCGATGGATCGCCAGCTGGCGCAGGAGCTCGTCGACACCCTCGGACTCCGACCGTTGATGGGCCGGGCGTTCCGGAAGCTCTCTACCGGCGAGACACGCAAGGTCATGCTGATTCGGGCGCTCGCCAGCCGGCCCCAGCTTCTCGTACTCGACGAACCCTTCGACGGACTCGACCACGACTCGTTGCACTGGCTGCAGGGATATCTGCAGACGCTGAGCGAGACCGTTCCCATGGTGCTGGTGTTGAACCGTTTCGACGAATGCCCAGACTTCATCACCGACGTGGCCTACACCGACGATGGTCAGCTCACCCATCGGGTGCAGCGCTCAGACGAGGCGGCCTTTGCCGAACTGTCTCACCTGCTGCATCTGCAGACCACCGACTTGGCCCTGCCACCCGCTGACACTGCCGCGAACCTGCCGCCGCTCGATCCAGCGGAACCGCTCGTGCGTCTCACCGGGGCGACGATTCGCTATCCCGACAACACGGTGTTCGAAGATCTCGACTGGACGATCGAGCCGAGCGTGCATTGGCAAGTCACCGGACCAAACGGGAGCGGCAAGACGTGTCTGCTCTCGCTGATCACCGGCGACCATCCGCAGTGTTATGTCAACGACATCCGCGTGTTCGGTTTCCAGCGGGGCAGCGGCGAGAGCATCTGGCAGATCAAGCAGTACATCGGCTACGTCTCGACCGCCTTGCAGTGGGAGTACCGGGTCGGCACGAGCCTGCGCAACGTCATCATCTCGGGCTTCTTCGACAGCATCGGTCTCTACAGCAAGAGCAGCGATCAGCAGAAGGCGATCGCCGACGAATGGTTGGCCCTTCTCGGTATGGCAGACCAACCGAATACACCGTTCACCGAACTCTCATTCGGGGAACAGCGACTGGTCTTGATCGCCCGAGCCATGGTGAAGCATCCGCCGCTATTGATTCTGGATGAACCGTGCCTCGGCCTCGACGACATCAACCGGCAGTTGGTGCTGGCCCTGATCGAACGAATCTGCCAGGCGAGCGAGACGACCGTGCTCTACGTGAACCATCGCGAGCAGGACCGAATCCGCGGGATTGACAACCATCTCGCGCTCACCGGCGATCAGCCGAGCTGACAGCGCGGGCGTGGCTCGCGCCCGCTCAGGCTTCGTTGACGGCGCGCAACACCGGCACGCTCCGATCCATCTTCGGGAGCGCAATGCGACCTGTCCGTTGCAGATCGCGAATGCCGTAGTCATGCAACAAGGTCTCGAAGTCGTCGATCTTCGAAGGGGCTCCATCGAGCGAGACGGTGATCGCCGCCGTACCAACGGCGAGGATCTTGCCCTCGAAGATGTTGACGAGTTCGACGATCTGCGTGCGGGTCTCGGTCGACGCCTCGATCGTGGCGATCATCAACTCGCGCTCGACTGCGTCGAACGCAGAGAGCTCTTGGATCTCAACGATGTTGATGAGCTTGAACAGTTGCTTGACGATCTGCTCGAGCGGGGCCGACTCGACATCAACCACGATCGTGATCCGGCTGAAGGCAACGTCGTCGGTTGGCGCAACGGCAAGCGACACGATGTTGTAGCCCCGACGAGCGAAGAGATCAGCAACGCGGGCAAGCACGCCCGCCTTGTTTTCGACCAGCACCGAAAGGGTGTGGTGGGCGAGGTCTCCTGGGCGGTTCATGCGTTTGTTCCTTCCGTGGCGGCGGCCGCAGCGGCTGCGGCCCGATCGGCATCGAGCAGAGCTGACTGTGAGGGGTCGACGATCACGTCATCGTTCGAACCGCCGGCGGGGACCATCGGATAGACGTTCTCATCAGCGTGACAACGGAACTCGACGACCACGGGGCGATCGTTGATCTCGTTGGCCTTGGCGATCACGTCATCGACCTCGTCGACATCTTCAACCCGGAATGCGACGCAGCCCATGGCCTCGGCGAGCATCACGTAGTTGGGCAGGTCATAACCGAGGTGGACTTCGCTGAGTCGCTCTTCGTAGAAGAGCGACTGCCACTGGCGCACCATGCCGAGGAACGAGTTGTTCAGCAGCGCGATCTTGACTGGGATCTTCTCGACCGCGGCGGTGACGAGCTCCTGAGCGGTCATCTGGAAGCATCCGTCGCCATCGATGGCCCACACTGTGCGGTCGGGCATCCCGGCTTTGGCACCGATGGCCGCCGGAATCGAAAAGCCCATCGTGCCGAGGCCGCCGGAGTTGATCCAGGTGTAGGGGTGGTTGAACTCCCAGTACTGACTGGCGAACATCTGGTGCTGCCCGACGCCCGAACACACGATGGTGTCGCTCGGCGAGAGATCGCGCAGTCGCTCGATGACGTACTGCGGCTTGAGCAGCTCGCCGTCCTTCGACTGCTGGTAGGTCAGCGGGTACTTCTCGAGCCAGCCGGAGACCTGCTGCTTCCACGGTGAACGATCGGGATTCGATTCGGGAAGGCCACGCTGACGCAGGACCTCGTTGAGCAACTCCATTGCGATTCGACAATCGCCAACAACCGAAACATCTGGCTTACGAACCTTTCCGTGCTCGGCCGGATCAATGTCGACGTGGATCACCTTGGCATCCGGAGCGAATGCTCCGACCTTGCCGGTGACTCGGTCGTCGAAACGGCTACCCATAGCGATGAGGAGATCGCTGCGCTGGATCGCGGTGACGGCGGTGTAGTTGCCGTGCATGCCGGGCATCCCGAGGCACAACTCATGCGTGTCGGGAAATGCGCCGCGGGCCATCAACGTGGTGACGACCGGGATATCGGTCATCTCTGCCAGTTCGAGAAGGGCCTGTGCTCCACGAGCCTTCAGCACTCCTCCGCCAACGTAGAGAACAGGGCGCTCGGCCTGCATCAGCAAGTCGGCGGCCGCCTCGATGTCGGCATCGCCTGGCGTGACGTTCGGGTTGTAACCCGGCAGATCGAGATCGTCTGGCCACTCCCACTCGAAGTAGGCATCTGGGTTGTTGGCGTCGACGATGTTCTTCGGGATGTCGACCAACACCGGACCGGGTCGACCGGTGGTGGCGATGTGGAAGGCTTCGCGAATCGTGCGAGGAATGTCCTCGGCCCTGGTCACGAGGAAGTTGTGCTTGGTGACCGAACGGGTGATGCCGGTCGTGTCGCACTCCTGAAAGGCATCGGTGCCGATCGCAGGGAGCGCGACCTGGCCGGTGATGCACACCATGGGCACTGAATCGAGCATCGCGTCGGCGAGCGGCGTGACCACGTTGGTGGCCGCTGGGCCACTGGTCACCATGCAGACGCCGGGCTTGCCGGTGGCGTGGGCGTATCCCTCTGCCATGTGGCCGGCGCCCTGTTCGTGACGCACAAGCACGTGCCGGAGCCCGGCATCGATGATCGGGTCGTACACCGGCAAGATGGCGCCGCCGGGATAGCCAAAGACGATCTCTACACCCTCCATCTCGAGCGAGCGGATGAGCGCCTCACCACCGTTGACACGGTTGGAAGAGGCGGTGGTTGCATCGTTTGCGGCGGGACCGGACATGTCGGACTCCAAGGTGATTGATCGAAGACGATCGGTTGGCAGAAAGTCTGGGGGCGGGAAGGACAAAAGCAACGATTGGCTGCTGGGTGGGCTCGATTCCCTATCCGAAACCGAGCCCCAAAAACGAAGAAACCTCCCCGGGGGGAGGTTGAGCGCACGCAGGTTGTGAGCGCGCGCTACATGACTACTACTACAAGAATCGCGGCGGTGAGGTGGTGATTCATCATGGCGAAGTGTGGCAGGTCACGAGGACGAACACAACACGAATCGGCTGAGTGCGGGCCGAGTTGAGCCCTCGCAGTGCCTCTCAATCGACCAGACCATGCCGGTAGGCAAAGACAACCGCCTGCACTCGATCTCGCAGGTGCAACTTCGACAACACGTTCGACACGTGAGTTTTCACCGTCGCCTCACCAACAAACAGCACCTCGGCAATCTCTGCGTTCGACAGACCCTTTGCCACCTGGCCGAGTACTTCGAACTCTCGCTCGGTCAACTGATCGACCTCGTCGGGGCGGGCGGTCGGCTCAACACCGCCGGCAAATGTCTCGATCACTCGACGAGTGACGCTCGGGCTCAGCAGCGCCTCGCCAGATGCGACGACTCTGATGGCGTCGATCAAATCTTCTGGTGGTGCGTTCTTGAGCAAGAAGCCACTGGCCCCGACTCTCAGAGCCTCAAAGATGTATTCGTCTCGTTCGAACGTCGTGAGGATGATGACGAACGGCGGGTCAGCGAGCTGATCATGGATCTCTCGGGTTGCTTCGAGGCCGTCCATCTCCGGCATCTGCACGTCCATCAGCAACACGTCGATGTTGGGTGTCTTTGCCAGAGCAATGGCGTCTTTACCGGTTGCCGCTTCGCCGACAATCTCGAAGTCGTCCTCGAGACCGAGGATCATCCCGAACCCGGCCCGCACCATGTCTTGGTCATCGACCAGGCCGATACGAATCGGTTCGGTCATGACGCCGCCTCCTCGGTTGCGTGGCTGTCGGGGGCCATCATCTCAGGTGCACGCTCGGGCACCATGCTCGGCGCGGCACTGACCTCGCCGTCGAACGGCAGATCGGCCACGACCTCGAATCCGCCGCCGGCCCGTTCACCGTGGTGCAGAGTGCCGCCGAGCAACGCAACCCGTTCGGCCATACCTGGGAGACCAGCGCCGCCTGACGTCGGAGACGCAGAGACCGAGATGCTGCCGGTTGGCCCACGGCCACGATCACGAACAGCAACACCGAGGCTCTCGGCCCCGTAGGTGAGCTCGACATCGGCATGATCGACACCCGCGTACTTCAGGCAGTTCGTCAGGGCTTCTTGGAGAATCCGGTAGGCGCTGAGATCGACGCTCGGCGGCAGCGCACGCTCTTCGCCTGAGACCGCAAGGCGAATCGCCAGGCCGGCGTCTGCCAACTGACGCCGCAGCTCGGGGAGCCGTTCGAGACTCGGCCGGGGGGTAAGGGCATCGGGGCTCAACCCGTCGGGATCCGTCTCATCGGCCCGGCGGAGGAATCCGAGCAACCGATGAAGCTCCTGCACGGCCTCGCGGCTCGACTCTTCGATGGCACGAAGCGGAAGCTCGGCCCGCTCAGGGTCGACGTTCACCGCCCGACGGGCCGCTCCGGCCTGCACACCCATCACGCTGACGTGGTGGGCGACCACGTCGTGAATCTCGCGAGCGATTCGCACTCGTTCGTCCATCACCGCGCGGCGAGCGTTCTCTTCGCGGCTGGCTTCGAGCTCCATCGTCCGGGCGGCGAGATCCCGTTCGCGGTCGTTGCGCTTACGGGCGAAGTCACCGAACAGCCACGCCCCGAGGAACAGAAAGATGTTGGCCAGAACCTGCGACACCAAGATCAAGATCCACGTCCGCTCTGAGAAGCCGAGCAGTTCATGGTCGTCCCAACCTCTGACGATTTCGAACGTGAGCAGAGCCATCATCGACAGCACGGCGAACGCACGGGAAAGGTCGCGCATTGGCTGGGCAGCATGGCGGCCAACGGCAAACAACGAGACAACCCAGGCGAGACCGGTCACTTCGAACTCGGGCACTTCGAGCACCCGAATGACAGCGAGCAGCCCGGTTGCAATCAGAAGGACACTGACCGGCAGGCGGCGCCGAACCATCTGGATGAGCACGATCGACAACGTGAGCACGACGCTCACCGCCGTCGAGGGCGGCTCGATGCCTGGCGGGATGTCAGAGACCAGAGCGGCCGAAGCGATGAGCGAGAATCCGAGAGCGACCGCCATGATCACGAGCTCCGCGAGCAACCAGCGAACGTTCTTGAAGCGCAACGCTTGGGCGATCGCGGCGAGCTGGGTCATCCGACCACCGTAGTGAAAGGCGGTACTCCTGTATTCCTCCGCAGGAGGGAGGACAACTCAACCGCACGGGTGAACCGCAATCGGGCGCTCGCCTGAGGTCAGGGGCAAGAGGCTGGGCGATACTGCCGAACATGCTCCAGATCACCGACCTCTCGAAGCGATACGGCGACCTCGTCGCCGTCAACAATGTGTCGCTCGCCGTCCCTCGCGGTCGTGTCGTCGGCTTCGTCGGACCCAATGGTGCAGGGAAGTCAACAACGATGCGCTCGGTCTTCGGGCTAGTCGAGCCAGACAGCGGCTCGATCTCGTGGGACGGCGAACCCGTCGGGCCGTCGCACTTGGCCCGATTCGGCTACATGCCCGAGCAACGTGGGCTCTATCCGAAGATGAAGATTCAGGATCAGATCGCTTTCTTTGCAGAGCTCAAGGGAGTTGACCGCAAGACGGCGCTCTCACGGGCGGCAGAGATTCTTGAGTCGCTCGACCTCGGCGATCGCATGGGTGACCAACTCGAAAAGCTGAGCCACGGCAATCAGCAGCGAGTGCAGCTGGCCGTTTCACTCGTCACCAACCCGGAGCTGCTGATCCTCGACGAGCCGTTCAACGGCCTCGACCCTGTTGCGGTCAACACGCTGCAAGACGTCCTCACCGAGCGGGTCGCAACGGGCGCCGGCGTGCTCTTCAGTTCGCACCAGCTCGATCTCGTCGAGCGGATCTGCGATGAGATCGTGATCATCGTCGACGGTGAGATTCGTGCAGCGGGCACGGTGCACGACGTGCGGGCGTCGGCCGGCGTCCGACACGTTTCGATCCAAGTCAATCGACCGCTCTCCCCTCTTGTTGACGCGATCAACCACCCGTTGGTCGAAGGATCGACCGATCAGGTCGTCGCAGTCGTCGACAACGACAACGACCTCGAGGCCATCTTGGCCCAGGCTCGATCGGTCGGAGCCGTGACCAGATTCGACTACGACATGCCGGATCTGCAATCGGTGTTCACCTCGATCGCTGCCACTGCCGGCGCTGACTCGCAGGAGGCCTCATGACCACCGACCGCCCGTCTGCTGTGTGGTTGATCACGCGTCGCGAGATCACCTCGCGTGTGTTTTCGAAGGCATTCCTCATCGGCCTCGGGACAACCGTGGTGATCATCTTCGGCATTTTCGGCATCGTGTCGCTCATCGATCAGGACGACCCGGTCAACCTCGGCGTTGTCGGCCCCACCCCCGCCGGGGCCGTCGAGAACCTCGAGCTGATCGGCGAACTGCAGGAAACCGAGATCGACATCACCATGCTCGCCAGCGAGGCCGACGGCGAGCTGGCAATCGAAGAGGGCGAGGTCGATGGCTTCGTGATCGACGACCGTCTGGTGATGCGAGAGGCCGATGCCGAGTTGATCGCCCTCGTCACGCCAGCGTGGCAGCAAGCAACGCTGGTCGCCGAACTTGGGGACGCTGGCCTCAACCAATCCGAGATCGGGCAGGCGCTCACCAATGCTGGGCAGCTTGAGATCGTCGAACTCGAGGCCGACCCTGAGTCTGAAGCCAAAGAAGCCGTTGCGTTCTTGACCGTCGTCTTGCTGTTCATCTCGATCCAGGTGGCCGGTGCCTACATCATGATGGGTGTCTTCGAAGAGAAATCGACCAAGGTGGTCGAGCTCGTGCTTTCGTCCGTGCGGGCCCGAGATCTACTCATCGGCAAGATCATCGGCATCGGTCTGCTCGGCATCCTCCAGGTCGCGGCGCTTGCCGGCTCGGCCATCGCTGCTGCGTCGATCTTCGGATCGAGTGCTCTGCCTGCGCTGTCCGTGTCGCTCATCGGCACCGGGCTGATCTGGTTCGTCTTGGGCTACATGCTCTACGGCTCGGTTTTTGCGGCCGGTGCCTCGCTCGCTCCTCGACAAGAAGATGCCCAGGCCACGCTGGCTCCGGTCACCGTTGTGCTGATGTTGAGCTACTTCGGAGCCATCTTCAGCGCCTCAGATCCAAACTCAGTGGTGGCTCGGATCATCAGCTGGATTCCACTTACTGCTCCGTTCGCCATGCCGGGTCGAATCGCAGCAGGCGACGCTCTGTGGTGGGAGATCATCGGGTCGATGGCGCTCACTGCCATCGTGGCGTTCCTGGTCCTTGGTCTGGCCGAGCGCATCTACGTGCGATCCATCATCCATACCGATCGCAAACTCGGCTGGCGCGAAGCCTGGACCCTCCAAGCCTGACCCCTTCCCGAACTGGAGTGCCCCACCGGCTGATTCGCCGGTAGGAGCCTCCAGAACGGGAGGGGTTAGTTGGAGCGGCGGCCGGCGAGGAGGGCTCCCACCACGACGAGAACCACCCCGCCGAGTGCGATTGGGGCCACCTCGTCGTCTTGAAAGACCACGCCGAGCACAAGCGCAATACCGGGGATGAGGTAGGTGATGAACGAGGCTCTCGTCGACCCGACGCGACCGACCAGAGTGGCCATCACGAGAAAGGCAGCGCCGGTGCCGATCGTGCCGAGCACCACGGCGGCCGCCACCGGGCCCGCCTCGAACGTCGAGCTTCGGAGTCCCCACAACCCGTAGGGCAACGTCCACAGGGTTGCCAGCCAGAGCATCGACCGCATGACGAGGACCGACCCGTATTTCTGTTGAAGCGGGGCAGCCAGGTTGATCGCAAACCCGTAACAGACCGTGGCGGCCAGCACGAGGCCGACGCCGAGCGCTTGGGTCGATCCTTCACTGAGCGACGGGGCGCTGATGAGGGTGACGCCGACAAAGCCGATCGCGATGCCAGCGAGCTGAGCCCCTCGGGGAGCCCGGCCCAGAATCAGTGTCGACACGAGGGCCACGAAGATCGGCGTCGCCCCGTTGAGCAAGCCTGTGACGGCGGAGTTGATGTGCTGTTCAGCCAGCGGAAACAGCGTGAACGGTATGGCGGTCCATATGAACGAAAGAAGCAGCATCGACCGTCGATCGGTGGCCTCGATCTTCCTGCCGGTTCGGGGCGCAAGGCTGATGGCAACCGCACCAAGCCCCACCCTGAGCAGCGTGATCAGGCCGGGATGTAGCGAGTCGAGTGAGATCGCGATGAGTAGGAATGACGATCCCCAGATCAGGGCAATCGATGTGAACAACGCCCAATCACCGGCAGAAAACGGCTCGGTCCGGTCCTCCAAGGCACCGAAGCGCTGACTTCGGTCAGCCGCAGTTTGATGTGAGGTCTCGGGCACTCCGGCACCGTACCGGCGGACCCAGACGAACTCTGGCGGATTTCAGACCACGTCCCCGAACTGGCACCGAATCCGCGCACCGCCCGCGCAAAACCGTGCCAATTCAAGACCGTGCCAATTCACAAGCCCGAACTGGCACCGAATCTGCGCACCGCCCGCTCAAAACCGTGCCAATTCAAGAGGGGCGGTTGTCAGTCAGCCTCAGCCTTGGCTTTGATGCCTTCGACTGTCGCTTGCATGTTGTCTTTGAGCATTTGGCGACGGCCGTTCAACACGGACTCCTCGTCTGCACCATCAGCAAGTGCTCGAGTGACCGTGCCGTTGTTGGTCTGACCGATCAGCATCGAGAACCGAAGACGGGTCTTCACGCCGATCTCACCAATGTCGAAGCGCCAGACGGCGCCCGGCTCGGCCGGATCTGTGGTGGACCACTCGAAGGTCTTGCCCTCCTCGTAGTCGGTGACGTGGCACTCGACTTCCCACTCACGATCGCCGAGTTTGTTCTTGCCGACGAAGGTCGACCCGTGCCCTGGGTCACCCTGCCATTCGGCTCCCATGAATTCAGAGGAGAATTCGGCGGGCAGATTGATGTCGGCCACGAGTGGCCATACGTCACGCGGCCGCGTGTCGACGTCGATCTCGACGACGACTCCTTGGCCATCGGCGACTCGAGTCGAACCATCGGCAGACGCTCGCTGCCGACGAAACCCCCACTGATCGAAATAGGTGATGTCGGCCGCCGGCTGACGAGCAACCGCTTTGAAGTCAGTTCCCTTCGTGTAGGCAACCGGGAAGGTCACCACCGTTGTGACGCCATCGGGAATCCCGAGGATCTCAGCCAGCTGGTCGACGTTCGCGTTCAGCATCGTGGTGTAGGCCGAGCCGAGGCCTCGGGCCCGAAGCGCGAGGTTGAAGCTCCACGCCGAAGGCACGACGGAATCGAAGAGGCCAGGTCGTCCCGAGTTGTCGTGCAGACCCCAGATGGCGGCAATCACCAGCACGGGCGCCTTGGCAAAGTTCTCCACCAGATACGCGCTCGACGAGAACACCTGCTCCTTGTCGTGGCCCGTTCCGTCGAGGCGCTCGGCCACCCGATTCATGAACTGACCGGACTCTCGGTAGATCTCACCGAGCTTGTTCTTTGTGTCTTGATCACGCACCACGATCCAGCGTCGGCTCGCGTCGTTGCCGCCGCTCGGCGCCTGCTCAGCGGCGTCGATGCAATCGAAGATCACCTGATCGGAAACATCTCGCTCGAAGTCGAGACGCTTGCGAACAGCCCGGGTTGTCATCAGCAGCCGGTCGGCCTCCGCAACGTCGAACGGGGTCTCGTCGCTCATCAGGCCACCGGCTCGAGCCGGGCCGGCACATGCTTGTGCCACGGCGTACCTGCGTAGGCGTCTTTCCAATCGACCGTCGTGAGCTCGTTGGGCGAAATGCCAACGGCTTCTGGCTCGCCACCCGCCGGTGAATAGTCGAGGCCCATGCCGTTGGGCAGCGAGATGAAGCCGTCCTGCATGGTGTCGTTCACCTCGACCACGGCGACCGCACTTCCGCCGGGAGTGGTCACCCGAATTCGTCCTCCGGTCTCGACACCCATCGCCTCGGCATCACCCGGGCTCAAGCGAAGGGCGCCCTCGGCGTCGCGCTTACGCCACGCCGGATCACGCATGATCGTGTTGGCGGTGAAACTGCGGCGTTCGCCAGCGGCGAGGATGAACGGAAACTCCTCGGAACGATGGTCGGTCGGCAATCCGCCGAGCGCCGCCAGATCGGCGACGAGCTCGGGAATGTTCACGTTGATCTTCTTGTCGTCCGTCTTGAGCAGGTTCCACGCTTCGTCGTAGGTGTGGCGGGTGAAGACAACTCCATCAGGTTCTTCGACCAAGGCTCGGAACAAGTTGTTGCCGAGATTGGCATCGTCGCCTTCGATCCCAGCTGCTCGGACTGCGGCGCCGAACTTCATGGCCACCTGCTGAGCCGAGAACCACACAACGGCCGCTCCGGCCATCCCCTCGGGCAGGGTTGCCCCCAAGGTCTCGTAGAGAATGACAGGGGCAACACCGGCAAGCTCGGGATGCTCAGCGGCCGCGGTCATCATTGCTGCCCCAAAGGCCTCGAGACCTTCCTCGGCTGCGGCCTTGAGCGGAGCGATCGTGTCGTCGTCGTAGAGGCCGAGCTCGCGAACGATGCGGGCGTGGATCTCGGGCTCGGGAAGCGTTCCTTCGAGTGGCTCGAGGATCGGTGCTCGCACCGTGAAGGAGTTGTCGGGGAACGACAGCGAGAAGAACGTGGCCTCGACCTTTTCGTACTGCGAGCTGGCCGGAAGGACATAGCTTGCGAGCCGAGCCGTTTCGGTCATCGCAACATCGATCACGACCGAGAACTCGAGTTCGGCCATGGCGGCCCGCCAGTCGTCGCCGCCGGCAAGCGAATGCACGGGGTTGGCGCTCTCGATGAACATGGCCCGAATGCGATCGTCGTGATCGGTGCTGATCAGCTCGGGAATCTCGTTGCACTGCACGAGGTCGGAGATGATCTGACTTCCGGTGACCGGGGTGGCCGGCTCCTTGCCACTCGTCGAGTAGTTGAACAGCGGAGCCATGCTCGAATGCGTCGTCATGCCGCCGGGCTTGGCAAAGCTGCCGGTGAGGATCCACAGCAACTTTTGGAGGTACGAAACAAGTGTCGAGTTGGGTGCCATCTCGATGCCGAGATCTTCGAGCACGGCAACGCTGTCGGCACCAGCGATGCGACGAGCCGCCGCCTCGAGCTGTGCTTGCTCGACGCCACAACGAGCCGAGTAGTCCGCAACATCAACCTTGCCGAGCTCGGCGATGACGTCGTCGGCCCCAGTGGTGTTCTCGTCGATGAAGGTCTGGTCGACCAAGCCTTCTTGCACGATGATCGCACCGAGGGCGGCAATGCAGAATGCATCGGTACCGGGCTTCACCTGCAGATGAAAGTCGGCGAGATCAGCTGTTTCGCTTCGCCGAGGATCGATGACCACCATCGAGCGAGCTTCGTCGGCGGCAATGTCTTTGAGCACTCGACGGGCTTCGTCGAAGCCGTGTGAGTGCCACGGGTTCTTGCCGACGAACACCGACACCTCGGCGTGATGGAAGTCGCCGTGTGTGTGGGTGCCAAACAGCCGACCGTCGACCCAGGCTTCACCCGTCTTCTCTTGCGCAAGCGCATTCGAACGAATCGTGATGCCGAGCGCTCGCCTCGTGGCCGAGCCGTAGGCACCGACGAGGTGGTTGCCCTGCCCACCTCCGCCGTAATACATCATCGCCTTCGACCCGTAGGTGTCGCGCACGCTCGTCATGCCGGCAACGACCTCAGCGATTGCTGTGTCCCAATCGACCTCGGTGTAGCTGCCGTCAGCCTCGCGACGCATCGGCGACGTCAGGCGACTGGTGTTGTTTTGGTAGTGGTTCAGCCGCAGCGCCTTCTCGCAGGTGTACCCCTTGGATGCGACGTGGTCCTTGTTACCACGCACCCGGGTGATCTCTCGATCATCGAGCCGAACCTCAACACCGCAATTGGCCGAGCAGAGGATGCAGACCGTCTTGTGCCATTCGAGCTTGGAATCAACGTCATCTGAGGCAATGGTGGGTTCAGTCGTCGTCATGTGTAGAACCTAAACCGATGTCCGGAACCGACTCAAATGCCAATCAGAGCGGCAAGACCGCACGCCCACCGATGATCTCGTTCGTCGCCCCATCCGGTACCGGGAAGACCACGCTTGTCGAAAACGTCATTGCCGCCCTGACCCAGCGGGGTCTTCGCGTGGCCGGGGTGAAGCACGATGCGCACCGCATCGAGCTCGACACCGAAGGCAAGGACTCCTGGCGTATGCGCAAGGCCGGGGCCGAGACGCTCTTGGTCGGCAAGAACCAGCTGGCGTGGATGAGCGACGATGGCACCGCTCCCCCACTCGATGCGCTCGTCGATCTGTTCTTCGCCAACGCTGACGTGGTGATCGTCGAGGGGTGGCGCTCTGCCGGACTGCCGACCATCCTCGTGCAGCGACCCGAAGTCGACGACCCCACCTGGCACCGACCTGACGAAGCCCGCATCGTGGCAACCGTGCACCCGGATGAGGTCGATGCCGCGGTTGACGTGGTGCTGGCCCAGCTCTGACAACTACGGTTCCTCTTAGCTGATCAGCACCTCGGCCATCAGCGGCCGGGTTTCGACGAGGAGACGTCATGCCACAGGAAGTACGCGGGGTCATCGCCAAGGCGAAGGGCGAGCCGGTCTCGGTCGAGACGATTGTGATTCCCGATGTCGGGCCGGGCGAAGCGATCGTGAAGATCCAAGCCTGCGGCGTCTGCCACACCGACCTCCACTATCGAGAGGGCGGCATCAACGATGAGTTCCCGTTCCTGCTCGGGCACGAGGCAGCGGGCATTGTCGAAGAGGTCGGGCCAGACGTCACCGAGGTTGCCCCCGGCGACTACGTGATCCTCAATTGGCGAGCCGTCTGCGGCCAGTGTCGCTCCTGCCTCAAAGGCAAGGCGCAGTACTGCTTTGCCACCCACAACGCCACACAGAAGATGACCCTGAAAGACGGCACGGAGCTCTCACCAGCCCTCGGCATCGGCGCCTTCTGCGACAAGACCCTGGTGGCCGCCGGCCCGTGCACAAAGGTCGACCCCGCTGCGAAGCCTGAAGTGGCCGGCCTGCTCGGCTGCGGTGTGATGGCTGGCATCGGCGCGGCGATGAACACTGGTGAGGTCGGCCGGGGCGACTCGGTTGCCGTCTTCGGCTGTGGCGGCGTGGGCAACGCCGCGCTCGAAGGCGCTCGACTCGCCGGCGCCAGCACCATCATCGCCGTCGACATCGACGACCAGAAGCTCGAATGGGCCAAGGACTTCGGCGCCACCCACACCATCAACTCCTTGAACGAAGATCCGGTCGAGAAGATCAGAGAGCTCACCGACGGCAACGGCGTCGACGTTGCGATTGAAGCAATTGGTCTTCCGCAAACGTACGAGCAGGCGTTCTATGCCCGCGACCTGGCCGGCACCGTTGTGCTGGTCGGCGTGCCCAACCCCGAGATGAAGATCGAGCTGCCCTACATCGAGCTCTTCGGCCGGGGTGGCTCCCTCAAGTCGAGCTGGTATGGCGACTGTCTTCCGAGCCGAGACTTTCCGATGCTCATCGACCTCTACCTCCAGGGCCGACTCAACCTCGAGGGTTTTGTCTCAGAAACGATCGACCTCGACGCGGTCGAAGAGGCGTTTCACAAGATGGAGGGCGGCGGCGTCCTGCGCTCCGTCGTTGTCCTCGACTGACGAGTCGTTCTCGCGGCGACACCAACAGTTACGCCAAACACACAAAAGGGGGACCGAACATGCCAGACAATCTTGCGAAGCATCCCATTCACCTCGGGCTCGGAGCCACGGCGGTTGTGCTGCCGGAGTTCACCGGCACGGGCGAGTGGTACATGAACTACGGCATGCAAACCGAAAGCGACGGCGTCGATGGCCGGCTCGTTTCGTTGCACTCGTTCAGCAAATCATGGGATGTGTGGGAAGTGCACCCCCATGGCACCGAGGTTGTGCTGTGCTCGCAGGGTCGGGTCACCCTCATTCAACGCAAGGGTGGCCCAGACGGCGAAGAGGTCGTGGCCGAGCTCGGACCTGGCGAGTACGTGATCAACGAGCCCGGCGACTGGCACACGGCTGATGTTTCTGAACCGTGCACGTGCGTGTTCATCACGGCGGGCATGGGCACCGAGAACCACCCACGGAACTGATCGCTCACAGCACCCGAACCGTCCCGGCTGCAGCATTCACTTCGATCGACGCACCGTCTTCGATCACAGACGACGCATTGTCGATGCCGATCACGCCGGGAATCCCGAACTCCCGTGCGATCACCGCGGCGTGACTCAACAGCCCGCCTTCCTCGGTGACGACGGCACCAGCCATGGCCAACACCGAGTTGATGGTCGGCACGGTGTAGGGGGTCACGAGCACATCACCAGGCTCAAACGTTGCCAGGGCATCGATCGCGTCTGACACGACACGAGCCCGACCGACGTAGGACTCGTCACCGATCCCAATCCCATCAAGATCTGACCCAGCTCGATCAAGCGGCGACTCGATCAGTTCGAGCACGGTCAGCACACAATCCATCAGCTGGGCCAGGGGGTCGGGCAAGGCGGACAGCGACGGGATCACTGGTTCAGGGCCAAGCAGCCGGGGAGGGTCGAGCTCAGCCCACGACTGGCGGGCCTCGAAGCGCTTCGCGACGACCTCTGGCCCGAGCTTCGACGTGGCGCGCAGTTCGTTCGCCATCTCCGCAGCGGAGAGATCAGCAATGTGAGTTGGATCATGAAGCTGACCGTCTGACGCCAGCCGGGTTCCGACCTCGAGGACGATCTTGCGGAGAATGCCGGCGGGCCACTGGTAGGTGATCGGACCGTTCTCGTCACGAAGGCCGTACAGGGCACGAGCGTCGTCGAGGATCCAGTCGAACTCGGCCCGATGCTCGGCGGGCACTTGCTCACGAAGCTTGGCGCCAGTCTCGTCGCCCAACAACCGGGCCCCGTCGTCTCCAGAACGGCCCTCGGCAGAACGAATACTGGCAACGATCGTTTCGGGCATCTCGGCCAGCGTCTTTCCGCTGATGTCGTAGCCACCAGTCAGCCGATCGCCAAAGACAGCAAGAAACTCATCAAGTGCAGCAGATGCTGCTGGTCCCGCCGCTCGGACATCGTCGAGCGACGACAGGTCGCCCGGAGCAAGGGCACGAATCTCGGCAAGGGCAACGGCCGGGGCGCTGGTGGCCAACGAGTAGCCCGACAGGCTCTGCATCAGCTCTGTCGAATCGAGACCCCAGTCGCGTCCACGCACGAGCAGCAGTCCGATTGGCCCGAGGTCAGAAACGTGTAGCCGGAAGTGCAGCTGCAGTCCCCGCACCACATGGGCGTAGGTCTCGGTCAGATGATCGGCGAGCGCCTCGTTGTCGAGAGCGTTGAGCGCGATCGCAGCCAAGCGGCGACTCGTTGCGATCATCGACGGCTTCCACTCCGACTCCCATCGCTCGAGCTCCTCCAGCCAGATGCGGTCCTCGAGCGTTGCCGCCGCAGCCTTTGTCTTGGCACGGAACAACGGATGCACGCGGGTTGCGACTTTGAGCACAATGTCGGGAGGCGCTGGCAGATTCTTGTTGGCGCCAACCAGCGGTACGAGCCGGCGGTAGAACCGACCGTTGATGAAATGGGCGTCGATCGTCTTGACCGGAGCACCGACGAGCGCGAACCCCTCTTCCATACCGACGGGCATGCCGGCCTCGATGGCGTCTCGAATGATGCGAGTGGCATCAGGCGAGAAGTGGGACAGATCGAGTTCCCAGCTTCCGGCCGTCGGCGCTTCGAACTCGGTGGTGGCGGTCAGGTGGGCGGTGTCCGTGGTCATGTCGCAGCTCCGTCGTCCTTGTTGGTGTCGTTGTGGGGCGTAACGTTGTCGGCGTTGTTGCGGGCGCTGGGCACGGCGGAGCCGAAACCGCCTCGTTCAGCGAACTGACGTTGCAACGCCCCGACCATCCACACCGCAAGCTCCGCTGCGAGGTCTGCGTTGTGACCCATCCGGTCATGCAGTTCGAGGAACATGGACGACGAGGGCACGGCGACAAGCAGGTCGGTGAGCAACGCTCGGTCGGTGTCAGAGGTGTCTGGGAAGGCCTTGTCGAGTCGCACCCGGATGCCGTCTCGGGCTCCCTGCAACCGGTGGGCTCGCAGATCTGCCCCCGCAGTTGCTGTGTGTTGGGATCGCACGGCTTCTACGTCAGTGGCGAAGTCTCGCCACAACACCTTGAGATAGGTGGCGGGGTCGTCAAACAAGTCTTCCCGTCCCTCGGTGAGCTCATCAGCACGTCGCATGTATGCCTCTGCAACGTCATCGAGGAGCGCCGCCTTCGACGGGAAGTATCGGTACACGGTCCGTACCGAGACACCCGCCCGCTCAGCAACCGCCGGGATGCTGATCGACGCAGGGTGTTCGGTGACCAAGATGTCTTGCACCGCGTCGCGGATGGCATCACGGGTGACGGCAGCTCTGCGTTCATTCAGTGACTCTTCCACGACCCCATCATCGGTTGTGTCACGGATCGTGTCAAGGGTGGCATGATTCATGTCACACGGATTCACGTCACCCTGATTCCCCTCACACTGATTCCCCTCACACTGGGTTCACGTCGGGTCGCCGAGCCATACTGCGGGTATGGCACGACTTGATCACGTGATCACATCCGGCATTTTCAGTCTCGACGGCGGCGACTTCGAAGTCGACAACAACGTCTGGATCATCGGCGACGATCGAGAGGCGATCGTGCTCGACGCCGCGCATAACGCCGAGGCGATCCTTGCCGGTCTCGGTGGACGGACACTCAAAGGCATCATCTCGACCCACGGCCACAACGATCACATCAACGCGGCGGCTGAACTCGCAGACGAAACCGGCTGCCCGATCTGGCTCCACCCCGACGACACCATGCTGTGGGAGACCATCTACCCCGATCGTCGAGTCGACAACACTCTGAGCGACGGCCAAGTGATCGACATCGCTGGGGCCAGCATCAAGGTCATCCACACACCCGGGCACTCCCCCGGTGGCTGCTGCCTCCATCTTGCAGAAGATGGGCTGCTGTTCTCTGGCGACACGCTGTTCAACGGCGGGCCAGGGGCAACAGGCCGGAGCTTCTCGAGCTACGACCTGATCCTCGACTCAATCGAGCACAAGCTGTTCACGCTGCCGGCCGAGACCGTTGTCCACACCGGTCACGGCGACTCGACATCGATCGGCACCGAAGCCGCCTCACTCCCCGACTGGCGAGCCAAACAGGACTAACCACCCCCGTTCGGGAGGCCGCTGGCCACGTTTTGGTGCCCAACCGCCTCCAGGTCGAACTGAGAGTGTTCAGCGCAGGTTGACTCGCAGGCCGGCAACCATCACTTGGTCGTCGGCCGATCGGGCGTTGCGTTGTTCAGCACCGGCCAGGACAGCTTCGCGATCGACCGTCGTGACATCGATGCCGCCGAGGCCCTCACCCCGGCCATCGTCATCGGCGACGAATCGGATCGTTGCGTTGTCGAACTGCACCGCAAGCCGACCCTCGTCGTCGGTGGCGAGATCGAGCTCGGCGATGTCGGCCCAGCGCTTGGCCAGTCGTTCGGGATCTGGGCTCTGCAACTCGGCGGCAGAAATGGCCGAGACGCGATCGGTCCGAACGTAGGGCTTCCAGTTCTTGCCGGCGGGATGCCACGGACCACCTTCGGCATCGGGGTCGGCGGCTGTCACCTCGTCGGTCATCTGGTCGAGCTCGAAGAATGACCCACCCGTGTCGGCCGGATGAAGCTGGATGCCGTCGTGACCTTCGTCGGGATAGTTGAGGTCGTAAGCGACACGCACGCCGAGCTCGGCCGCACGTTCCCGTCGGCGAGCGACGTCGTCGACCTGATTGATCACCATGTAGCCGCCGTCGCCGCCGCGACGTTCGATATAGCGGCCACCGGCGGTTCCCTCGGTGATTGGGGTGACGACTTCGATGAACTGCGAGCCGACGGGCCACAGTGCGTTCTTCAGCCCGAAGACCTTCACTCCAGGATCGGTGTAACAAACCTCGAGACCGAGAATTGTCCCGAGATCGGCGGCTGCACTCTGGAGGTCTTCAGCAACGATGGCGATTTGGCGAAGGCGAATCCACATGGGTGCAGCCTTCCCGACTCGGGATTCGACGACAAGTTGAACGATATGAACAGTGGAAGTGAGATCGTGCTGCCACACCGCGGCAAGTATCGTCCGCTCATGGTCGAGCCAGATTTCCTTCGATTCGACACGCTGAGCCTGCATGCAGGTCAACAGCCTGACCCAACGACCGGGGCGAGAGCCGTCCCGATCTTTGCCACGACGTCGTACTCGTTTCCTGACACCGACGAGGCCGCCGCGCTGTTCAACCTCGAAGCGCCCGGCCACATCTACAGCCGCATCTCGAACCCAACGGTTGCCGTGCTTGAGGAGCGTTTGGCTGCCCTCGAGGGTGGGGTTGGAGCGGTGTGTACAGCGAGTGGGACTGCTGCTCTGCACCTCGGCGTTGCGTCGCTGATGTCGGCAGGCGACCACATCGTTGCATCGAAGAACCTCTACGGCGGTTCCTACAACATGATGAACCTCACTCTCCCGAGGTTCGGTATCACCACCACGTTCGTCGACCCACGAGACCCCGCCGCATTTGCTGCGGCCATCCGGCCGAACACCAAGATCGTCTACGCAGAGACCCTCGGCAACCCTGGCATCGAGGTGCTCGACATCGAGGCGGTTGCCGATGTTGCCCATGCTGCCGGGCTTCCCCTCATGGTCGATTCGACCTTCTCGACCCCGTATCTCATGCGCCCGATCGAGCACGGTGCCGACATCGTGATGCACTCGGTCACCAAGTTTCTCGGCGGACACGGTGTGGCCCTCGGCGGTGTGCTCGTCGACGGGGGCCGCTTCGATTGGGCTCAGAACGACAAGTTCCCCACGCTCACCGAGCCATACGCCGGCTACCACGGCGTGGTGTTTACCGACGAGTTCGGTCCGTCCGCACTCGGCATGCGAGCTCGAGCCGAGGGATTGCGCGACTTCGGTGCGTGTATGAGCCCGCACAATGCGTTCACTCTTTTGCAGGGCGTCGAGACGCTGCCCCTTCGCATGGCTCGACACATCGACAACACCGATCGCGTGCTCGAAGCGCTGCAGGCCAACGACGCCGTCACCTGGGTTCGTCACCCCCGAGTGGCCGATCACCCCGACCACGAACTGGCGAAGCGCCTCTACCCGAAGGGTGCGGGAGCCATCTTGAGTTTCGGCGTGAAGGGCGGCCGATCTGCCGGCCGTAAGTTCATCGAATCGGTGCGACTTGCCTCGCACCTTGCCAACGTCGGCGACGCCAAGACCCTGGTGATTCATCCCGGCTCGACCACTCATGGTCAGCTCTCGGCCGAGCAACTTGAGGCCAGCGGCATCAGCGAGGATCTCATCCGGTTCTCGGTCGGGCTCGAAGATCCAGAGGACATCGTCGAGGATCTCGAGCGAGCGTTGAAGGCCAGCCAGCGATGATCGTGAATGTTGACGGGCACGTTGCCCACGGATCGACAGGCGGCGTCGAACTCGCTGGAGATGATCCAGCCGTCGTGCTGATTCACGGCGCCGGGATGGACGGCACCATCTGGCAACTGCAGACGCGGTACCTCGCCTATCGCGGCCACCGAGCCGTCGCTGTCGACCTGCCCGGGCACGGCCGAAGTGAGGGCAAACCGCTGACGACCATTAGCGAGATGGCTGAGTGGGTCGGCCGCTTTGCCGATGCCGCGGGGTTTGCCACGTTCAACGCGGTTGGGCACTCGATGGGAACCTTCATCGGCCTCGAACTTGCCGCCAACGAGCCCGACCGCATCGACAGCCTGACGTTGCTCGGTACCGCCACCAAGATGCCGGTACACCCCGACCTCCTCGACGCAGCGCAGAACGATCTTCCCCGAGCCGCCGCTCTGATGGCGGCGTGGGGGCTCGGTCGGCCGGCTCACGCCGGCGTCAATCCGACTCCTGGCATGTGGATGTCTGGTGGTTCGCAAGCTCTCGTCGAAAACTCCGACGCAGGTGTGTTGGTTGCCGACTTTGACGCGTGTCGCAACTACGAGGGAGCGCTCGACGCAGCCGGTGCAACGACGTGCCCCACCACCGTTGTGATCGGGTCAGACGATCGCATGACGCCGCCAGCCCAGGGCCACAAGGTGGCCGACGCCATCAAGAACGGCTCGAAGGTGGAGCTCTCCAGCATCGGCCATTCGATGATGATCGAGGATCCTCGGTCGGTGAAGAAGGCGATCATCGAGACCATCGCCGGCGCCTAACAAAACGAGCAGCGCCGGCACCTCGCCCGGTGCCCGCCCGAACTGGAGGCGCCAGCCGACTGAAACGCCGGTACGAGCCTCCAGAACGGCACTGCCCTCCCGAACTGGAGGCGCCAGCCGACTGAAACGCCGGTAGCAGCCTCCAGAACGGGGGTGGAGAACGGGACTTCAGGCGTTGTTCCAGGTGCCGTCGTGCCCGAGGAAGCCGCCATCTCGATAGAAGGTGTCTAACTCGGACGCATCAAGCACGGCGAGCATGTGCGGCAGCTCGGCGCCTTCAGCCCGGATCTTGTCGATGACTCGCTGCGAGCCGAGGTGATCGAGCATCTCGAAGGGCCCCTTGGCCCAGTTGAAACCCCACTTGATGGCGTTGTCGATGTTGAGGATGTCGTCGGCGATCTCGGGCACGAGACCGGCTGCATACCGAAGCGTGCCGCCAAAGATCTCCCATGCGAGTGAGCCCTGTGGTGAGTCCGTGAACATCACCTCGCCGAGATCGGCGGGCACGCCTTCGAGGTCAGGATCAGTTGCCTCACGCCACGCCTCGGTGAGGAGGTCAAACGTCTCGAACTTCTTCGAGCCATCGTCGAGTTTCTGCACCCGGCCAAAGCCACCGAGCTCTCGCGACTTACGCCCGAGTTGACCCCGTTCGAGCATGCCCTGCTCAGCCGACGGGAACGACGTAAATGGCCGACCAGGGTCGCCGGCAGGGAGGTTCACGTCGAGGTTCTTGCCAACAAGATCCATCACATCGAGTCCGATGAGATCAATCAGCCCGTAGAGACCAGTGGGCGGCAGGCCAATCGGCTTGCCCAACACCGCATTGACGGTCTCTTGGCTCATGCCGTCAGCGAGGTATGGCTTCGCCTTATGCAGACCGCTGAGCATGAAGAAACAACCGATGCGATTGCCAATGAAGTTGACGGTGTCCTTTGCGTGGACGACGCCCTTGTCGAGTTGGGTGGCGCCAAAGGAAGCAAATGCTTCGATCACATCGGGCGTGGTGCCCTCGCCTGGCACCAGTTCAAACAGCTTCATGACCCGCACGGGGTTGAAAAAGTGTGTGATGGCAACATCGGCTTGGAACCGCTCGGGCAAACCGTCAGCAATGTCGCGGAGCGGAATGCCGGAGGTGTTTGAGCTGATGACCGAGCCGTCCCGACGAATGGGCTCGACCTTTTCAAACAACTCGCGCTTGATCCCAACGTCCTCGACGATGGCTTCACAGATCCAGTCGTAGTCGGCCAGCTTCTCGAGATCGGCCTCAAACGTGCCGGTTTCGACGAGATGCCGATGCTCTTCATCAACAGCAGCGAGACCACGCTCGACAGCCTCCGTCGACACGTCGAGCATCAACACCTTGCAACCGGCTGCAGCACTGGCTGCAGCAATTCCGGACCCCATGGTTCCGCAGCCGAGCACGGCCACCGATTCGATTTGTCGACTCATGTTCACAAGTTTGGCCCGTCGATTCGGGTTTCCCCACTAACGGAGCCGAAGAGGGGTGGAGACGATCGTTCAGGACGGTGAACAACGAAGAAACGAGGGTCGATCTCGGGACGATCGAGGAGATCGGTGGGTTTGTACCTGCATCGCTCAAGCGAGGCGATCCATTCGAAACACCCCCATTCGAATCGCATTCAGGAGACTGCAAAGTGAAAAGCAAGCAAGCACAGAACTCAAAGCTCAAGAAGGCAGCAGCGTTGCTGATCGGTCTTGGCATGATCGCCGCCGCGTGTGGCTCTGATGACGGTGACACCGGCGCAGCAGCAGCCGACGCCGTCGCAGAATCCGACGCAGCCGGCACCTCCGACGGAGAGGAGGCCATGGAAGACGACGCCATGGAAGACGACGAGGCGATGGAAGACGACGCCATGGAAGACGACGACGCCATGGAAGACGACGCCATGGAAGACGACGCCATGGAAGACGGCGACGCGATGGAAGACGGCGACGCCATGAGCGAAGGTCGGCCCGTGCTCGACATCAGCTTCGACAGCCTTGAGCCCCTCGGCGACGACTTCGACTACGAGGTCTGGACCATCGTCGACGACGCTCCCGTCACCGGTGGCCTGTTCGACATCGCAGACGACGGCTCAGTGGAGATCACCTCAGATCAAGATCACCTCTACGGCCATGAAGGCGCAACTGCAGTTGTCATCTCGATCGAGCCGAGCGTTGGTGACGATCCGGCACCGAGCGACACCAAGGTGCTCGGTGGGCCGATCGCTGACGATGGCTCGTTCGAGCTCTCCATCGATCACCCGGCTGCCCTCGGCACCGACTTCGCCGACGCTTCCGGCAGCTTCATTCTTGGAACGCCGTCGAACGATCCTGATCCTGATGAGCTTTCCGGTGTCTGGTTCTTGAGCGTCCCCGGTCCTGAGCAGAGCCTCAATCTGCCTGAGCTGCCAGCCGGCTGGGTGTACGAAGGCTGGGCCGTGATTGACGGACAGCCGGTGAGCACCGGCCGCTTCACCGACCCCGCTGCCGCCGACGACTTTGACGGCTTCTCGGGTCCGAACGGCACACCTAACTACCCCGGTGAAGACTTCATCGTCAACGCCCCTGATGGACTCACCTTCCCGACTGACCTCTCCGATTCGACGATCGTCATCAGCGTTGAGCCCGACGCTGACAACAGCCCGGCCCCGTTCGTGCTCAAGCCCCTCGTCACCGAGGTGACACCGGGCGTGGGCGATCACGAGAACATCGAGTTCGGAACCGGTTTCGTCGCCGTCACCGGTTCAGGGTCGGTGATCGGCTGACCACTTCTCGGTGAGGGCAGCTCGCCTCTACCTCTCTCCCCGGAGCCGGGACTCGCCCTCACCAAAAGCCTCCACACCCACGGCCCCGGTCGGACCCTCGCCCTCTCGGCGGATGCGTCCAGCCGGGGCCGCTTGGTTTTGTAATGCTCTGCACCTGACCAAGCAGGGCCGAAGGTCGGGGTGCACCTCAAGCGAGGACTCGGAGCGAAGCGACGCCGCAGCGGAGGTGTGCGTCGACCGCCGGCCCGGGAGCCTCGTTAACGTTTGAGACCTGACCCCGCCGTTTGCTGCGCTTACTTACCGAGTTGCTCGCTGGCGCTCACAACTCAACGATTGCGGGGGTGAGGGGGAGGATGGGAGTAGCGTCGACGTAGTCGAGCTCGATGAGTTCGGCACCGGTGCCGAGGGCTTCGATTTCGGCTCGAATCGGACCGATGTCGGTCGGGGCGGAGAATCCCGGCATCCAATCGTCGTGATGGGTCAGGATCACCCGCTTCGGTCCGAGCATCTCGACTTGGCCAGCCACGAACTGCGCCAGGGACCCCTGGATCGGCTCGCCGTCGATGCACGCTCGCCCCGCTGCACCGATGAGAGCAACATCTGGATTCAGCCCGGTCAACACGCCAGACCAATGGCCTGACGTGTCTTGATAGAAGATGCTGCCGTCCGGCGTCTCGAACACAAACACAAGCGCCCCGCCGTCGCCCCGAGTGCTGTGGCCGACCGCCCCAGCCGCGAGGTGAGCCTGCGCATCGGGCCCCAGACCCATCAGATACTCGAGGAGCTCGGCGAATCGCTCCTGACGTTCGTGCCACAACACATCGAGATCGCCAAGACACTCGGTCCCCGGGCCCTCCATCTGCGAGTGAGACCACACGCATGAGTGCTGGCTGGGATACACCGCAACCGTCACTCCCTCGCCCAACTCGATCGTCTCTCCCCCGCCAACACAGATCATGCGATCGAGGGGAACGCCAGCCGCTTCCATCACTCGAACCGACTCATAGCTGGCGATCAACGTCGCATTGGTGTTTGCCATGATCACCTCAGCGCCCCAAAGATGATCGAAGTGCGAGTGGCCGACCACGATCCAGTCGCATTCATCGATCACCGACGAAGTGAGCAGCTGCCCATCGGCATCTGTGGGGCCCGCCGCTCCGGGCATGCGATCGATATAGGCGTCGAGCATCACCGTGATGCCAGCGGTCCGCAACCGGAAGGTCGCACAGCCGTACCAGTCGAGCGTCGTCGGATTCTCTTTC
The DNA here is from genome assembly GCA_937976305.1 of uncultured Acidimicrobiales bacterium. Classification (GTDB taxonomy): domain Bacteria; phylum Actinomycetota; class Acidimicrobiia; order Acidimicrobiales; family SZUA-35; genus CALEWY01. The sequence goes on from CALJSB010000136.1 coordinate 50,984, forward strand.
AGCGTCATGGGCGCAGTCTCCTAGTGTGACGAGATCACTTCAACCGCAGCCCCAACCTCGACCCAGCCAACAATGGCGCCCGCTCTCATGCTGGCGATCATCTTCACCGTTGCGCTGCTGATCGGTGGCAACTACACAGCACTCAAGTTCGCCCTTGACCACGCGTCACCCCTCGCCCTGGTCGCGATGCGAACCACCGTCGGCGGGATCTTTCTGATGCTGTTTGCGTTGGCGATCGGCGAACGCCTCCCCACCCGCCGAGACGACTACCTCACGATCTTCATCGTCTCGGTCTGCATCACCACGGTGTCGAGCATGACCCTCGTGGTCGGTGTCAACAAAGTGACGGCCGGAGTCGCCGCCATCATGGCCAGCACCATGCCGTTGTTCACCGCCGTCATCGCCTTCTTCGTTCTGAGCGAACGACTCAGCGGCCTCGCTATGTCCGGCTTGATCATGGGATTCGTCGGTGCCGCGGCGGTTGCCTCCCCAGCGCTCGGAGGCGACACCAGCCTGGCCGGCATTCTCATCTTGCTCGTTGCCACGTCGGCCTGGGCGATCGGCACGGTGATGATGAAGGTCCGCGACGTTTCACGGGTGAGCCCGGTGATGTTCGTTGCCGTGCAGCTGCTGATGTCTGCAGCCGTGTGCATACCCGTCGCTTTGATCATCGAAGGCACCGACGAGATCGACTGGTCGGTCGGCCTCGCCGTCCCACTTTTTTACGCAGCGATTCCGGCGATGGCTGTCACCTTCGCCCTCATGGCAACGATCATCAGACATGCGCCCGCGGCGCAGGCAGCCCTTCCGGCCTACGTGATACCGGTCTTCGGTGTTCTGCTCGCGTGGCTCATCCGCAGCGAGCAGCTCGAGCTCATCGAACTGCTCGGCGGCGCGCTGGTCGTAGGTGGCGTCTTTGTCCTCAGTTGGGCCAACAACCGCGAGCGAGCAAAGACGCCGACGCCAACAGCAGCCGCAGAGTGAGCTAGCCCGGGGGCAGTGTTCCGGTGAGAAGGATGAACTCGGGACTTTCGGAGAACCCGACCATCACCTCGCCCCGGGTCCGACGGCTCGACCAGAGCTCGGCCGACCAGAATTCGACCCCTTCGGGCTCACCGGCTCGACCGAGCACGTTCTGGTACACGAGCTCGACAAACTGCCGGTCGGTGAGATCGCCGTACAGCTGGTCGAACTCATCGGAGGTAGCAAAGAACTCCGACACCTCGCCGAGAGACTCGCCACCAACGAGCAGACGAGACCAGTAGCAAAGACCGAGCTCGTCTGCGTCCCGCAAGAAGTAGGCCCGATACAAGCGATGCGCCGCTCCTTCCTCGGCGGTATGCGCTCCCACCGTCGCTGTCGCCGCGACCGTGCTTGTTTCGTCAGCAAGCCACACCAACAGCTCGGCCCGACTCAACCCAGCCTCGGTGACTCGATCACCCTGTTGCAGATCAACGAGAAAAGCGATGGCCCCGGCGTCAGTCGCAGCTCCGCCAGCGTTGACCCAGATGCGCTCGGCGAACTCGCCGTCGGACAGCTGATCGATCGAAGGCTGAAAGTCAGGTGCGCCGAGAAGTGTCGATGCCAAAGCGACTGCCGACATTCCGTTGGCTCTGGCGTCTGTCCAGAACTCGACACCTGCTTCATCGCCAGCACGGCCATAGGCCGCCTGATAGAGCCGATTGGTCTGATCGGCCAACGAGGTCGGGCCCGGAGCATCACCGAGCACCCTCGGAGTGAGCTGCACGAGCACGACGGATGCTCGATCAACACCGAACCCGCCCACCAGGGTTGGGTCGTCGGGGTTTGCATCATCGACAGCAAAGACACTTTGAGGGTCGATCGACGAGTGTGGGAGGTCGCTGGTGCTGGCGAGATCGTTGCGCTCCCACCCGAGCCCAGAGACGGTTCGTTCGGCATCCTCGACTTGCACGACGATCACTCCGTCACGCCCAGCGTGCACCCCAGCGTCGGAGACTTGGTCTGCGTCGACGTCTTGATCAACCGACGACTTGAGATTGCCCCATTGATCCAGCGTCAGATCACGCACCAACAATTGCCGGCCCAGGTCGGTGTCGGACCAGCCGGTGACTCGAACGACACTCGGGCCTGGTTCGAGAGTGATCGGGTCAGACATCAGCGTTGCGCTCGCATAGCCGCCGGCCGTTGAGCCGTCGATGAACAACTCAGACTGTTGCCCGTACGCAAACACGAACGGCCTCCAATTGCCGTTCAGCAGGATGGAACCGGTCACCAGGCTGGACTGCGGATCGATCTCGCCGATCTCGATCGCCAGCGCGCCGACGTTGCTGGTCTGAACAGCCTCGAGGACGACACCTTCCGCTGATATGAACGACACCTCGAGCCGAGTGCCGATCTCGAGGGCCACGATCGCATCGTTACCAGTCGCCTCGATGCGAGCGTCGACGCCGACGACGTCGGCATCGATCACGTCGCCGAGGACCAGATCACCGGGAGCAACGATCAGATCGCCGTCCCGAGAAAGCAGAAGCACCTCGATCGTGCCGGTGCTGACGGTGCGAGTGATCCAGATTCGACCGTTGTGATCGGCACTGATCGATTCGTTACCGACGAGACGAGTGGTGCCGGGAATCGACACAACTCCACCATCACCAAAGCTGGGATCCAGCGAACCGTCTGTCAGGTAGCGGTGCACCTGGTGGCTCAACACCGGATCGACGTTGAGGCCAGTTGCCAACCGGGACAGCACAACCACGTGGCCCTCTCCGGCATTCACGTCCAGATCGACCGCACGTGAGCCATCATCAGGCAGGGCGAAACTTCCAGCACCGTTGCCGTTAAGGGCCGGATCAGCGGTACACGCAGACGGAACCGTCCGTTCCGCACTCGCCGGCGGAACTCCTCCCGCCACGAGGCCCGCCAGCATCGCTCCAACCGCGACAGCACCAGCCCAACTTTTCCGCCTTGTTACCCGCATGACCGCTGAGGCTAGACGCTTCGTCAGGCTTGTGCACGTAGAGTGTTGTTCAAACACTTATTGTGACTTAACGGGGAAACCTATCGACCTTGTTGTTCTGCCAGTCGACCCGGTCGAGCGCAAAGGGCAACCCACAATCGATTGGCACCTCGATGTCGACATCGTCGTTGATGAACACCTTCACGCCCGCACCGTTTTGCACGCCGTAGACGACGTAGGTCGGGCCCGGGTTGACGTATCGCTGGACCGCAATTCGTGTGTCGCCCCCTGCATTGCTGCGATCGTAGGTGGCCGCTCTGGCCGCCTCAATAGGTCGAACTATCGCAGCTGGGAGAGGTCGCGCACGGCCCCACGGTCGGCCGACGTTGTAAGGGCTGCATAGGCCTGAAGCGCAGCCGAGACAACACGCTCACGGCTTACTGGTTTCCAACCGTCAGCACCCTTGGCATCTTCAGCAGCTCGGCGGGCAGCAAGCTCGTCGTCGCTCAGCTTCACGTTGATCGAGCGGGCCGGGATGTTGATCTCGATGATGTCGCCGTCTTGGATCAGACCGATCGCACCGCCAGCCGCCGCCTCTGGTGAGGCGTGACCGATCGAGAGACCAGAGGTGCCACCCGAGAACCGACCGTCAGTGAGCAGGGCACACTCTTTCCCGAGGCCCCGGCTCTTGATGTAGGTGGTCGGATACAGCATCTCTTGCATACCGGGGCCACCCTTCGGGCCCTCGTAGCGCACGATGACAACATCGCCAGCGTTCACCTGGGCTTCGTCGAGCACACCTTCCATCGCTGCCTCTTGGCTCTCGAAGATTCGAGCCGGGCCGGAAAACTCGAAGATCGACTCATCAACACCGGCGGTCTTCACGATGCAGCCGTCTTCTGCAATGTTGCCGAACAAGACAGCGAGGCCACCCTCTTGGCTGTAGGCGTTCTCGACGGAGTGGATGCAGCCGTCTTCACGATCGGTGTCGAGCGACGGCCAACGTGTGTCTTGGCTGAACGCAACCTGGGTTGGGATGCCAGCTGGCCCGGCACTGAAGAAGTGCTTGGCCTCTGAGGTGCACGTGTCGCGCATGATGTCCCACTCGTCGAGTGCTGCGCCGAGCGACTCAGAATGCACGGTGGGCACAGACGTGTCGAGCAGACCGGCGCGATCGAGCTCACCGAGAATGCCCATGATCCCTCCTGCTCGGTGCACGTCTTCCATGTGGAAGCGGTCGGTCGACGGAGCGAGCTTGCAGATGTTTGGAACGTTCCGGCTGATTTGATCGATGTTGGCCATCTTGAAGTCGTGACCAGCCTCCTCAGCCGCAGCGAGGATGTGCAGCACGGTATTGGTGCTGCCGCCCATCGCTATGTCAAGCGTCATGGCGTTCTCGAATGCCGTCACTGATGCGATGTTGCGAGGCAAGACAGAATCGTCGTCTTTCTCGTAGTAGCGACGGGCGAGATCGACGATGCGTCGACCGGCCTCAAGGAACAACCGCTCTCGGTCGGCGTGTGTTGCGAGTGTTGAGCCGTTGCCGGGCAGAGCCAGGCCGAGCGCCTCGGCCAAACAGTTCATGGAGTTTGCCGTGAACATGCCGGAGCACGAACCGCAGGTGGGACAGGCCGAGCGTTCGATGGCGTCGACATCTTCGTCGCTCACCCGCTGATCACCAGCCGACATCATCGCCGAGATCAGATCGACCTTGACTTCCTCGCCAGCCAGCTTGGTCTTACCGGCCTCCATCGGGCCACCGCTCACAAAGATCACGGGGATGTTGAGACGCATCGCGGCATTGAGCATGCCGGGCGTGATCTTGTCGCAATTCGAGATGCACACCAGCGCATCGGCGCAGTGGGCATTCACCATGTACTCGACGGAATCGGCGATGAGGTCACGACTCGGGAGGCTGTAGAGCATTCCGCCGTGGCCCATCGCAATGCCGTCGTCGACGGCGATGGTGTTGAACTCTTTGGCCACACCACCGGCCTTTTCAATCTCACGCGCGACCAACTGGCCCAGATCCTTGAGGTGCACGTGACCCGGCACAAACTGTGTGAACGAGTTCGACACCGCAATGATCGGCTTGTCGAAATCGTCCTCGGTCATGCCGGTGGCACGCCAAAGGGCTCGGGCTCCCGCCATGTTGCGGCCGTGGGTGGTTGTTCGAGATCGATACTCGGGCATGACCCAAGGCTAGAACGTCTCACCGTGAAGGTCGATTGCTCTCATTTGAGAACGGCGCCAATCAGTCCAAAACGCCCTCTGCCAGCATCGTTGCGATGCTGGCAGAGGGGCGATCTGGTTGCGACGGCTCTTGGGCCGTCTGCGCTCAGTTGGTGGTGACGGTCTGAGTGTTCGAGCGCCAGCTGCGGTTGCCTGCAGCGTCGTCGGCCCGGACGTAGAAGCTGTAGGAGGTGCCGGAATCGAGACCGGTCACCGTGATGCTCGTCGACGTTGTCGTTGCCACGATCTCACCCGTTGCGCCGTCGAAGATCTGGTAGGCGACGACACCGACGTTGTCGGTCGAGGCCGTCCAGGTGAGATCAACGGTCGTGTCGGACTTGCCGGCAAGCAGGAGACCCTTCGGCGCCGACGGACGCTCGGTGTCAACAATGCCGCCGTCAATCACGGTGATTGACTCAGGACCGTTTCGCCAACCGACGTTGCCGGCCGCATCCGATGCTCGTACGTAGTACCAATAGGTACGGGCGGTGTTGGTGCTGTCCAGGAAGCTCGTGTCAGCCGTCTGACCGACGACGGTGTAGGTGCCGTTCTGGTTGTTCGAGCGATACACGTCGTAGCTGGTCACGCCGACGTTGTCGGAGGCTGCGTCCCAGTGGATGGTGACGTCGAGGCTGTTGGCGCTCAGCTCCATGTTGGTCACGCGGCCTGGACGATCAGTGTCGTTTGGCGTGTTCGAGATGATGACCTGGCGGTACCCGGTGCGCCAGCTGAGGTTGCCAGCAGCGTCGGTGGCCCGGATGTAGTACCAGTACGTGCCCTCGTCGAGGTCACCGTCGGTGTAGGACGTCGAGGCAGTCGTGCCGATGACGGTGTACGGACCACTCTGCTCTTCGGAGCGGTACACGTCGTAGCCGGTCACGGCGACGTTGTCTGACGAGGCGGTCCAGTTGAGTACCGCAGCATCGTCATCGCTGACTGCTGTCACGCCAGTTGGCACGGTTGGCCGCTCGGTGTCGGCAACGAACGAGTCGTCACAATGCTTGCTGAAACCACCGAGGGCACGGTCAGTTCCATTGGCTCGGGTCAACCGTGTGAGGTCGCCGCCAACCCAGAGGCAACCGTCGGTTGCCCCGTGCACGGCCCAGACGCCAGAGGAGCCGCTGATGTCGAGCTGAAAGTTCGGATCATATGAACCGTCTGTAGCGGAGTAGGCAGCAACAAACCTGATCGGGTCTTCTCGGCTGAAGTCGTCTGGGTCAGTGAGGCCACGGATGATGTCGAACAAGTCGCCGTCGGCATAGTGGTTGCCACGGCAGTGGCAGGAGGCGTAAACCCGGTCTCCGACGAGCTCGAGGTCCTGATAGTCGCCGCCGGTGCCAAACTCGTCAGGGCGACCGGTCGAGTGCTTAGTCACGACCGAGAGGTCATCTGCGTTGAGCACCCACGTGATGTGCTCCATGCCGGCCACAAAGACGAGACCGTTGACCGAAAGCACGTCCTGGTAGTACGGACGGGACTGGTTGTTGTGGGCGATGCGGCCGGGGTCGATGTCTTGGCCGGTGGTGTTGTCGATCTTGACGAAGCCCTGAGTGTTGGCCTCCACGTTCACCGATGAGAAGTAACCCCCGATGTAGACGGAGTTGCCGTCTGGCGAAACCGAGATGCCCCACACCGAGCCACCGCTCACGGTCGGGGTGAAGTCGGTGTCTGGGTAGGCGTCGGAAAGGCGAAGCTTTGCGGCGCGAGCAGCGAAGACCTCGGGAACGCCGCCGGAGCCACCGACCGAGCTGAAGCCACCGCCGACGTAGAGCCAGTTGCTGTCGTGATCGAGCGAGAAGACGACGGCGCGAGCGTTGCGCTTGATGCGTGACCGCCAGGTTGTGTCGACCGAGCCATCAGTCGGGTCGAGTGCGACGAGGGCTTTGGTGTTCGAGATGCCATCAACGTCACCGAACTCGCCACCAACGAAAAGGCGGCTGCCGTCAGGTGAGGCCTGGAGGGCATACACCGGGCCGTCGAGATTGGGATCGAAGCTCGAGACGTAATCGCCAGTCGCGGCGTCGAACGCGGCGAGGAACGACTGCTCAGTGACGGGACCGTTGCGCCAAGGCCGGACCTCGGTGAACTTGCCGCCGACGTACACCAAGTCGCCGATCTGCTCGATCGCCATCACTTCGGAGTCGATTCGATCCGTGAGTGTTCCGTCGAGCACGCTTTCGTAGACACCCCAGGTGTCTTCACCAAAGTCGTTGATCTCTGCACCGGCGGGGCTTGCCGCCAGCGGCAGAATCGCAAGGGTCGACATCAGCATGATGAGTGCTGCACCAATCCGCTTCAGCATTCCGATACTCCAGGGGGTCAGGTGCGGGCGCCATACCCGCTTCATGACCCAACGTAGGTTTCGACCGGTGTCGGGGGAATGGGAGATACGGCACTCGACGTAGGCCTCTAGACCCACTGTTCCGTAGGTATCCCGGCGGTTTTCGTCCGTCTCGGTGCATTGCTCCTACAGTCACCTCATGGCTGGTTCAATTCTTGGAAATCGCGTTGCCCGTACCGAAGATCCAGAGCTGCTGACCGTGGGGGGTACCTACGTGTACGACCTCGATCTCGGGGCGGCCCACGCGGTGTTCGTTCGGTCCATTGAGGCCCACGCAGCACTGCTGTCGATCGATACAGCCGAAGCAGCAGCAAGCAACGGCGTCGTTGCGGTCTTCACCAACGAGACGCTTGGCGTTGATCCCCACCACGGATTCGTCAAGGTGGCAGATGCGTTTGCGCACGCACCGCTCGCATCCGGCACAGTGCGCTATGTCGGCGAACCGATCGCCCTCGTCGTCGCCGAGACCTTTCAGCAAGCAGTCGACGCCGCCGAACTCGTCGTTGTCGACTACGAGCCGCTGCCGGTTGTTGTTGATCCCGAACGTGCCTTTGACGACGACGTCCCGGCCATCTTCGCCGAAAAAGGCGACAACATTGCCCTGTCGGTGATCGACCCGGAGGTCGATGTCTTGGCCGACGCGGATGTGGTCGTCCGAGGCCGCTACGTGAACCAACGAGTGGCCGGCGCACCGATGGAGCCAAATTCGTGTGCTGCGGTTCCAGGTGCAGACGGCCGACTGACTTTCTACGTGGCCAACCAAATGCCGCACCTGGTGAAGAGCCAGCTGGCTGGCGCTCTCGGGCTCGACGACTCCAACGTCCGCGTGATCTCGCCCCACGTCGGTGGCGGCTTCGGCGCCAAGGCTGCTCTCATCCACGAATACACCGCAATTGCAGCAGCCGCTCGGTCGCTCAACCAACCGCTCACGTGGACCGAAACCCGCAGCGAGAACATGGTGGCGATGGTCCACTCGCGAGCGCAGGTCCAATACTGCGAGCTTGGGTGCAAGAACGACGGCACGTTCGTCGGCCTCCGAGTTCGCCTCATCGGCGACGCTGGCGCGTACCCCAACGTCGGCACGATGCTGCCGGCTGGCACCAAGCGGATGTCGAACGGCACCTATACCTTTCCGAGCATTCGTTTCGACGTTGCCGTCGGTGTCACAAACACCACGCCAACCGGGGCCTATCGAGGGGCCGGCCGGCCTGAGGCCTCGGCTCTGCTCGAGCGGCTCGTCGATCAAGCTGCGCTCGAGCTTGGCATCGATCCGATCGATATTCGGCGCAAGAATTTCATTCAGCCTGATCAGTTTCCGTTCAAGACGCTCACAGGCATCACCTACGACAGCGGCGACTACGAAGCAACCCTCGATCGGGCGGTTGAGCTGGCGGGCTACGGAGAGCTACGGGCGGAGCAGGCTGCCCGGTTGGCAAACAACGACCGAACAGTGCTCGGCATCGGTGTTGCCTCGTTTGTTGAAGTCACCTCTGGTGGCGGCGGTTCAGAGTACGCGGCACTCGAGATTCATGAAGACGGAACCGCCACGATGAAGGCCGGCACCTCAGCTCACGGTCAAGGCCATCAAACCTCCTACGCCATGATCGTGTCCGAGCAGACCGGCATCCCGGTCGACAAGATCACCCTGGTTCAATCCGACACCGACCTCGTGCGAACCGGGGGCGGAACCGGCGGCTCGAGATCGCTGCAGCTCGCCGGCTCCGCCGTCAAAGAAGCGACCGAATCTGTTGTGGCAAAAGCTCGGGAACTCGCGGCACACGTTCTCGAAGCTTCCGTCGATGACATCGTGGTCGATCCCGGAGCCGGAACCGTTGGTGTGGCTGGCGTACCTGCTCGCGCTCTCGGTTGGGGAGAACTCGCGGCAAAGGCTGCGGGCGACCTTCCCGACGGGGTGATCGATCACACCGACGAAACCATCGGCCTGGCCGCCCAACTCGATTTCAAGCAGGGAGACGGCACTTTTCCGTTTGGCACGCACATCTCGGTCGTCGAGATCGATCTCGACACTGGTCGAGTCGATCTCGTGCGCCACATCGCGGTGGACGACGCGGGCAATGTGGTGAATCCGCTCATTTTCGAGGGTCAGCAACAAGGCGGCGTTGGTCAGGGAGTCTCACAGGCCCTCTACGAAGAGTTCGTCTACGACGACGCCGGTAATCCGGTGACCGCCAACTTCATGGACTATGCCTTTCCGTCCGCCGCTGAGTTCTCGAACTTCGAGGTGCACCACACCGAGACACCGACGCCCCTCAACCCGCTTGGCGTCAAAGGCATTGGTGAGGCCAGCACCATCGGCTCGACGCCTGCGGTGCAGAACGCCGTGGTCGATGCACTCAAGCATCTCGGGGTGCGCCACATCGACATGCCGTGCTCTCCGCTGCGCGTCTGGCAGACAATCGCCGACGCCGAGGCTGGCACGCTCGCCGATCCGTGGCGTGAACCGCCGGCGATCTTCGATCAGCTCGTTGCCAAGGCTGCACTCGATGCCGAGGCCCGCAATGAGGCGGCAGGAGAAGCCGCTGCCGACGCCGCCGAATCAATCTGACGTCGTTACCAGTTGAACTTCTTGGTGTTGCGACGCCGGAGATAGAGCTCATGGAACGGGATGCCTTCGCCGGGCTGGGCACCGGTTCGGCGAATCGCTTCTTCGAGTCGAGCACGACGGGTGGCATTCACCACATCGCGTGACGGCGGCACCTTGGCCGGGCGCTCGCGCCACTCTTGACCGTCCCAGAAGTGAACCGGCCCCAGAGGGTCCGCTTCGTCAACGGGATACCAACCAGGCGCCCGCTCGCCGTCGCTACTCGCCATCAGATGTATCTTCCACGATCTCGTGGCACGGCACCGAATTGACCGAGACGTTTCCGGTCGCAAACTGCTGATCCTCGAAGAAGGCCACGACCTCGAAGTCGATGCGATCAAAGACTCGTCCGGCCCGGTTGCAGCGCCACACGTACTCGGCAACACCGGTCTCCGTCGGGGTCATGAGCACGCCCGGCGTACCGTCCGGAGACTGATACTTCCACGGGTCATCGGCAAACAGATTGTCGGCGTACACCTCACCGAGATACACGGGCTCGAGCAGCCCGGACGGATCAGGACAACTCTCGCCGACCAAACCGACGGTGATGACGGCAGCTCCGAGCTCTTCGGTGTCGCGCAGGACATCACGAACTTCACCGGACACCTCGAGCTCACATCCTGCGAATCCGGTGGCAGGATCGCTGCGAGCACAATCTTCAGCCGACAGCGCGATGGTTTCGACGATCGGCAGTGCCTCATCATCACCGACCGCTGGCGTCACCATCACCCCGACTTCGGGCAATGAATCGTCGCAGTGCACCACCATGGTGACCTCGCGCTCGAGTTCACCGATCAGCTCGTAGCCGATGGCCCCCTCGCGCTCGCCGAACAAGTCGGCTTCCTCACCATCGATGACACCCTGCAAGGCAATGCGGCTGTCGTTGATCGACGCGCACCCTGCACCACCTGTCACCACAACTCGGGACGAGACTCGATGCGTTTCGGCAGCTCCTGAACTCGAGTGCAGCGTCCAGGGATCGGCCTGGATCGTCACGTCGGCGCACTCAGCAGGCAGACAACCATTGTCGACAGTGCATGGTTGCTCGGGTGCCGTCGTTGTGGGTTCGTAGGGGGCCAATCCCGCATCGTCAGACGAGCACGCGCTGCTCAAGAGCACGATGGAAAGGAGAAGGGAAAGGCGTCTCACGGTGCCCGAGATCGTAGTGGCCAACATTGGTGCCAAAGGGGTCCCCTCCCCGATCAACGTCGAGCAATAGCGTTCAACGATGACCTCGGAGCCATCGCCCAACTCCCCACCCATGCGCTCAACATCGCCCCGAATCATCCTGTGGACCGTGCGGATCGCTCTTGTTGTTGCCGTTGGTATCTCGGTGGCCTTCCCCGAATGGGAGCAGTTCGCCGGCAAAGGCATGGAGTTCCGAGCGCCGTTCTATCTCTTCCCGCTCATCATCGTCCCGATCGTCTGGAAACTGCGGGGCTCGAGCCCTCCCTACCCCTACCTGGTCGACACCCTCGTGATCGCACCCTTCTTGGTCGACACGCTCGGCAACGTGCTCAACTTCTACAACAACTACGACTCCACAGACGACGTCTTGCACTTTGTCAACTGGGTGCTGTTGATGGGAGGCGTCACGCTCGCCCTTGCTCGTACCGGCATCGGCCGTCTGAGCGCCTGGTCGCTCGGCTGGGGTTTTGGAGCGCTCGCGATCATCTGGTGGGAGGCCGCAGAGTTTCTCGTGCAGGAACTCGGCACCGCCGGTCTCGACCTCACCTACGAAGACACCATCGGCGACTTGTTGCTTTCGAGCACCGGTGGCGCCGTGGGAGCCGCTCTCGTGGTGTTCTTTGCTTGGCCCGATCGGGCGGCCGTTGGGGCCGCCGCTTCCAGCTGAGCACCACGCTCCGATCGGCGCTCACGGAAGACCGAGCGCTATACCGTCGTTGTCATGGTCGACATCTTCGAACTCTCAGATCAGCTCCTGGACGAACTGATGGCGCTCGACCCACTGGCCGCGACCTACAACGGCATCAAGGGTTTCGACGATCAGTGGACAGACCAATCGCCGGCTGGCTTCCAAGCACTCCTTCAGTTCTGGAAGGGCGCTCTTTCGAGCGTTGATGCGTGCGAGCGACCCGATCGCCGAACCGATGTGGCATGCCGGGTCTTGGCCGATGAGTGCCGGCTTGCGATCAGCACGATTGAGTCCGGCCTGCACACATACGACATCAACAACATCGCGTCACCCTGGCAGTCGATTCGCACGGTCTTCTCCGTGGCTCCCGACGACAACGCCGAAGCATGGTCGAACATCATCACCCGGCTCGAAACCATCGATCAGGCCCTCGCCGGCTACCGAGCGTCACTCGAAGCGGGCCAGCGGGAGGGTCGCGTCGCAGCTCGTCGTCAGATTCTCGCTGCCATCGAGCAGGGCAGACAGGCTGCGGCCAGCGAGGGATCGTCATTCGATGGCATCCACAGCCAGTTCCTTACCGCCGCAAGCAACGACCCCGCAATCGCCGAACTCGAAGACCGGCTCACCCGGTCCATCATTCATGCCAAGGCGGCCTACGGGGAGATGACCGATTGGTTCGAGGACAGGCAGCTCCCTGCCGCCCCGGAAGCAGACGGCGTCGGCGAAGAACGTTACGTGGCCTCCGCTGAGCGCTTCTTGGGCGAAACCGTGGATCCTCATGCGCTCTATGCATGGGGCTGGTCAGAGATCAGCCGGCTCACGGCGGATCTCGCCGAGGTCTGCGGGCGCATCGATGCATCGAAGTCGATTGATGACGTCATGGACCTCTTGATGACTGACCCGGAGCGTTCGGCTCCGAGCGTCGACACCTTCGTCGAGATCATGCAGGCTCGCCAAGAACAAGCACTTGAACAGTTGAGCGGAAGTCACTTCGAGGTCGACGACCGCATCCGGACCATCGAAGTGAAAACGGCTCCCGCCGGCGGACCGACGGCGCCGTACTACACGGGCCCCAGCGAGGACTTCACCCGACCGGGCCGAGTTTGGTATCCGGTCGATGGCCGCACCACATTCCCTCTCTGGGAGGAAGTCACCACCGCCTACCACGAAGGCTTCCCCGGCCATCACCTGCAGGTCGGTTGGCAGGTCGCGATGGGCGATCAGCTGAGCCGATTGCACAAGACCCTCGTGTGGTATCCCGGTTCTGGCGAAGGATGGGCGCTCTACGCCGAGCGGCTCATGGGCGAGCTCGGCTTCCTCGAAAAGCCCGACTACGAGGTGGGCCTGTTGATGTCGCAGATGTTTCGGTCATGCCGCATCGTCATCGACATCGGTTGTCACCTCGGCCTATCGATCCCCGACGACGCCAACTTCCATCCGGGCGAAACCTGGAGCTACGAGTTGGCCGTCGAGATGCTCGAGTCGGTGGCCCACCAACCACCCGCGATCGCAGCGTCGGAGGCAACCCGCTACCTGGGTTGGCCGGGGCAAGCCATCAGCTACAAGGTCGGTGAACAGGCCATCATCGATCTACGCGATGCATGGCGCGACGCCGGCCACACTGACCTCAAGCAGTTTCATGCCGAGTTGCTCTCGATTGGGTCGGTTGGCCTCGATCTGATGCGCGAGCTCGTGCAACCGGCCTGACAACTCAGGTTCAGGTTCAGGGTCAGTTTCTCGCCACGAAGAGCGCCTTTGCTTCGACCATCGCAGCACCGGTGCCGTCGACGATCGCGCCTCGAACTCGAACCGTGCGTCCGCGGCTGGCCTCGGCTTCGGCCCACACCGCATACGGCCCTCCAGCGAGTGGCACGGGTTGCGGGTAACGAACATCGAGCTTGCCGGTTACAACGTGAAGGCCGAGCTCAGCGGCCGCGGTACGGGCGCAGACGTGGTCGAGAACCGTTGCTGCGAGACCGCCGTGCAGAAGGCCCTCGATGCCTCGGTGGGCTTGGTGGGGATGAAACGTTGCGCGGCCGACAACGGGGGTGGCGTCGTCGATCTCGACCGTTGGGTGCAGTGCCATCATCACCTGCGTGACCGGGTCGTCCATCGCCCTGCACCGTACCGCCACCAGTTGACCCGTCCGATCTGGTCAACTAGAGCGGTGCGCCTCGCCCCCACCCTCGCCGTGTTGGTTGTGTTCGCAACGGCGTGTCCGGCATCCGGCAACGACGAATCCAGATCAACCACCACCACTGTGGTTGACCAAACGACGCTGCTCTCGAACACAGAAACGTCCAGCGAGCCCGATCCGGAAACGTCAGAGACCACGGGGCCCGATGATCTGAGTGCCGAGCCCGGGAGCGAGTCACTCGACGATCCGTTGTTTCCCGGTCTCGGCAATGGCGGCTACGACGTTCTCCACTATCAACTCGAACTCGATACGACCGGCCCTGAGCTCGTTGGCGTCGCCACGATTGAGGCCCTGGCAACGCAAAATCTCAGCTCACTCAACCTCGATCTCGTTGCCATGACCGTCGATGAGGTCCGCATCGATGGTGCACCAGTCGAGGTCGCCCGTGACGGCCGCGAGCTGACGCTCACACCGGAGAATCCGATCGCGGAGAACGCGGTCGTGTCGATCGTGGTCGAATACCACGGCACCCCTCAGCCAGTACCAGACGCATCGCTCCCAACAGATCTGGGTTGGCTCGATGAGCCGTGGGGTAGCTACGTCGCCTCCGAGCCGCTCGGTGGCGCAACCTGGTTCCCAGGCAACGACCACCCTCAAGACAAAGCAACCTTCGAGATCACCATCACCGTTGACGCGGGTGAGGTCGCTGCCGGACCCGGCCTGCTGATCGAGCAAACGGAAGGGCCCGGAACGACCACGTTCACATGGTTGATGGACGACCCCATGGCCACCTACCTCGCGTCGGTGGTCGTCGGCGACTTCACGATCACCACGAGCGAGGTGCAGTCGGTGAATCGCGAAACCCCGATCATCCTGAGAGACGTCCTCCCAACTGAGAGATCCGACGAGATTCTTGCGGTGATCGAGGGCCGCCACGCGGCGATGCTCACCGAGTTCGAGATGCTCTTCGGCCCGTATCCCTACGACAGCTACGGCGTCGTCGGCGTGCCAGAAAACCTGGCGTATGCGCTCGAGAACCAGACCCTGAGCCTGTTCGGCGTCGACTCGCTTGCGAGCGACTCACTGTTCATCGAACAGATCCAGGCCCACGAGCTTGCTCACCAGTGGTTCGGCAATCACGTTTCGCCGGCCACCTGGGACGACATTTGGCTCAACGAGGGTTTCGCCAGCTGGGCTGATCTGTATTGGACGGGCATCGTCACAGGACAAGATCAGTTCCAGCGAACGGCGGGCACCTTCGCCAACAGCG
Source organism: uncultured Acidimicrobiales bacterium (assembly GCA_937976305.1). Taxonomy (GTDB): domain Bacteria; phylum Actinomycetota; class Acidimicrobiia; order Acidimicrobiales; family SZUA-35; genus CALEWY01. Next base: position 66,380 of record CALJSB010000136.1, read on the forward strand.
GGCTCGGCCCGCTCAAAGATCTGCGCCCAGACGAGCTCTTCGGGACCAACGTCTACATTCGAGGGGCATTGACGCTCGAGGCCCTACGGCGAACCGAAGGCGACGAGGCGTTCTTTGAGCTGATGCGAACCTGGCTGGCAACCCACGGTGGTGGTTCGGCGTCGACAGACGACTTCTTGGAAGTCGTCAGCATGGTGATGTCGGCCGATGCTGTCGCCCTCACCACCAGCTGGATCGAAGACGAGCAGATGCCGAGGCTGCCCGGCACATGACCTCGGCCACTCGCCGCGGGGTCTACCCCGGCTCGTTCAACCCGCCGACGAGGGCCCACCTGGCACTCAGCGAGGCGGCGAGAGACCAACACGATCTCGACGTCGTGGTGTGGACCATCTCGCGATCGGCGCTGGGAAAGCGGGCCGTCGATGCTGACATCAATGCCTTTGCCCAACGCCTCGCCGTTCTCCATCAGGTGAGCGCACGCATCGACTGGCTCGAGATCCAGACAACCAACGAGCAGCTACTCGCCGATATCGCCGACGGGTTCGATGTCCTCATCATGGGGGCCGACAAATGGCACCAGATCCACGAACCGCAGTGGTACGCCGACGAGGCCGACCGTGCTGCCGCCCTCGCCCGACTACCAACCATCGCTGTCGCTCCTCGCGACGGACTCGACGTGCCGCCTGATGCCGTGCTCCAGATCGATGCTGCATATGCGCAGATGTCCTCGTCGGAGGCTCGAGACGGCAACCGGTCGATCATGTTGCCTGAGGCCGCGGACTACGACGCACAGACCGGTCTGTGGACGTCGGCCGACAGCGGCTGAATGACCTCTGACACTCGGGCCGGGTCAACCAGCTCGCTGATCTTCGGGCACCACGATCTTCTTGATCTGACCGGTGGTGAAGACCTCAGCCACCTTCCATTCTGACCGTCGACGGTCGAGGCCGAGGCGCTCCCCAAGTTCGGCGTTGACCGCGGCTCCGATCAGCAAGACCTGGGCCGCAAGCCAGACCCAGGTGAGCGCAAGCAGCGAGGCACCGATGGTGGTGAGGACCTCGTTGCGTCCTTGGGTGATGTCGACGTAGTAGCGAAACAACTCGGTCAGAGCCCACCAGAAGGTCGCGGCAACGACCGCACCGGGAAAGTCCCACCGCCACTTGGTACGAATCGAGGGTCCGAAGTGAAACATCAACGAGGCCCACAGCACCAAAATGGCAATGCCACTCAACCAGCGAAGTGGCCCACCGATAGCGCCATCGAGTCGGCTCCAGGCGAAGTTCTCGAGCAGCACGATCGGTACAGACACCAACAAACTTCCAAGGCCCAAGATCAACGCGACGACTCGGGTGGTGTACCAGGGCCGGCCGTTCTCCACCTCGTAGACCTCGTCGAGCGCACGAATCATGCCGGCGAAGCCTCGCGAGATCGTCCAAAACGCAATGGCGATCGAGAAGGTGAGCAACGTGCCCGTGTTTTGGTCGAACAACTGACTCACCGTGTCAGCGATCGCTGTGTTGTCCGACGACAACACGCGAGTGACGAACGAGATGACGTCTTCTTCAACGGTGTCCGACAGGTTCTGGCCGATGATTGCCGAGATCTGGCCCAGGCCAGAAACCATCGCCAGGATCGCAGCGGGGAGCGTCAACAAAATCCAGAAGGTGACCCCGGCAGCGAGGTCGCCAATGCCCCCGTAATACCACCGCTTGCCGACTTCGAACACGAAGTCCCAAGCGGTGCGGAGATACCGCAATGGGCTGACCACAGGGCAAGGATAGGGTCGGCAGCGTGACCGAGTCGTCATCACCGTTCAGCGACAGCCACGCAGGCCAGGCATTTCTCATCGACCCGCCGGGTGGCGCTTCAGGGCCTGGTGTCCTGCTTTTGCACTCCTGGTGGGGTCTGAACGATTGGACACGGGACTTTGCACGACGGCTCGCCGGTGAGGGGTACACCGTGCTCGTCCCCGACCTGCTCGACGGGGAAAACCCCGCCGATGCCGATGAAGCCGAGCAGACCCTGGCATCAGTCAGCCCCGATGATCTCTCCGGGCTCGTGATGTCGTCGGCCCACACACTTCGCGCCGCGAGCGCCGACGCCAATGCGCCGATCGCCGTGATCGGTCTGTCGATGGGCGGCTCGATGGCTCTGTGGTTGAGCGCCCGCCTCCCCCACGACGTCGCCGCAGTTGTGGTCTTCTACAGCGGCCAGTCGATCGACTTCGACGAGGCCACGGCCACCTTCATGGGTCACTACGCAGAGGACGATCACATGGTGAGCGAGGAGGACCGCGTGGTCACCGAGGCGTTCATCCGCCTCGGCGAGAATGAAACAGACTTTCACCTCTACCCCGGTACCAAGCATTGGTTCTTCGAAGCGGGCGACACGTACAACAACGAAGCCGCTGAGCTTGCGTGGGAGCGCACTCGCGACTTCCTTGCCACCCACCTATCCGGCTAGCGAACGCTTCCGGTTGGGATCGACGCTTCGATCAGCTCACCGAAGGTGTGGTTCGAGTCGCCAGGCCTCGCCATCGGTCTTGATGTGACCAGCGCACGGCTCCCAGTGCGTGCCCATCACCAACACATCGTCATCAGCGTTACCGGCGAAGAACGACCGGCGCGTTTCCACACCCTTCGGCGCATCGACGTCGTAGCTGCTCGACCACTCCGGACGAGCCAGTTGAGCCGGATGATGAGCGAGGTCGCCCGTGATGACGCCACGCTCACCTTGCGACTCGATACGAACGCTCACGTGACCGGGCGTGTGGCCCGGCGTGTGCTCGAGCCAGACCTCATCAGTGATGCGGTGATCTGTTGCCACGAGGTCGACGAGACCAGCGTCGATCACTGGCTGGATCGAATCGGCGCGTAACGTGACATCCTCATCGTCGGTCTGCGCTGACCAGTACTCCCACTCGGCCTCGGTGAAGACGTATCGAGCGTTCGGGAAGGTCGGCACCCATTCGCCGTCGACCAACGTGGTGTTCCACCCCACATGGTCAACATGGAGGTGCGTGCACAGCACGGTGTCGACTTGGCCGGGATCGAATCCCGCGTCCGCGAGCTCGCTGAGAAACGGACCCTGCAGCATGTTCCAGGCCGCTACGGCTCGGGGCTTGTCGTTTCCGAGGCAGGTGTCGACGACGATTGTTTTGCCTTGGCTCTCCACCACGAGCGAGCGAATCGTCATGAAGACCTTGCCTGCGTCGTTCGCGTAGTGCGGAACCAGCCAGGGGATCTCGAGAATCTGCTCGGCCGTCGCATCGGTCAGCAGCCAGTGGATCGCCGAGGTTGTCGCCATCTCGACGACCGGGGTGATTCGAACATCTCCGATCTGGTACATCACGTGAGCCTGTCAGCCCGAAGGATCGAGGGCCAGCTGGGGCGACAGATGATGCTCGCAGCTCAGACGAAGCGGGCCATGTTCCGTCGCTTCGAGTCCCGAGCCAGCCAGTCTTCTGCCGCCTTGGCTCGTCGTTGCAGCTGGTCGACCGAGGCCTCGGACACCTTGCCAATGCCAACCAGTCGGTTGAGTTCGAAGTTCACCGCCGCGTGGGTGCGTCCGGTGCGATCGACGAGCTGGCGCGCGAGTTCGGCATTGAGATCTCGCATTTGTTCGCGTTCGCGTCGACTCGAGGCTCGAAACGACAGCCCAGAGATCGGCGGTGGGAGCGCGGTGAGGTCGATGACGAGTTGTTCTTCTTCAGCCTCTGGCTCCGCGGCGGTCTCGGACTCGGGTTGCTCATCCTCAACGAAGATGTCGTCTTCGGCAGCCAGATCGGTTGCCGTTGCCGACAACACGGCGAACAACGAAAGCTGATCGGCCTCACCTTCATCGCGATCATCGTCTTGGTCGACCAGCTCATCGGTCTCGGCTGGCGAACGACGTTCGAGCCGATGGCGGCGAACCTCAGCGATGCTGTCGGCCCAGTGCTTGAGCCGGACATCGTCTGGCACAAACAGGTACGCCCGCTGCAGGCCGCCACCGGGAGTGTGGCGAACAATGCGGCCAACGGCTTGCCGAAAGAACAGTTCGGTCGTGGTGGTGGTCGCAAACACGCCGACCCGGAGCCTGGGGATGTCGACGCCTTCTGACACCATGCGAACGGCGACGATCCATGGTGCATTGCCCTGGGAGAACTTCGTGATCTTGGCTGAGGCATCGGGGTCTTCGCTGACCGCGACGGTCGGGTTGGCACGGAACCGGTCCCGCAGAAGTCGGGCAATGCCCCAGGCATGCTCCTGATCCGAAGCGATCACAAGGCCACCCGCGTCTGGGTGACGCTCGCGAATCCGCACCAACTGTTGGTTGGCGTGGCTCAGCACGGTGGGCAGCCACTCACCATCGAGGCTCAACGCCGCCCGTAGCCGCTGATTGGCTTGGGTCCGCGCGAGGGCATCATCAAACGTTGCAGCCAACACCGCGCCGTCGGGCGCCATCCACTCCATGTGGCCACCGAACCGAGGGAAGTACACCGGCCGAACAACTCGACCGTCGGCGAGGGCATCGCCGTACCCGTATTCGATGTCGGGCACGACCTGATCGGCGGTGTAGCGGACGAACGGAATCGAACGTGTGTCGCTGCGGAAGGGCGTGCCGGACAGCGCGAGACGACGGGCCGCCCCGTCGAAAGCTGTCCGGATCCCGTCGCCCCAGGACCGTTCCTCGCCGGCGTGGTGCACCTCGTCGAGGATGACAAACCCGCCTGCTGCGACCGGCGCGCACGCTTCGGGTGACGACCCGATTTGTTGGTAGGTGGTGATGACGCCATGCACATCCGTTGGGATGCCGGCGTTTGGGCTCCAATCGGGATCGAGGTGCAGTCCGAATCGTTCTGCAGCCTCAGCCCACTGCTCTTTGAGGTGCTTGGTAGGGGCAACGATGACCAAGCGGCCGGTGAGCTCTGGCAGCGTCAGGCGAGCAGCCGTGAGGGCAAAGGTGGTCTTACCTGCACCGGGGGTCGCGACAGCCAAGAAGTCGGATGACTTCGACTCTTCGTAGGCATCAAGCGCACGCCGCTGCCAAGGCCGCAGGCGAAGCGTTTTGCCGTTTTGAGCGGAATTGCCGGACATGGGGG
>CALJSB010000137.1 GCA_937976305.1 uncultured Acidimicrobiales bacterium
TCACGCCGAGATCGATCAGATCCTGGTATTGGGTCCCGACGTCCGCCTGACCCGTCGAAAAGAGCACAGTCTCGGCCACGCTCAGCGGTACCTGGGCATCTTCTCGGTACACCGCGTCTGGATCGATCTCCAAGTTGTTGATGACACTGTCCTCACCGAGTGCCTCGGTCGCCATGGCCTCGATCGAACTGGAGATCTGTTGATCGGGAACGCTTCCCTCGAGATACAGGGTGTCACCCTCGATCACGAAACGTTGGGTCGGTGCCGCGTCGGGGTCAGCGAACGCGACCGTCTCGGGCTCCGAATTGAGATAGGCAGAGAGGGCGGGCCACGCGAACAAGTACGCGCCAGCCCCAATTGCGAGCGCACCGACAAGCCCGGCGGCGAACTTGCCGAGACCTGCGAATCCACGCTTGTCGGGCCCGTCGTCGCGCCGGCTGCTGGTTGCCGGAACAGAATCAAGTTCGAGCGGACCGATCACCGAGTCGTGCCCATCAAACAGAGGAGCGGCTGACACTGCAGCTGCACCCGCCCCAGCGGTTGATCCGACCGCAGCGGCGGTTACCTCACTGGGAACTGCCGTCGAAGACAGGTCCGGAAGCTCGATGTGATCAGAAGAGGTCTTTTCGAGAACCCATGCTGTGGTCATCGCTGAACTCCAGTCGGTGGAAGGAAATGCTCAGCCATGGCAAACGTGACGTCGTAGGCAAAGACGCTTGATACGCCGATGGGTGTGACGCCGTCGATGCAACGGCCTGTCGTGGTGTCTTGCAGCGTTGGGTCCGCCCCGCTGAGATCGAGGACGATCTCGGTGTCGTCTGGGATGTCGCCGTGATTGTCGACGATCGAGATGACGCCATTGGTGGGCAGGCGCCCCAGGTCGGTTTGCCGATCGTTGATGATGATGTTCAGGGCTCGACCGGGCCGTTGCTCGGCATGAGGCAAGGCGTCGCACCAGGACCAGTCGCCGCGGTTGTTTCTTGCCAGAATCGTCACGCCGACATCGTCCGGACTCGCCAGGACACTGACGCACAGCGTCAACCACGAGGCGATGGTTTGGGCGCTACTCGTCTGACCAACGATTGCGATCGACTGGGTGAGGAGGTCGACGTCGAGCGGTACAGACGGAACGATGCTGCTCGCACCGACCGCGGTTCGAGTCTGCTTATTGACCAAGGACAAGTCGCCGGGCAGATTGAGCCCGAGGTCGCCGAGGGCAACGGGAGCCCTCCCGAAGAGCGTTGAGCCGACGGGTGCAATGCGGAATGAAGAAGGTCCGATCACGCTGCGCCGCTTGATTTCATCCGGCGTAAACCCGGTTCGCATTGAGCGGGCCATCTCTGCCTGCACGCTGTGGAGCCAGTCCATGACGTCGTTGTCGACGCCCCGCTTCTTGGACGCTGCCGGCATCGGGGAGAGTGATGGGGAAGTCAGTTCGTCGGTTGCCTCGGCCTGAAGGGCATCTCGATCTCGGGCGATACCGATCTGGAAGCGAGCTGACGTTGCGTCGATGATCTGCCCGGGCTCGAGCGCCACGGGGCTGGTGACAGGACGACCGTCAACGGTGATGCCGCCCGCTGGCGGGATGAGCTGAGTTGTGCCATCAGGCGCAACGGTGAGCCCGAACCGTGGGCTGGCGGTTTTGCCTGATTCGAGTGCTGCCGAAGCCTCGCCTGGGCCGACCCGAAAGCTTCCCTGGCTGAGGGCAAACGAGCCGCCCGCGTGGGTTCCAGCAACTTGGCGGACCTCAAGGGCCTGTGTCGCCGTAACTGGTGGTGCGAAATCGGCGGAAGTTGTGTCGAACTCGCTGCCACTCTTTGCGCCCGGCTTCTCAATGGAATGTTCTGAAGCGTGTCTCATGACCCCCCGAATATCGGGCGGGTCAACCAACGACTAAAGAAAAAGGTCAGGCAAATGTGTGGTCGGGTTGGGGAGATTTGAACTCCCGACCTCCTCGTCCCGAACGAGGCGCGCTACCAAGCTGCGCCACAACCCGTGTTGTGTGCTGGGAAGACTATCTTCAGCCGGGCGTCGAAACGCCCTCAAAAACGGTCTCTCCAGCAAGAAGACGCTTCGACAATCGACGAAGTCGAAGTGAATCGAGTGGCTTGACGAGCCAGCCATCTGCGCCAGCCTCGCGAGCGAGAAACACGTCGGCAGCACGATCGAGCAGAAGGGCAACGGGGCGTTGGCCAAGCCGGCCCGCACCCTCGTCCTGGCGGAGCGCAAGGCACGTCGCAACGCCGCCCATGTTTCCGATCTGCAAATCGAGAATCACGAGGTCGGGATCTTGAGCGGCACAGACGGCCTGCACGTCGGACCCTCGGCGAACCCGTGAGACGGTGGTGTCAGCACCAGCCAATGCACTGTCGACCTCGTGGAAGACGGCGTCGGAATCGGTGGCGAGAAGGATCCCAGTCATTGGAGCGTCATCGTACTGGGTTGATGCCGAATGTCATGCGTGAACAGCGCTGAGTTCAGCGAGACTTGGAAGGGCTAGGCCGTGTGGGACCGGGAAGGCGCTAACATCCGCCCACTGGGACAGGGCTGGACATTGCGTCAGTCATAGGAGGACGGAACTCGTGATCGAGATCCATCTTGAAGAAGCTGAGAACTACACGTTGTGTCGCCCATCGGGTGAGCTCGACGCGTACACCGTCGGATCGTTCCGGGAGGCCCTCTCCAACCTTGTTGGTCATGAGCGGTTGCTCATCGATTTGTCTGATGTTCCATTCATGGACTCAGCCGGTCTCGGGGCGCTGATCACCGGTATCAGGCGGGCCCGCGAAGCCGATGGCGCCGTTGCCGTGCGGTCCGATCGACCGGCAATCACACGCTTATTGAACACCACCGGGTTTGATCGCATCGTGCCGGTCACCGAGAGCCTCGAAGAGGCCGTCGAGGCCCTCGACGAGCCGTACCCCGAGAGCTAGTTCTTCTAGCACTGCCTTTCGAGCACTGCTTTTTGAGCACTGTTGTGCTCGGCTCCTCGGCCGTCAGGTTTGCAGCGCTTTCAGCGCGTCAGCGATTGCCGTGAGTCCCGCGAGGTCGGCAACGGGTTCTGCTCGTTCTTCGATCTCGACGACCTGAGGTTCGTCACCGGCTCCGGTCCCGAGATCGGCGATGCGTGATGCGAGCGTGGCGATGAGTTCTCGCTCTGAGGCCCGCAGATCGCCAAACTGTCGAAGATTGGCATCGAGCGGGTCGTCGCCCAGGTCGAGGTTCGCGGCGCCGAAATCCGGCGTGAGTCGGTTGACGATGAGCGCATCAACGGTGCGATTTCGCTCCGCCAAACGTGCGGCTGTCCATGTCGACTCAGCGATCGCAGTCTCTCGGGCCGCTGAGATCAGCACATAGCGGGCCCGCTCAGAGCCCAGCAGTTCATCGACCTCGGCGGCCCTCGTCCTGAAACCTTCGTCCATGCCTTCGAAGGCGGCGAAGAAGTCGACGACGTCTTCGAGCAGCGCCGTGCCGACCAGGCGACTGATCATGCGCACCGCAAGCTGGGTAGCCGCGTTGACCGCCCGCATGATGCCTCGTTTCGGGGCGAGGATCGACCGGTACAGGCGGTGGTCGACGAAGCGGCTGAGGCGGCCCGGGCTATCGAGCAGGTCGATGGCGTGTTGGGAGGGAGGCGTGTCGACCACCACGAGATCGAACCGATCGTCGAGATGCAACGCTCGCAGTCGCTCTGCTGCCATGTATTCGTTCGTGCCCGAGAGCGTCGAGGTGAGATTGCGATACAGGCGGTTGGTGAGGACTCGTTGAGCTTGTTCGGGTGAGGCCGCGTGTTCGGTGATCAGCGCGTCGAAGGTTGCTGACGGGTCGAGCATCGCCGCCCACAGCTCACCACCGGATCCGGCATCGGAGGATCGTTCCCACGGTCCTCCGATCCGGCGAGGTTCGTTGCCCCAGTTCGCGCCGCCGATCCCTCGTCGATCAGAAGCCTCGTTGGGCTCACTGATGCCGAGCGCATCGGCGAGCCGTCGTGCCGGATCGACCGTGAGCACAACGGTGCGACGCCCGGCGTTGGCGCCCGCAATGGCCAATGAGGCCGCTGTCGTGGTCTTCCCGACCCCGCCGGCGCCGAGGCAGATGATGACGTCTGCCTCGTGAATCAGCCCGGACGGACGAGTCACTTCGGACGGTTCCGTCATTCTGCGACCTGGCCTGGCGTGCTGCCAAGGGCGTCCAGTTGCTCGAGCATGACGTCGGTGAGCTCGGAAATCGATGCTTCGTCGAGGCCCGCTCGGAACAACATGGGCAAGTCAATCCTCGGCAACGGCAGCTCGACGTCGAGGCGCTTCACCTCATCAGCCTGGCTCTGGCGCCGAGCGATCCGATACTTGGCTGCCGCACGACGAGCGCGGTTGATTTTCGACCTCGAGTTGCCGAGATCATTCAGCTCGGCTTCGAGGCCAGGCATCGCCGGCACGAGGCTGTTGACGACAATCGGACCGAGAGCGATGCCAACGTCGTCCTCGAGGCTGTAGGCCGTTTCGATGACCTCTGAGATGGGTGTTTCTTCGGCCAGCGTCACCAGAACGACCTGGCAACGGGTGTCGTCGGCCAACATCTCCGAAACAAGATCGGCTTGGTCCTTGACCGGCCCGTCTGCGCCCGCCTCGCTCAGGCCTGCTGCCGATCTGAGAAAGGTCACGGCGTGGCCGGCGGCCGGTGCGTCAACCACGATGAGGTCGACGTTCTCGTTCTCTTCGATCTGCCTGATCTTGCCGAGCGTCAACAGATCTCGGATGCCAGGCGCCGCTGTCGCCACGACATCGATGGTGCCGGTTCGTGCCAGCCGGCCACTGATTCGATCGAGGCCGTTGCCGCTGAGATAGTCGACCAGTGCCTCGTCTGGCGTGATGCGGCGACCCCGCAATCGCCCTTCGCCGGCCTCGATCAGATCAGTGTCTTCATAGGGCAACTCGTCGATTCCGAAGGGCCGACCGAGGGTTGAATGTCCCTCGAGTTCGATGAGCAAGGTGTCGAGGCCGCTCCGAGCAGACGCGACGCCGAGAGTTGCGCCTACCGTGGTCTTTCCGACGCCGCCTTTTCCAGCGACGATGAGGATGCGAGATGAACGAAGAAATGCAGCGGCGCTCACGACGCCGGAGGGTATCGCTCGGCTTGATGATGCTTGGCGTTTTGCTGTTCGGGCTCTCGAGCCTGGTCGCAACACCCGCCAGCTCAGTCGCGGCCGCGTCAGCCCAATCAAGCCCCGTTGTGCCGGCGCAGTCAGGCAACGACTCTGACGGGCAGATCCGCATCTTGACCGTGTCGGGTCTGCTCGACCCCGTGATGGCTGATTTCATCACGACCGAACTCAAGCGGGCCGAAGACGATGCCGCGGCCGAGGATGTCATCGCCCTCGTTCTCGCCATCGACTCGAAGGGCTCCGTGCTCGACGATGACGAGTTCATTCAGCTGGCAGAGCTGATCGCCACGTCACCCCTGCAGATCGTCGGATGGGTCGGGCCGAGCGGGTCTGTTGCCCTCGGCGGCAGCGCCGAACTTCTCGGCCTCACCGACTTGGTCGGGGTGGCCGCTGGCTCGCGGGTCGGCGAAATCGGTGAATCGCGGCTGCCAGAAGGAGCATTCGACGCGCCATTCGGTCCGGCCACGGATCGTCTCAGAACCGTTTCGGTCGACGGTGAGGAAGCAGTCGAACTCGGCGTCTCAGTTGGCCCGATTGAGCGAGCCTCCGTACTGCGTGATTTCGTCAACGAGATCGAGGGATACCGCTCGCCGGCGGTGAGCGACGACGCGAGCCAGCTCACGCAGGCCCAGTTCTTGAACCTGCCGATCACGGCGCAGCTGTTTCACACCGTTGCGAGCCCTGAGGTTTCATATCTGTTCTTCGTTGGCGGTCTTGCGCTGCTGCTTTTCGAGCTGTTCACGGCCGGCGTCGGTGTCGCTGGTGTCATCGGCGCCTTCATGCTCGTGCTCGGCAGCTTTGGCCTCGACGTGTTGCCGACGCGCTGGTGGGCCATTGGTTTGCTGATCCTCTCGATGCTCTCGGTCGCCGTCGACGTCCAAACCAATGTTCCTCGCCTGTACTCGGCGCTCGGGATCGTGCTCTTCACGCTCGGCACGTGGTTTCTCTTTGCCGACGGCATCTCCATGTCGTGGATTACTGGCATGTTCGGAATCATCGGCGCGGTGCTCTACGTGTACACAGGGATGCCGTCAATGGTCAGGACACGCTTCTCGACGCCAACGATCGGTCGGAAGTGGATGATCGGGCAGATGGGAACCGCCACGAGCTCGGTCGACCCCACCGGAACCGTCACCATTGACGACACCCCGTGGCGAGCGGTCACCAACCGAGCGACACCGATCAAGAACGGCGAAGAGGTACGAGTCGTCGGGATTGACCGCCTGATGCTGCTTGTTGAGCCTGAATCAGGCGGTGCTCGCGACTATCGCGAGCGCTGACAGCCCCGCCACGACTCGCTTCGATTGGCGCTGTCGCCACCCTCCAAAGCAACGCCGACAAAATTGGCCCTTGTGCGACATCTGTCACAGGACCTAGATTCGGGTTCTCGCATTCAAGGGGGGTAACCGATTGTGAGTATTCAACGTCTGGACGCCGAAGAGTGGCATCACCGGGCAGCCTGTCGTGGTCCGAATCAAATCATCTTCTTTCCGCCGCCGCGACTCGAGCGGCGGTCCGAAAAGCGCATGCGTGAGAAGCGGGCCAAAGAGATCTGCACCGAATGTGGTGTGCGCGACGCGTGTCTCGAATATGCGCTCTCGATCCGTGAGCAACACGGCATCTGGGGTGGTCTCACAGAGAACGAGCGTCGCGAGATCATTCTCACCGCAACCTAATCTGCTCGTACCAACACTGAGTTGACCAACACTGGCCTGCAGCGTTCCCTCCACGTTGCAGGCCCTGCGTCGTTCAGTCGGGTTCGGGCAGACGCGGCCCCGCAATACGCAGATCTTCTCGTCGACGGGTCATGCCGTTGCCGTCGAGATAGGCCAAGATCGGCAAGACGAACTTGCGCGACGTGTTGAGCAGGTCGCGCACTTCGGCCACTGTGATGCCTTCAGGTTGCTCAGCAAGTTTTCCTGCGACGAGTCGCGCCGCCTTGTCGATCGACGAAGCGGCGAAGAAGACCTTGTCCTGTTCGACGACCAGACCGCGTCGAACCAGTTCTCTGACCTCGCCGCGATCGACGCCGTCTGGGCCTGGGGGACTGAACGGGTCGGCCTCGAGATCGGTGATCCACGGATGGTCGGCGAGCGGGTCGCGCACCTCGCCGACGGTGATGCGGCTCTGATCGATGTGGAGATCGGGCTGGGTTGCGATCACGGCACGCTCGTGCTCGTCGAAGCTGGCAATGTCGAGCCCGAGGGGCCCTGCGTCAGCGATCGCGGCTCGAACTCGCTCGGTTGTTTCGACGAGCACAGCTGGATCGACCAACCAACGTCCGAGGGTTGGTTCGACGGGTTCACCCAACAACTTGCTCAGATGATCGGCCTCGACCCAGCCTCGCTCGCGCACCATTCGGTCGACGTCGCGATCCGGAGTGGCCTTTGATGCTGGCAGCTGCGGGTCGATGTCGAGGATCTGGCCGCCACCAACCGTTTCGTCGCGTCCTCGCTCTCGCAGCACATAGCGGTCGCCGGGAAGCACAGGAATCGGGCGATCGAGATACAGCCGCACAGATCCCGAGGTCCCGGGCGGCAGAACATCTGGGCCGAGCACTCGCACCTTGGCACTGAACTCGCCCGACCCGAGGTAGACCGCGTAGGCGCCTCGACGAGACACGTCGTGCTTGAGCGAGGCCAGCACGGTCAACTCGGCATCAACCATGGCGGAGTCGTGCCACTGGCCTTGACGGATCATCACATCGCCTCGTCGCAGGTCGCTGTGATCGATGCCCGTGAGGTTGATGGCAACGCGGTTTCCGGGCCCGATCGACGAAACCGATCGGTGATGGCTCTGGAGGCCTCGAATGCGAGCCCCGTTTGCGCCAGGCATGGCGTAGAGGTCCTCGCCGGCGGCGATGGTCCCGCCCGTCAACGTGCCGGTGACCACGGTTCCCGCTCCGGAGGACGAGAAGGCTCGATCGACCCAGAGCCGCGGGCGATCGAGATCGCGTTCTGGGCCCATCTCGTCGATGAGCGTGTCGATGGCCTCGGCGAGCTCGGGCAACCCCGTTCCCACTGTCGCCGCAACGGGAATCACGGGAGCGCCTTCGAGGAACGTTCCTTCGACGTGCTCCTCGACGTCGAGCATGGCGAGCTCGAGGAGGTCGTCGTCGACGAGGTCGAGCTTGGTCAAGGCCACGATGCCGTGCCGGATGCCAAGCAAATCGAGGATGCGCAGGTGCTCTTCTGACTGTTCTTTCCAGCCTTCGGTGGCGGCCACCACGAAGACACAGCCTTCGACGGCGCCAACGCCGGCCAGCATGTTGCGCAGAAAGCGGGTGTGGCCCGGCACGTCGACGAAGGACAGATCGCGGCCTGAGGGCAATCGACAGGTGGCAAAGCCGAGATCGATCGTGAGCCCTCGAGCTTTCTCTTCGTCCCAGCGATCGGGATCGGTGCCGGTCAGCGACTTGACGAGGGTCGACTTGCCGTGATCGACGTGGCCAGCGGTGGCAATGACGGTCATGTCAGTGTGTTGAGCGCAGCGGCGACGGCATCATCGTCTGACGGGTCGATCGTGCGCAGATCGAGGACGGTCGCGCCACCTTCGACTCGAGCGATGATGGGGCGATCCTCGAACCGCAAGCGACGCGACATGTCGCCTTCCAGACGCAGCCCAACGCTTGGGATCTCGACTCCGGGCAGCGTGCCGCCGCCGGGCACGGCCATGGTGTCGATCACGCCAACTGCCACCGGTGCGCCCGCGCATTGCGTCGCAACCGCATCGGCTCGCTGACGCAGGTCATCGATGGGAGTTGTTGCCTGTCGCCAGAAGGGGATGGCGGTGCCGTCGCGGTTCAAGTAGCTGAGGATCGTTGTTTGGAGCGAGGACAGGACGAGTCCGCCTGGGCGGACGGCGCGAGCCAGCGGGTGGCTGGCACATTTGTCGATCAGCTCACGAGAACCAGCCAGGATGCCGCACTGGGGCCCGCCCATGAGCTTGTCGCCGCTGAACATCACGAGGTCGGCGCCGTCAGCGAGCGATTGGCGAGCGGCGGGTTCGCCGGCCAACCACGTAGGTGGTGGGCCGCTCAGCCACGGGCAGCCTGCGTCGAGCAGGCCAGATCCGATGTCGGCCAACACCGGAACATCGAGGGTGCCCAACTCCTTGATTGAGACGGCTTCGGTGAATCCGATGATCCGGTAATTGGACTGGTGCACATGAAGGGCGAGGCCGACGTCGTCGTTCTGAATCGCGTTGTCGAAGTCGGCAAGGCGAGTCCGGTTGGTCGTGCCGACTTCAACCAGTCGAGCCCCGGACTGCGCCATCACATCTGGTACCCGGAACCCACCACCGATCTCCACGAGCTCGCCCCGGCTGACGGCAACACCGCGCCCCTGTGGCAGCGCAGCGAGCGCCAGGAGCACAGCGCTGGCGCAGTTGTTCACGACAATGGCAGCCTCGGCGCCGACAGCAGATGCGATGAGCGACCCGACCGCGTGTTGGCGACTCCCTCGTTTGCCCGATGCCAGGTTGAGTTCGAGGTTGAAGAACGAGGCATCTTGGTGGTGGGCCAACGGCGCTCGGCCGAGGTTGGTGTGAAGAAGAACCCCGGTTGCGTTGATCACCGGCGTGAGCATTTGCCGAGCGCGGTGTGCGGCGCGTGACTCAAGATGTCCAACGTCGTCGTCGGCGATGGCTTGCCGTGCCACCTCCACTCGAAGCGGATGCGGCAGCCCAGTGGCTTCGATGGACGTTGCGAGTTGATCGACCGAGGGTGGGCGAGCCGATCGATCAGCCGTTGGTTCGGGGGATGCCACGAGCTTTGAGGATAGAGAGCGGAGCCGCTCCGAACCTCGTCGGAACGAACGAGGAGTGTGGGGTGCCGGTCAAGGAAGCAGGGTCGCCCGATAGCATGGCAGCTCATGCTTTCGAGGAATGCCGTCACAATTTTCATTGTCGTCGTGGCCGAGTTCTTCGTTTCTTCGCGAGTTTTCGCCACTATTGGCTTCGGATTTGGCCTCTTACTCTCGCTTGCGTTGGTCGGTCTTGGCACCTTCATTCTCCGGCGAAACCTGAGTCAGATTCCGAGTGCGCTGCAGGAATTGGTCAACCCGCTGACGGCATCGTCTTCTGGGGCTGGGTCATCTGCCGGTGGTCTCGCCACGAAGCTCGGCCTGAATGCCGTGGGCGCGCTTTTGCTGATCGTCCCCGGGTTTCTCACTGCCGCACTTGGTGCGCTGATGTTCGTTCCCCCGGTTCGTGCCCTTGTTAGCCCTGCCGTCAGCAAGCGAATGCAGGCCTTTCAACCGCTCTCGCCGACTGGCGGAGCCCAGCCGTTCGACCTGTTCGATCGAGTCCGTCAAGCCGGGCGCCGAGTCGATCCGGACGTTGTTGACGTTGACGTCGTCGACGGCCCAGATGTCACCGATCCTGACGGCCGGGCGTCCCGGCCAGAGCTGTTCTAAAGCTCGTAGTTCGTACTGTCTCGTTGCGGAGGAGATTCGCTGCCGATGTCCATTGAAGAACCAACACCACCACCACCGATCACGCCGGGCGTGGCCCGGGCCCTGAGCCCGCTTGTCCGACGCATCGCCAATCAAGGTGGCGACGGTGAGCCTGGACTCAACACCTATCTCATCGGGATCGACGAGATCGTGATCATCGACCCCGGTCCCGGCGCTGCTGATCACCTCGACGTGGTCTGCGGCTGCGGTGGCGATCGGATTCGTTGGATCGTCATGACCAATACCAGCGACGACTACGCCGCTGGCGCAGTGAAGCTCAAAGAGCTCACCGGTGCCGAACTCCTTGCTCCGGCAGGTTTTGCCGGTGCTGACGAAGTGATCGGCGATGGCTACAAGATCGATGCCACCGAGTTCCGCATCATTGCCATGGCCATGGGCGAGCCAGACGAGGGCAAGCACGCTTTCGTGCTCGAGCAGGAACGCTGCCTGCTGCCTGGTGATCTGCTCGACGACGGGGTTCCGGACGATCTTCCCGCTCGGGTGAAGAGCTACCGCCTGAAGAGCGTCGCTCCCGGACACGGCCAATACATCGAGGACGCGAAGGCCTTTCTCGGTCTGTGAGCGTGAGCGGTCGACACGCCGTCGAGCCGCCGAACAGCGTTTGAACCGGGAGCCCTTCGGGGCTCCCGCTCGCGTTCAGCCGTCGTCAGCAGTCAGAAGTGGCTCGCCTCGACGAATGCTCACCGAGTGCGACATGAGGATCGATGACGGAATGAGAACGGAGTCGCTGTTCTTGGGTGTCACTTCAACCGCCGTCGGGTGGATCGCTGTGACCAGGCCCGTGACGCCGTCGACGCTGATCTGGTCACCGGCTTGCACCAGACGCTTCACCGCTCGTGTTGATGCGACTTCGGTGGCGACACGGTGGCCGCCGAGGCCGACGAGCATAGTGAGGCTTGCCGCGATGCCGAAGAAGATCGCAGCGACGCCGAGGTTGATCACTGCGGTATCGACGCCGAGCTGGCGGATAGCGAGCAGCGCTCCCAGTCCGACGATGACCCCTCGGACAATCATCGAGACTTGATTCTGCAGACTTGTTGACGCCCGAGCCATCGCGGGCGCGACGGCGGCCAGCGCAAACGAGGCCAACACGTTGGTGGCAATCACGAGGATCGCTGCGGCCAGCACCTTGGGCAGGAAGTTGATGAGATCCTTTGGCAGTTGGTCGACCGACGATGGCGAGATGATGCCCAAGGCGATCAAGAGTCCACCGACAACCCCGGCCCACAGCCCGAGGCTGGAGAGCGGCCCGGCCGCCTGCTGGAGTGGCTCTGGTCGAGCGGGTGAGCCAAACACGGCGTTCAGAACCCGCGACAAGATGATGCCAACCAAGATGCCCCCGACGATGGCGGCACCAACCAGGATCCAGTCACTCGTTGTCATTGGGGAACCTTTCGAGAGTCACTGACGGCAGTCAGTCTGGCTCATCTGTGAGTAACAGTTTGGATGTCTCGAGACCTGCGCCGAACATTTCGGCCATGTAGCCAACGACCTGTCGGGAATCGAGCCGTTCCGCGACCCGTACTTCAATGCGATCGGTCAGATCGACAGGTGGCTCGAGGATCTTGTGGAGGGTCTCTGCGATCAGCCCGTCAGTGCGGGGCTCCTCCATGTTTTCGATGATGGACGCGCACCGGTCACAGTCGGTGAGGTGCTCGTCGAGCTGATCGTTGCTCTCGCCGAGTAGCCATGCCCGAAGGTGGCGCTTTGAGGGGTGGCCGATGATCATTCCCACTCCCGGAGCGCGCTGCTCAGTCGGCGCCGTGCTCGCAGCAAGCGAGTCTTCACGGTCGGAAGCGGGACGTTGAGAACATCCGCAATGTCGTCGTAGGCCATTCCCTCGATCTCACGAAGCACGACAATACTCCTCGACAGCTCGTCGAGGAGATCGAGGGCTTCGACAAAAGCCGACATTGCCGAACCGGACTCGACCCGACGTTCGATCGAACGCTCGGGCAATGTTTCTTCCTCGGGGAAGTCATGCGGATCGGTGACGGCAGCTCGTCGAGTGCGCAGGGTCGAGATCGCGGTGTTGTGAGCGATACGCATCACCCAGCTCTTGAGTGATGAGTCTCCCCGGAACGTTGGCAGTGCAAGCCACGCCTTCATCATCGTGTCTTGCGCGACGTCTTCGGCCAGCGCAGAGTCTCGAACGATCGACAGGGCGAGGCGATACACGGCGTCGCCGTACTCGACAACGAGGTTGTGGAGTTCTTCCGGGTCGACATCTGCCGTTTTACGACCGGGCGTTACCGACTCGCCGGCGCCGGGGCGCACGGCCCAGAGAACGGGAAGTACCCGGCGGGATCGGAAGAAGCGTCTGATCTTCATATGACGCACTCAACCTTAGGGGAGTCGCGAATCTTTGATTGGGTTGTCCGACTCAGTACTGGTCAGGCCCTAGTGTCCAGAACCTGTCGGGAAGAAATCTTGAATTCTTCGCGACCTACCGCCACTGAGGCACGTCCAAATTACTGGCACGTGCCACAGGAAAACCTAAAGGGAGAAACAGACATGCTCGCCATAGACATCGATTTCGGTGCTTCGATAACGGATGCGTTTACAGATCTCGCATCGTTCGTGCCCAAGCTGATCGCATTCTTGCTGATCTTCGTGATTGGCTGGTTCATTGCGAAGTTCATTCGCCGAGCCATCATGACAGTGCTCAACAAGATCAACTTCGACAGCTACATCGACAAAGCAGGAATCGGCGCACCACTTGAGCGTGCAGGGTTCGCAAACAGCGGACGGTTCGTTGCCACGCTGATCTACTACATGATCATGCTCATGGTCCTGCAGCTCGCACTGAGCGCATTCGGTCCGAATGCCATCAGCGACCTGCTGTCTGACCTCGTTGCCTTCATTCCGAAGCTCATCGTTGCGATCATCATCCTCATCGTCACCGGCCTCGTGGCCAACGCAGTAGCAGACATCATCCGCCCAGGACTCGCCAACTCATCGTTTGGTCCGCTCCTCGGACGAATCGCTGTCGGAGCCATCTGGATGATCGGCGTCTTCGCCGCAATGGATCAGATCGAGTTCGCCGCTGACATTGTCGACACGCTCTTCACCGCAATCATTGGTTCAATGTCCGCCATCCTCATCATCAAGTTCGGTGTCGGTGGTATCTGGGCAGCACGTGACCGCTTCTGGCCAAACGTGTACGACCGCATCTCCGGCTCGAACGACCCACAGGCCTGAGAGTCATAGATCCTCGGATGTAGCCCTCAGCTATCCGAGTACGGGACGGGGTCGGTCGGGCGATCCGGCCTCGTCCCACCAAATCGAAATCCCCGTTCGTTTAGTTCTCTGAGTTCGGCGGAACTCAGAACAAGCCTGGTCTGGACTCCCCCCCCAGACCGGGCAATCTCTCCCGAGTTCGATGACTCCACCCAGTTGTCGCTCGGGAACCGGTCTGGTCCGGACTCCCTCCCCGGATCAGGCCATCTTCTCAAGGGACTTTGGAAGAGACATCCCTCCCTCTTCCAGAGCAAAAGCGAAAAGAGGACCGGCGGGCGATCCGGTCCTCTTTTCTGCTTTTTGCTTACCCTCGCTCCTTCGTCGCTTCGGAGCAAAAAGCTCATCACATTGGGTCGGCTATCGCCTCCCGCTACTCGCGATTGGGTGTCACGCTCGAGCGGCTCCGTCCCTCCGCCGCCTTGCTGTCATATTGGGTCTGTTGTCGCAGACCGCTACTCGCGATTGGGTGTCAGGCTCGAGCGGCTCCGTCCCTCCGCCGACTTGCGTGCCTGGCCAACATCCTCGTAGGGGTCAGGTAGCCCAACTCCAAGGAGTGAAGGGCAAGGGGTTGCCCGAGCGCCGCGACTTCTGAGCGAAGCGAACAGGAGCAAGCCGGGTGACGCCTTGCCCTGAACGGGCCTCGGGGCCAAGGACGCCGAGACTTAGAGTCCGGCGGCGTCGAGGGCTTCTTCTACAGCGTCGAAGATGCGAGCCGTGCACCCGGCCATCTCGACCGGGGGAGAGATGTCCTCCACGATCCGGTTGGCAATGGAGCGAAACTCCTCGGCTGCCGGGCCCTCGCCGAGCGCGGCTGGGGTTCCGCTGTCGCCCCCGCTGGAGACCTCTGGCTCGATCGGGACCGACCCAATGAGCGGTACCCCGGCAAGGTTGGCGAGCTCCTGCCCACCGCCTGAGCCGAAGAGCTCGTAGCGGGTGCCGGCCTCGTTCACGAAGACGGACATGTTCTCGATCACTCCGGCAACGCGCACGTGCGATTTGCGGGCCATCGAGACGGCTCGGGCTGCCACCTTCTGTGCTCCTGTTGCCGGCGTCGTCACGACGATCATCTCTGCTCTCGGGAGCATCCGGGCCAGGCCCATGGCAACGTCACCTGTGCCCGGGGGCATGTCGATGAGGACGTAGTCAAGGTCGTCGGCCCAGGCGACGTCTTCGAGGAAGTGTTGGACTGCTCGATTGAGCATCAGACCCCGCCACAGCAGTGCTGACTCTTCGCCATCGACGAGAAAGCCCATCGAGATGACGTCGATTCGCCCGTCCCCAATCGGGACCGAGTTGGGGGTCATCAACTGGGAGTCGCCCTCGGCGACAGCTTCGATGCGTCCGTCGACCCCCAACATCCGCGGGACAGAAAATCCCCAGATGTCGGCATCGATCAAGCCCACGGCGTAACCCAGGTTGGCCAGTGCGGCAGCGAGGTTCACCGTGACTGACGATTTGCCGACACCGCCCTTGCCGGACGAGATGGCGAGGACTCGAGCCGTGGCCGGTATTGCAGTCGGGCCGGCGGATTCTGCCGCCACGGCACGAGCCCGACTCATGGTGGCTGCCTTTTCGTCTTTGCTCAGCTCGGTCCAGTCGATCTTGAGCTTGGTGACGCCGGGCATCGACTCGATACGAGCCTTTGCATCGTTGCGGATCTGCGCCCGTAGCGGGCACCCCATCGTGGTGAGGGCAATGGTGATCGTGACGAGCCCGTCATCATCGACGACGGCGCCCTTGGCCATGCCGAGATCGACGATGTCGCTTCCGAGCTCAGGGTCGATCACGCCCCTGAGCACCGCCATGATGTCGGCTGGATCGGGTCGATTGGTCATCGAGATCTCCGGTCGTGGGTGATCCGCCCAGTCTAGAGACCGCTTGGAATGCTCAGAAACCGTCCGGCGTTGTACGATAGAGAAGACAGACGGATGTGCAGACCGGCATATTCCGCTCGTTCGCTCCCAGGAGGTCCACTGTGATTGCACTCACCGATCAAGCTTCAGACAAGGTCAAGGAACTGCTCGACCAAGAGGGCGACGAGTCACTTGCACTTCGCGTGGCCGTTCGTCCCGGCGGATGCTCAGGCTTCAGCTACGAGATGTTCTTCGACGGCGAACGGACCGACGACGACATCACCAAGACCTACGGCGTCGGCGTTCACGTTGTCGTCGACCCAACGAGCGCCCAACTCCTTACCGGAGCAACGCTCGACTACAAAGACGGTCTGACCCAGGCTGGCTTCTCGATCGACAACCCCAACGCGCAGCGCACCTGCGGTTGCGGCCAGTCGTTCTCCTAATCCACCGGCGCCCCTCTGGGCTGCCACATCTCATCGACCCGCTTGATGCAGCCGCGTCGGCGGGTCGTTGCGCGCTCAAGCGCAGGCTGCCGAGGTCAACCTCTGCCCTCGATCAGGGCTGGGGCACGGAGGCGCCTTGTTGACGCAGCACCGTGTAGGAGGACGTGAGCTCCTCGATCGCAGAGTGCTGATCGATTCGTCCGAGCGCAACGGTGGCGCTGAGAAGGTGACGTTGTAATCGTGCATACGAAGGGAGCAAGTCGTCGCGTGGGGCTCCGTAGCTCTCGAGCAGGTGTGCACTGATTGCTGGCCAGGTTGCCTGTTCGCGGTTCGTGAGCACTTCGTGCAGCGTGTCGGTCAGCCACGTGAACAGGGCCTGTTCGTGTTCTGTCGGAGGACGTTGGCCCGGCTCGTCGCCCGCACCAGCCAGGCGCGCTGGGGGTGGTGGGAGAGCGCTGTGTTGCGCTGTCGCTGTGGCCGTCGAGGAAACGGGCGGCCGCTCGTCTCTGAGATCGATCTCTGTCGGGCGCAACGAGGCTTGAAGGTTGTGGAGGTCGTTCATCCAGCGGTCAATCGATGAGGTGGTTGACCTGAACTGATTGGCCTCAGCTCTCCGCATCGACCGACGGCGGACGCCGCCGCTTCGTCTTCCGAGAAGTGGGCTCGAGGCTCGATAGTCCGACCGTGCCGCTTCCTCATCTTTGATACAGCGGGCCCGGATGTCGGTGAGTTCGGCCAAGGCAAGGTCTGCGGCGGCCATCAACTCCCGTAGCTCAGCGGGCTCGAGCGCGACGTCCGGTCGACTCGTCAGTAGGCGTTGCTTGGCTTGAAAATCACGCATGACACGCTCAGACCGTGTCATGTAGTTGTGCGCCGCCACAGCGTGCCCCCTGTCCAAGATCGTGCTGAAAAGCTGTCAAGACACTGTTCAAAACACTGTCTGGTCAGTTTCCTATCAGACCCTCGATGTGGAGTCGTACTTCAACCTGAGAACCAACGATCTGAAGGGGGCAATGCCACGAACCGTGGTTGGGACGGTCGAGATCGAACACGGTGCGTGGATGCGTTTGCCTCCCTATGCGAGCGCGGTCAGAGCTTCCCGGAGTTCGTCGGTGTCAAAGAGGTTGTCGATGCGTTCAACAACGACACCCGACGCGTCAACGAGAAACAGAGCGGGCTCGAAGTCGAGGCCGAGCTCAGCCATCGAGGCTGCGGGGGTGAGGGCTGGGTCGAGCAGATTGAAGCTGACCTCGGCGCCGTTCGCATACACCTCGATGTGTGAGGCGGTGACCGACGGAAAGTCGGCGACCACATCGATCAACGTTTCCAGGACTGGGCCGCAATAGGCAGTGGCGCACAACGCTGGGGTCGACACAAGAATGGCCATCGGCTGTCCGCTGGAGAGTTCGTCGGCGACGGTGCGGGCATGAAAGGGGCATGGTTCGGGCTGGCGAGAACAGATGGGATCCACGCCGGCGCTGTCAGCAAAGGTGGGTGTGATCAACCGCGGAAATGGCTCGCCCGGCAGCAGCACCATCGTCTCTTCCTCGGCAAACGCCTGGACCGGCATCGACACGGTGACACCGTCGATCTCGACGTCGAGGTCGAACACTCCGGGCTCGGGCAGCGTGGTGCGAAGGGCGTAGTAGCGCAGGATGTCGGCGTGTTCGTGGGGTTGGCCCTCGACGCCAGGCGCATGATCGTGTTCGACAAGACGGCCTGTGAGCTCCTGTTCGTCGATCACCTCTCCCTCGAACAAGACGCTGACCCTGGCGATCGCCCCGTCGTCTGTCGCAGGCCGACCTTCGGCCACCAGCCCAAAGGGCAGTCGCTGGGGGCGGCCGGCAACGATGACGCGTGACGGGCTGAAGAGGGCAACGAGCTGTGGAGGTGGGCCAGCGGTGCCACCACAACCAGCAAGGCCGACCGCCGCGATACCCGCCGTCGTTGTGCGCAGGAACCACCTGCGGCTGAACGTCTTCGACCTCACATCACGACCGTATCCTCACGGTGTGAACGATGGAGAGCGGCTGGTGTCCTTGCTCGTCGACGGCGAGGCTGTCGAGGTGATCGACAACGGCGACACGCTGCTTGGCGTCCTGCGCGATCAGCTCGGCCGCATGGGGGTCAAGGACGGCTGTTCGCCCCAGGGGCAGTGCGGTTGCTGCACGGTGCTCATCGACGGCCAGCCACGAGTTGCCTGCGTCACGCCAGCCCGGCGGGCCCGAGGCAAAGAGATCACCACCATCGAAGGACTCGACCCCACCCGATCAGATCGGTGGGCGCAATCGTTCTGCGACACCGGAGCTAGCCAGTGTGGTTTTTGCACCCCCGGCATTGTGCTGCGCCTGGATGCACTCGAGCGGAGGTGGTCGAACGACGACGAACCGAATCGGCGAGGTGATGCGCAATCAGGTGACGAGCGAGCAGCCGTCAACCAAGCCCTGCTTGCTCATCTGTGCCGGTGCACCGGTTGGCAAACCATCCACGAGGCGTGGGATGCGTTTCGTTCCGACGACTCGGGACTCGACACCCATCGTGATCTGGCCGACGCCTCGGCCCGAGCGCAGCTCGAAGGTGGCCAGGCCCAACAGGTCGAGCCCTCGGTCGCGCTTGGTTTTGGCGGATTCGCAGCAGACGCCGCGCCAGAAGGTGCCCTCATCGCGGTTGCCGACGGCGCCGATGGTTGGGTGGTGGGCCAGAGCGTGCACGAGGCCCGCATGCTCGCCGGCAAGGTGCAGGGCCGTCGCACCACGGCCGAACACACCTGGCCGCTCGAGGTCCCAGAGGGCAGTTGGGACGCGACGCTGCGCACCACGTGGGTCGAGCCCGCCTATCTCGAGACCGACGCGTCGTGGTGCGAACCAGGCGGACAACCGTCGACCCCGCTGGCCAACGGCGGGGCTTTTGGGGGCAAGGTCGCCTCACCGCTTCCGGCGGTGGCGAAGCGCCTCGCTGAGGAGCATGGCCAACCCGTGTTGGCGCTCGCCAGCCGAGAAGACGCTGTACGGTTCGGGCCCAAGCGTCCGCCAGTTGCTGGTGGGGTCAATGCTGATGGTTCGGGCATCATCCGCGTGGTGAACACGCCGGGCATCGCCGATGCCATCGCTCTCGTGGCCCCCGGTATCGAGGTCGAGACGGTTGCTGTTCCCGGGCCACTGACCTCGGCGGCGATTCGGGGTGCCGGCTGGGTCGAGGCTCTGGTGCTGCTCGCCGGAGCGATCGGCACCACCGAGATCACGACCCCGGCGGGAGCTACAGCAGAGGCAACGGTGAGTGAGGCTGGTATCTCGGTTCGGGTGTCGTGCGGGCGAGTTCTGGATGCCGTCACGCTTCGCTCCTACTGCATCGGGGCCGCCCACATGGCATGGTCCTGGCTCACCTCAGAAGCACTCATGGTGGACGACGAGGGTGAGGTGCACGACCTCACCGTTCGCAGCTTCGGGGTACTCCGAGCAGTTGATACGCCCCACATCGACGTTGTGATCGATGCCGCCGATGATCGCGAACCGGTCAACGGATCTGACGCCGTGTTTGCCGCCGTTGCCGCAGCAGGCTGGTTGAGTGTGGACTGCCCGCAAGATTGGCCCACGAATCGATCGTGACCTCTGCCAGACACCTAAGGTGATACCGCTCGGAGTCCCGAGTTTCTTCACCCTGCGCCATGCGGCGCAACGATCTAGGAGCGCACCTCATGACGAAGCCCGTTGGCCCCTACACCCCGATTGTTCGCGCCGGCGAGTGGCTCATCTGCTCGGGCCAAGTCGGGATTGCCGACGGCGCAATTGTTGAGGGTGGGCTCGAAGCTGAGCTGCGGCAGGCGCTTGCAAACATGGCCGGACTGCTCGAAGGCGAAGGCTCCTCGATGAATGCGGTCGTAAAGACGACGGTGTTCCTGACCGACATGGCTGACTACGCCGAGATGAACACTGTTTACGTCGACGTGTTTGGCGATCACCGACCCGCTCGATCCGCTGTCGCCGTTGCCGAACTGCCGATTAACGCCCGCATTGAAGTCGAAGCCTGGGCCTACGTTGGCTGACCTCGACGAGTCGCAACCTTCCGACGTCTGATACAACTGAGCCCGTGATTGGACCCATCCTCATCGTCATTGCGATCCTCGTCGTCATTCCCGTCGGGTTCTTGATGAGCACGACGGTGGCAGCGGCCGTGATCGGACACTTGCTCAAGACGAACTCAGAAGCGGAGCATGCCGACTCAGAGCTGCTCGAGGTGTCTGACTGAGCCTCCAGTTGGTTTGCAAGCCGGTGATGGCTCACGAGAAATGGTGGGCACTGCCAAGCGGGATCGACGCTAGTTTTGCTCCGTGATCGACCTCCGCCGCTTGAACGAAGATGCCGACTATCGGGCCGGTGCCATTCGAAAGGGCGCCGAGCCTTCTGTGATTGATGCCGTGCTCGAGGCCGAATCGGCTCGTCGCACGCAGATGACGGCAGTCGAAGATGCCCGAGCTGCGGCCAACGCCGCATCAAAAGAGATCGGACGGGCTGATCCCGACGAACGGCAGGCCAAGATCGAAGCTGCGGGTTCGCTCAAGGCTGCACTCGGCGAACTCGAAGAGGGCCTTGCGGCAGAGCAGGCCAAGGTCGACGAGCTCGTGCTCGGTCTGCCCAATCCGGCCCACGAGACCGTTCCGGATGGCGGAGAAGATGCGTTCCGTGTCGAGCTTGAGGTCGGCGAGCGAACGCCCGAACCGGTGCTTGACCATGCGGCGATTGGTGAGAAGCTCGGCATTGTTGACACCGAGCGCGCGGTGCGTATGTCGGGCAGCCGATTCGCCTACGTCTTGGGCGATGCCGTGCGGCTCCAGTTCGCACTCGTGCAGTACGCGATGTCGAAGCTGCTCGGGCACGGCTTCATTCCCGCTGTCGTGCCGGTGCTCGTGCGCGAAGAGATGATGGTCGATGCCGGGTTCTTCCCAACCGACCGCGACCAGGTCTACGAGCTCGAGAAAGACGAGCTGTTTCTCGTTGGTACCTCTGAGGTAGGGCTCGCCGGCATCCATCGGGGTGAACGCCTCGATGAGGCTGATCTCCCTCGCCGCTATGTCGGGTACTCGAGCTGCTTCCGCCGAGAAGCCGGCACCTACGGCAAAGACACCTCAGGGCTGTTTCGATTGCACCAGTTCGACAAGGTCGAAATGTTCTCCTACACCCACCCGGACGCGTCGTGGGACGAGCTCGAGGTGCTTCGAACACTCGAAGAAGAGATCTTCACCGAGCTCGAGATTCCGTTTCGGGTGATCACGGTGGCTGCCGGCGATCTTGGAAACGCAGCGGCGAAGAAGTACGACATCGAGGCGTGGATCCCCAGCCAGCAGACCTATCGGGAAGTCACGAGCTGCTCGAACTACACCGACTATTCGGCGCGGCGCATGGGCACGAGGGTCAAGACTGACTCGGGTACCACAGTGCTGCACACGCTCAACGGCACTGCGGTCGCCATCGGCCGCACGTTGCTTTCGATCTTTGAGAACCACCAACTCGACGATGGCACGGTGGCCGTACCCGCCGTTCTACGGCCGTTCTGCGGCGGTCTCGAGGTGCTCGGTTCGGTGCATCCAGACACAAGCGCCTAGACACCCGCGAGCCCCGGAGCCAGCCAACCCCCCCCTGATAGGGGTAGTTCTTTCGCCCTGTGGGTATGAGTCCGACGGCGGCTTCCACTCGGCGAGAACTGTTCTACGATTTCAAACATTCGGGCCGGGGACTGCCGATTGGTTGGTTCTCAGACTGATGCAAAAGGACGTCAATGGTGCCGTCCCTGAACAACAAGTGAGACCGACCCATGGATGCTCCACGGCAACGAAGCCTGCATCAGACAGCTGTCGAACAGTTCCAGCGAGCCGCAGATCTCATCGGCGTCGTTGAGCCCACTCGGTCGATTCTGACCGAGCCGAAGAACGAGGTGATCGTCAACTTCCCCGTCGAGCTCGATGATGGCACGTGGGAGATGTTCACCGGCTACCGGATTCAGCACTCCAACATCCTCGGACCGTTCAAGGGTGGCATCCGCTTTCACCCAGATGTTGATCTCGACGAGGTCAAGGCGTTGGCCCAGTGGATGACGTTCAAGTGTGCGCTGGCCGGTATCCCGCTCGGAGGAGCCAAGGGCGGCGTCACGATCGATCCCGGCAACTACTCGACGGCTGAACTGCAGCGCGTTGTCCGCCGGTTCACTCATGCCCTCGGCTCGAACATCGGACCCGAGCACGACATCCCAGCGCCCGACGTCGGCACCAACAGCCAAATGATGGATTGGCTGATGGACACCTACGCCAACATCTGCGGCCCGGCGAACCGGCAGATGGTGAAGGGCGTCGTGACCGGAAAGTCGCTGGCCACCGGCGGGTCAGCCGGTCGTGAAGCCGCCACCGGCCGAGGAGTGCTCTACGCCCTTCGCTACTGGTGTGGCGAGACCGGCGAACGTCTCGACTCGCTCTCGGTGTCCGTCCAGGGCTTTGGCAATGTCGGCTCGCACTTCGCTCGCCTCGCGAGTGAAGAAGGCTGTCGCATCCAGGTGGTCGGTGACCACACGGGAACCATCGGTGCCGAGAAGGGTCTCGATATCGAAGCGCTCAGCGTCTGGGTTGCCGAGCACGGTGGCGTGGCTGGGTTTCCCGACTCTGATGAGATGACGACCGAGGAGCTCTTCTCGACACCTGCTGACGTCTTTGTGCCAGCAGCACTCGAGAACCAGCTAACGGGGCCTCGGGCTACCGGTATGGATTGTCGGTTGATCATCGAAGCCGCAAACGGGCCGACCACACCCGAAGCCGAAGACGTCTTCGCCGATCGCGGGGTCGAGATCGTTCCGGACATCTTGGCCAACGCCGGCGGTGTCGTCGTGTCGTACTTCGAGTGGTTGCAGAACAAGTCGGCCCGCTATTGGAGCGAAGAAGACGTCGACGAACGCCTTCGCACGATCTTGTGGGACGCCCACGACGCCGTCGTTGCCCGCCGGGCCGAGCTTGGCTGCACGCGGCGCGAAGCGGCCTACGCCGTTGCCCTCGACCGACTCGTCGAGGTCTACGACCGGCGAGGCATCTTCCCCTAGTTCTCTTCTTCCCCTAGCCGGTGTGCGGCGTTTGGAGTGAGCGTCGGGCTTCGGGGCGGGAGAACGAGTGGGAGTAATTGCACCGCCGAAGTGGTTCTCAACACATGCGTATGCGTCGAACCGTTGTTGCGGTGGGTCTTGGTGTGAGTTTGATTGCCGCTGGCTGTGCTGCCGACGATCGGACCATCGAGCCCGATGAGGCCCCAGAAGCGCTGACTGACGATGCGGCAGAGGCCACCGGACCGACCCGTCCGCTGCCGCTGACGTCAGCATCTGAAACACCCAGGCTCGATCGGTCGAATGCCACGGTCGATCTGGGAGAGATCATCTTCGACACCTTTGACGGCGGAGGTGTTGCGCTGAGCGAAGCCGACCCTGCAACTGTGGAGCGGCTCCTCGATGCGATTGCTCCAATTGATGCGCCGCTTTACCAAAGTGCAAGCGACGCGTCCGCATGGTTGACGCCCGAGGACCTGATCGTGGGCTACGTCGACCCCGCAGGTGACGCGTGGGCTTACTCGGTCAGAGTGCTCAACTCCCGCGAGATCGTCAACGACGAACTCGCCGGGCTGCCGGTCGTCATCACGTACTGCCCCCTGTGTGGCAGCGGCGTGGTTTTCGAACGGGAACTCGGTGACACGACGCTGTCGTTCAGCAACACGAGCGCCCTCTTCGAGAACGACATGGTGATGGTTGATCGTGAAACCGGGACGTATTGGTGGCAGGTCGCCGGCGATGGCCTTGTCGGCCCACTTGGCGGTGAAACGCTCGAACTCCTGCCATCACAGACCACGACGTTCGCCTCCTGGCTCGAGCAGCACCCTGAAACGCAGGTGATGGCTCGGCCCGACGGGCGCGACTACTCGCGTGACAGCTTTGCCAATTACGGCGCAGTGCTTGACGGAGGTCGTACACCGTTCCCGGTGACCGACGGTGTGCTCGATGACGACCGACTGCCACCGTCGGCCCGGGTCGTCGTGACAACGATCAACGGCGAGTCTCGGGCCTGGGCCACCTCGCCGGAGCGGACGGTCGAAGACGAACTCGGGGGCACCTCGATCACGATCACGACGGACGGCACCGGGGCCCGCATCGTCGACGCAGACGGAAACGCTGTGCCGCTACGGAGCGCTTTCTGGTTCTCGGTGTTGACGATCGATCCAGACATCGAGTTGGGCGGTTAGCGCCAAACCCGAGCCGAGTGAAAGTGGCGTGCATCTGCGAGCAGGAGGACGGTCGTCTGGCATCATCACGCGATGCGAACCGAACAACGTGCGTTTAAGCAGGTCGATGTCTTTACCAGCGTTCCGTATCGAGGCAACCCGGTTGCCGTCGTCCTCGACGCCGCAGCAATGTCCACCGAAGAGATGCAGGTCGTTGCCAACTGGACGAACTTGAGCGAGACAACCTTTGTCTTGCCGCCGACTGACCCGGCCGCCGACTACCTCGTCCGCATCTTCACACCCGATGTCGAGCTGCCGTTTGCTGGTCACCCCACGATCGGCACCTGCCACGCGTGGCTCGAAAGCGGAGGCACGCCAAAGAATCCCGACCGCATCGTGCAAGAGTGCGGCGCCGGGTTGATTCCGCTGCGAACAACAACGGTCGGGGGAGCGACTCGATTGGCGTTCGCTGCTCCGCCGCTGACTCGTAGTGGCCCAGTCGACGAGGCCGATCTCGTTGACGTCTGCAAGGTGCTGCAAGTCAGTCGTGATGAAATTCTCGATGCTCAATGGGCAGACAACGGCCCGGGATGGCTGGCCGTCATGCTCGCCGATGCCGAGGCGGTGCTCGCCCTCGAGCCGAACTTCAGCGCCGTCGACAGCTACGACATTGGCGTCGTGGGGCCGCACCCGATCGGGGTCGTTGGTCGAGGCCCAGCAGAACCAGATGGGCCTGCGCTCGAGGTGCGGGCGTTCTTTCGCGCCGGTGGACAGCCGGCGGAAGATCCCGTTACTGGCAGTCTCAACGCGGCGCTGGCGCAGTGGCTTCTCCCGACAGGTGCCGTGTCAGCTCCCTACGTGGCTGCGCAGGGCACGGCGATGGGTCGGGCCGGTCGGGTCTTCGTTGAGGAATTAGATGGCGACATCTGGGTAGGCGGCGATGCCGTGACCTGTGTTGATGGGCAGGTTCGTATCGGTTGACGTCTCATTCTTGTCAAGCGGGTCGACTACCAGCGGGACTGGCCGAGCTTGTAGCCGACTGAGCGCACCGTCTGAATCAGGCTGGCGTGTTCCTCGCCGAGCTTGGCTCGCAGACGACGGACATGGACGTCGACCGTGCGGGCGCCGCCGTAGTAGTCGTAGCCCCAGACCCGGTTGAGCAGCGCCTCGCGAGTGAACACCTTGCCGGGATGTGACGAGAGAAACTTGAGGAGCTCGTACTCCATGAACGTGAGGTCGAGTGGACGACCATCGACGGTCGCTTGGTAGGTCTCTACGTTGAGAGCAAGTGGCCCGTGCTCGACGAGTTCGGGGCGAACACCTCGGCCGGCCTTCCACAGCAGATGGGCTAGTCGGGCCTCGAGTTCTTTGGAGTGGAACGGCGTGATCATGAAGTCGTCAAGCAGTTCGTTACGTGACACCAGCTGATCGAGTTGGCTGCCGCTCACGAGCATCAGCAGTGGTTCGACGGGCACGTCGCGTCGGCGCAACTCTCGGCAGATGGCCCAGGCGCCGTCTGGATCCTCATCGGCGCAAATGATGGCACCGGTCCAGCCGACATCGGGCTCGCTGTCGTGCAGGTCGCCAATCGAGCCGACGGCGGTCCACGAGTAGTTGCCAAAGTCGAGCGTGCGCACCAGCTCGGCTGGGGCTGGATTGGGATACAGGACGAACGTTTCAGGGGTCATGGCGGCTCACCAGGAGGGCAGGTAGCGCTCGAGTTCCCACTGGCTGACGTTGGCCTTGTAGTCGCGCCATTCCGCTCGTTTGTTGCGCAAAAACCACTCGAAGATGTGTTCGCCGAGTGCATCGCGAACGAGGTCTGACTTCTCCATCTCGTCCAGTGCTTCGGCAAGTGAGGTGGGGAGTGGCTGGTAGCCGAGTTCGAGAATCCGAGCGTCTTCGAGCTCGAACAAGTTGGCGTCGAGTTCGGCGGGTAGCTCGTATCCCTCTTGGATCCCCTTCAAACCTGCAGCAAGAATCACCGAGAGGGCGAGGTAGGGGTTGCAACTCGGGTCAGGGGAGCGGAACTCGATGCGAGTTGACCCTGGCTTGTCGGCTTTGGTCACCGGAACTCGGATGAGCGCCGAGCGGTTGCGCTGAGCCCAGCTGACCCACACGGGTGCTTCGTAGCCTCGAACCAGACGCTTGTAGGAGTTGACCAATTGGTTCGTGACCGCAGTGATTTCTCGAGCGTGGGTGAGCAGCCCGGCCATGAACGACTTGGCGATTGGGCTCAGCAGATACTGCTCGCCGTCAGCGTGGAAGGCATTGGAGCTCTCGTCGAACAACGAGAGGTGTAAGTGCATGCCCGAGCCCTGCATCCCAGCGAGTGGCTTCGGCATGAAGGTGGCGAAACGCCCGGCCTCGAGGGCGAGCTCGCGGACGACGAGCCGGAACGTCATGATCTGATCGGCCATCGTGAGGGCGTCGGTGTAGCGAAGGTCGATCTCGTGCTGAGACGGTGAGTCTTCGTGGAAGGAGTATTCGACCGGAATACCCATCGCTTCGAGAACCGACAGCGTCTGCCGTCTGAGATCTGAGGCCGCGTCGCTGGTGGTGAGGTCGAAGTACGAACCGGAATCGAGCAACTTCGGCGCGTGCGTCGGCTCGCCGTCTGCGAAATAGAAGAACTCCATTTCTGGAGCAACCATGAATTTGAAGCCAGCGTCGTTTGCCCGGGCCAGGTTTCGCTTCAGGACGTGTCGCGGATCGCCCTCAAAGGGTTCGCCGGTGTGGGAGAGAATGTCGCAGAACATGCGACCGGTTGTTCCTCCGTCGGTCCACGGGAGCGTTGCGAAGGTGTTGGCGTCGGGCATCGCTAGCACATCGGACTCTTGAATACGGGAGAACCCGTCGATCGCCGAACCGTCGAAGTGCAACCCTTCTTCGAAGGCTGTTTCGAGCTCGGCAGGCGAGATGGCAACTGACTTCAATTGGCCGAGGACATCGGTGAACCAAAGTCTGATGAGTTGCACGGCTCGTTCTTCTGCGGCCCGAAGGACGTATTCGTTCTGACGTTCCACCCAAGCAGTCATATCAGCGCTGCTGGAAGACGTCATCAGCCGAAGTGCCCGTTTGGGCCCGATTTACACGCCGTTCACATTCCTGAATTGGAACTGTCGCGTTCGTCAGATTACCTAAAGAGTCAGAAGGGTCGGCTGTTCGTCGGCTGTGGCAGATCGCTCAACCGGTAACCGGTGGGCAACGAAACGTTGGAGAAACCTCGTGGTGTATCGCGCTGAATACCTCTGGATCGACGGGAGCGAGCCGACTCGCGAAATTCGATCAAAGACAAGGATCCTTGCCGACGGCGATGAGCCGGGCATCTGGGGCTACGACGGTTCGTCGACCAACCAGGCGACAGGCGACAACTCTGACGTTGTGCTCCAACCGGTGTTCAACTGCCCCGACCCGATTCGTGGCGGCAACGACATTCTCGTTCTGTGCGAGACGGCGCTCACCGCTGATCTGTCACCGCACCCAACCAACACCCGAGCCGCAGCCCGCGAGGCGTTCGAAAAGTACGGCGACCAGGAGCCGTGGTTCGGTCTCGAGCAGGAATACACCCTCATCAACCCAGGCACCGGCTGGCCAGCAGGCTTCCCGCCGAACGGCTTCCCGGCTCCGCAGGGCCCGTACTACTGCGGCGTTGGAGCCCTGAAGATTCACGGTCGTGACCTGATCGAGGAGCACACCTCGGCGTGCATCGCCGCCGGTCTCAAGATCTCCGGCACCAACGCCGAGGTGATGCCCGGCCAGTGGGAGTTCCAGATCGGCCCAGCAAGCACCGTCGAGGTTGGCGACCACATGTGGATCGCTCGCTACCTCTTGTTCCGCCTCGCCGAGAACCACGGCGTCGAGGTCAGCATCGAGGCCAAGCCCATGAAGGGCGACTGGAACGGCGCTGGCATGCACACCAACTTCTCAACCAAGGCCATGCGCGAGAACTACGACGCCATCATCGCTGCGTGTGAGGCAATGGGTGCTCCCGGCAAGCCCGAAGAACACCTCGCCGGCTACGGCGTCGGCATCGAGGATCGCCTCACCGGAGCTCACGAGACCCAGCGCTTCGATCAGTTCAGCTACGGCGTTTCCGATCGTGGCGCTTCGATCCGTATCCCGTGGCAGGTCGCCCAGGACGGCAAGGGCTACATCGAAGACCGTCGCCCGAACGCCAATGCTGATCCATACGTCCTCGCAACGCTGCTCACCAACACGGTCTGCTCGGCGCTCGCCTAGGACAAACGCAATACGCGTGAATCGGTAGAGGACCCGGCGCTTCGGCGCCGGGTCTTCCTCGTTTCACGGGGATGTGGTGACGGTTCCCTACAATCCAGGAATGCGAAGGCTCCGGGTTGCGGCCTGTCAGATCAACACCGTCATGGGCGACATCGACGGCAACGTCGCCAAGGTGTTCGACGTTCTCGAAGAACTCGAGACCCAACAGGTCGATGTCGCTGTCTTTCCTGAGCTGACCGTGTGTGGCTACCCGCCGGAAGACCTCGTGCTCAAGCCGGGCTTCGTCGAAGACTGTGCCGATGCGGTCGCAAAGATTGCGGCCCGAACGGGTGAGACAGCCGTCGTGATCGGTTCAGTGGTTGGCGATCGCGATCTGTTCAACGCCGCGATGCTGTGTGTGAACGGCGAGGTCGTACTGACCCACCACAAGCGCTTGCTGCCCAACTACGCCGTGTTCGATGAGCGTCGTT
The DNA here is from genome assembly GCA_937976305.1 of uncultured Acidimicrobiales bacterium. Taxonomy (GTDB): domain Bacteria; phylum Actinomycetota; class Acidimicrobiia; order Acidimicrobiales; family SZUA-35; genus CALEWY01. The sequence continues at coordinate 29,127 of CALJSB010000137.1, forward strand.
ACTTCACCACCGGCACGCTGCCGCTTGAGCTCGCTGAGATCAATGGCGTCAAGGTCGGCCTCGCGATCTGCGAAGACGTGTGGAGCCCCACTGGGCCGATGCACGAGCTGGCCGCCGGGGGCGCTGAGGTGGTGCTCGTGCCGAATGGCAGCCCCTATCGCGAGGGCAAGGCACTCGGTCGCGATGTGATGATCAGCTCGCGCGCCGCCGACAGTTCGTGCGCCATGGTTTATGTCAATCAGATCGGTGGGCAAGACGAGCTCGTGTTTGATGGTGGCTCGACGATCTTTGACCATGAGGGCACCCTGGTTGCCCGATCCCCGCTCTTCGAAGAGCACGTCCTGGTGGCTGACCTTGACGTCCGGGCCACCTACCGAAAGCGCCGGCTCGATCCGCGGGGTCAGGAACTGCCGACACCGCCGCTGCCCGTCACCTTCGTGAGCGAACACGAGCCGACACCGGGCCCGGCCGTTGTCCCCGAGATCGCTCCGCACCTCGGCCGCCACGAAGAGATCTGGTCTGCTCTCGTGCTTGGCACCCGCGACTACGTACAGAAGAACGGTTTCAGCGAAGTTGGTGTCGCTCTGTCGGGCGGTATCGATTCGTCGATCGTGGTCGCCCTGGCCGCTGATGCACTTGGCGCCGACAAGGTGCACGCGGTGTTGATGCCGTCTCGCTTTTCGAGCGATCACTCGTTGTCTGACTCGGTGAAGCTGTGTGAAGCGCTGGGTGTCGATCACCGGACCATCCCCATCGAGCCGGGACATCAGGCGTTTCTCGACATGCTGGCGCCGAGCTTCGAGGGGCGAGAAGAAGACACGACCGAGGAGAACCTGCAAAGCCGCATCCGTGGCGTGTTGATGATGGGGCTCTCGAACAAACTTGGTTGGCTGATTCTCACCACCGGCAACAAGAGCGAGGTGTCGGTCGGCTACTCAACGCTCTATGGCGACACCGCAGGTGGTTATGCGGTCATTAAGGACGTCTGGAAGACCGACGTGTATGACCTGTGTCGTTGGCGCAATGAGGTTGCCGGCACCGAGATCATTCCCGAGCACGTGATCACCAAGCCGCCGTCGGCTGAGCTTCGTCCCGATCAGCGTGATGATCAGAGCTTGCCGCCCTATCCCGTGCTCGACGCTGTCCTGCAGGGCTATGTCGAGGATGATCTGACTGCCACCGAACTGATTGCGGCCGGGCACGACGAAGCGATCGTGCGTCGCATTGTTCGGCTCGTCGACATCGCTGAGTACAAGCGCCGCCAGAGTCCTCCGGGCATCCGAGTGAGCGCCAAGGCGTTTGGTCGAGACCGCCGGGTGCCGATCACCAACCGCTACCGGGGCTGACGCTGCCTATCTTGGCTGCTGCTGCTGCCCGTCTGGCTGTCGCCCGGGCTCGGGCTGGTAACCTGGACACATGGCTGCAAAACCACCTCCGGAAGAAGTCCACACGGTCAAGGGCGCGGTCATTGGCCTTGTTTTTGCGCTCATCGTGTTGCTCGGACTCGGCGGTGCCGCTGCGGCGTCGTATGACCCCGACAGCGGCGACAAGAAGGAAGACGCCGATCACGGCGACGACCACAGTGAAGATGACCATGGCGATGACGACCATGGTGACGACGAAGATCACGGGTAACTGAACCCTCGCTTCACGGCGTCATCACCGTTTGCGATCACGCAACAGCAGAGGGTGAAAAATCTGGGCGGATGATCCCAGCCGCCGGCTCCGGTGTCGTACACTCTGCGTGCGGGCCGGTGACCACCATGCGTAGTTTTGTGATCTCTGGAAGTGGCGACGAGGCTCCTGCCCGCTCGCCACGGCGGCACCAATCGGTGCTCTTTGTCTCTCTGCTCGTCCTCTTGTCGACGCTCGGGTTTCCGACCGATGCCCAGACCAACGAGGAGATCGACGACATTCGGGAAGAGCGACGGCGAGCTCAAGAGCAACAGGTCGCCCAAGCTGGTCGTGTCGATGCTGCAAACGCCGAGGTTGGTGAGCTGACGCTGGCCCTCGAAATCTTGCAGGGAAACGTGATTGGCAAAGAGGGTGAGCTCTCGAACGCCCGCCTGCAGCTCGAACAGGCCAACATCGAACTCGCTGCCGCCGAGGGTGCGGTCCTGGCCAAAGAGGAAGAGATCGTTGGCCTACGCGACCAAATGGCGGCTCGAGCCATTACCTCGTTTGTGAACCAGGACGACGGTGGCTCTGTGTTCGTTCAGACTGCCGATCCCACCCAGGCGGCCCGCATGCAGTTGCTGGTTGAAGAGGTCACCCAGACCGACATCGACGTCGGCGAGGACCTGCGAGCGGCCGAGGAAGATCTCGAAGTCGAACGGGGCAGGGCCAGCAATGCAGCGGCCGAGGCGTTGAGGCTCGAGAGCGAGATCGCACAACAGCTCGTCGAGCTCGAAGCCGCTCGCGATCTGCAGAACGAACTCACGATCGAGGCCGAGCTGAGGCTCGAGCACCTCTTGGTCGAGCTGGCAGCCATCGAAGAGCTTGATGCCGATCTCGCACGACAAGAGTCGGCCGCCCTCGATGAACTGGCGAGAGAACTGGCCCGCGAGCGCTCAAACGGAGGCGGAGCCATTGCCCGCACATCAACCGAGGCCATTCCGATCCCGCCGAACCACGAGATCGTGAGCGCAAATGGCTACTGGGTGCATGAGTCGATCGCCGCCAACGTCGAGGCCATGACACTCGCCGCAGAAGCCGACGGCATCAACCTCGGTGGCGGTGGCTGGCGTGATAGCCAACGCCAGATTGAGCTCCGCCAGAAGCACTGCGGCACGAGCGACTACGCCGTCTACGAGATGCCATCGAGCCAGTGTTCACCCCCGACGGCCCGACCCGGCGCGTCGATGCATGAGCGAGGCCTAGCGCTCGATCTCACGTGCGACGGTGCGTTGATCGGCCGCCGTGACAACCGCTGCTTCCGCTGGCTTGCCGAGCACGCCAACAGCTACGGCTTCTACAACCTGCCAAGCGAGCCCTGGCACTGGTCAACAAACGGCCGATAGCCGAGCTCGACCTCGCCCAGCGGTAGCGTTCGGCGAATGAGCGAGCACCTCACCATCATCACCGGGGCGTCGAGTGGCATCGGCGCAGCGATGGCCGATGCAGCGACTGCGGCCGGCCACACGGCCGCAACGGTCAGTCGCCGACCGGGTCCCGGCGAGCACCTAGCAGCCGACCTCTCGGATCCGGCATCGTGGTCGACCACCGCCGACTGGATCGATGGCCTCGTCGCACGGCAAGCGTGGGACCGAATCACGCTGATCCACAACGCCGGCACACTCGAGCCCATCGGCTTCGCAGGCGAGGTCGACTCCGAGGCCTACGTGTCGAACGTGCTCCTCAATTCAGCTTCCGGCCAAGTCCTCGGCGACCGCTTCCTTCGGTCGGTCACTGCGGCAGGGTGCCAGGCGATGCTGATGATCATCAGCTCGGGCGCTGGCAAAAACGCCTACCCCGGTTGGTCGAGTTACTGCGCAGGCAAAGCGGCAACCGACATGTGGGTTCGGGTCGCGGGCCTCGAACAGGACATGCGATCGAGCCCCGTCTCGGTGATCTCGATGGCGCCTGGGGTGGTGGCGACCGACATGCAAGCCGGCATCCGCGAACAAGACAGTGCCGCGTTCCCGAACGTCGCACGATTCCAAGAAATGCACGAGAGCGGCGCCCTGGCCGACCCGGTCGAGGTTGGCGCTGTCATCTTCGGCCTCGCGCAACAGAACTGCGGACCCACCGCCACCTACCGCGGAGCCGTGCTCACCAACGGCGCCGTACTCGACATCCGCGACCTCGACTGACCGGCAAGTCCGCAGGTGCTCGCTCGCCACAGGACTTGCTTTGCGCTCCGAAACCATTCCATGGCGGCACGTTGGACCGACCGCCTCGCGGCGCGCCGAAGAACGGGCTCGGGAGATTGTCTCACTTCGGCTTCACCACGAGGGCTGCTGTAGTCTTCGCCAGTCTCAAGCTTCTCGATCTATGAAGGACCTTCATGGCTGATCCATTCACACCGCGCACACCTTTTGCCCCCTGGGATCGTCGAGAACTCCCGGGCCGGTTCACGGTCGACGAGACCGCTCGTCGTTGCGGCAACTACAAGTGGATTGAGATGCGAATCTTCGAGCTCATGGGTGGCTGGGTTGCCACCGTGCCTGAGCTCGACGTGAAGCTTCGGCTGGGCACGCACTGCTACCACCACGCCTTCCATTCCGAGCTCTGGCACAAGCGGCTGCCCGAGTTGCGCGAGATGAATCCAGAGCGACTCACCGAACCGCCGAATCCTGAGATGGAGGCCTTTGTCGAGGCGCTCGGTGCCCCAGAAGCGGCGGATGAAACCATCGAGAAGCTGGTTGGTATGTATCGGGTGCTGTTGCCTCACCTGATTGCCGCCTACACGTTCCATCTGAACAACACGTCGTCGATCACCGATTCGCCAACGATGCGGTCGATCAACTTCTGCCTTCAGGACGACATGGAAGAGTGGCGTGAGGGCGAGATGATCATTCAGTCGTTGCTCACCACGCCCGAAGAGGTCGAGCGAGCAGCTGCCCACCAAGCGAAGTTGACCAACCTCATGATCGCAGCCGGTGGCGTGACGGGCCCGGGCTCGGTCGGCTCGTTCGACATGGACGACGATGCCGCCGAGAAGGCAGCCGAGGACGCATCCGCGTGAGTGTGAGCCCCGAGACCTTCACGCTCGTCGAGTACGAGGCCGGTCAGATCCAAGCTGTCTTCGACGACATGGTCACGCGTGTCCCTGGCTTGCCCGAGGGACTCACGGCCGAGATTCAGATCGACGAGGAGCTGTCGACCGCTCGGGTCGCGGTGCAGTCGATCGAACCGCTTGTGTTGGCGATGGAGTCTGGTGCGTTCGAGAACACCAAGCAGCCTCGGACCTTCGGCGTCGAGGCGAGCGAGAACGCATTCGGTCGCCTCTTGTTCGAAGTAGCCGATCGTCTCTCTGATGACTTTGGGGCTCCGGCGATCGATGATCCGCTCGAGTTCACCGAGCGGATCGCGTGGGATGCCTATTGCTTTGGTCGGCTCTCACGGATCGGCGTGCGGGTGTTCAAGCCGAAGCACGTCTACAACTTCCGCAACCGGCACGGCTTTTCTGATGCTGCCGACGCTGCGTTCGAGAAGCTCTGGTCCGCCGACAACCTGACGTGGAGCGACATTCAGGCGGTCTGCTAGCTGGCGCTCGCTCTAGGCCAGATCGTGCATCGTGACCGCTTCGTGCAGATCGATGTTTGGCGGTTCGGTCAGCAGTCCCGTGCATGCGGTGGCCATCTCGACCATCGTCGATGATTCGAAGTGTGTCGCTTGGTGTTCCTCTGATTCCCACTTCTGCACGATGAGGAATCGGCCGGGCGTTGTGATCGACGCCACCAAGTCGACGTTCCGGCAGCCGGCCTCACTACGGCACAACACGACGTACTTCGACAGCACGTCGAGTAACTCATCGTGGGTGTCGGTGCGGAACTCCATGGTGACCATGATCGGCTCGATCTCGTCGGCCTGTTCGTGGATGGGAGGTTGATCACTCAAGGGGAGCATTCCTTCTGCCGTTGAATTCGGGAGCACGTTGACGTGTTTACAACCAAAGCAGGTTGGATGCCCGACTCCAGAATGGCGCTCCCGAGCGTCACAATGGTGGTGGCACCCGCCCGGCTAAGCAAAAACCGTGTTCTGTCGGTACGCTGCGAAGGCAGGTTCAAGCCGATATTGAGAGTTCATTTGAGCGTTGAGGGGTAGCGTTCGAATTCCAGGATGACCTGGCGTTCGGGTCCGCTTCCTGAAACACATTTCCGATCTATTCAACAGAGAGGTTGAGATCCTTGGCGAAGGAGCGAGTCGAACGGGACGAGGAAGACCTCGTCAGGCTGTACCTCACGGACATCGGCCAGTATCCCCTTCTCACGAAGGAAGACGAAGTTCGTCTTGCCCAAGCCATCGAGGCCGGCAAAGAGGCTGAAGAGGCCCTGGCGTCCGAGGAAGACATCTCTTCATCGCGCAAACGTGAGCTGCGCCGCACGATTCGCAAGGGCAGTGGAGCTGAGCGCACGTTTGTGCAATCAAACCTCCGCCTGGTTGTCTCGATCGCCAAGAAGTATCAAGCCTCAGGCTTGCCACTTCTCGACCTCATCCAAGAGGGCAACCTCGGGCTGATGCACGCCGTCGAGAAGTTCGACTGGCGCAAAGGCTTCAAGTTCTCGACCTACGCAACCTGGTGGATCCGTCAAGCGATCACTCGCGGCATTGCCAACACCGGTCGCACCATCCGTCTGCCCGTGCACGCCGGCGACACTCTCGCTCGGCTGCAGAAGGCTCGGGCTCGTCTCGAGCTCAAGTACGGACGCCCCGCCACACTGTCTGAGCTGGCCATCGAAGTCGAGATGCCGGAAGACAAGGTCACCGAAGCGCTTCGCTTCGCAGCCGAACCTCTCTCGCTCTCGGAACCATTGCGTGAAGACGGCGATGCTGAACTTGGCGATGTGGTCGAAGACCGCGGCGCTGACTCACCTTTCGAGGTAGCGGCAACTGCCTTGCTTCCCGAAGAGATCAGCCGCCTGCTTGCGCCACTCGATGAGCGCGAGCGTGAGATCCTCAAGTTGCGGTTTGGGCTTGATCGCGGCGAGCCGCGGACGCTCGAAGAGGTTGGCGAGTACTTCAACCTCACACGTGAGCGCATCCGTCAGATCGAAGCTCGTGCCATGTCAAAGCTCCGTCATCCGAGCTCAGACACCGGCGCAAGAGATCTCCTCGCTGTTTAGGCGCTGCTGAAGGTTTGCCATTCTTCATCGGTCCAGGCGGGGCGAATCTGTTCGGTGACGAAGTCGACCGTCCACTGGACCATTTCGAACCACGGCAATTCGACGCTCATCATCTCGGTGAACGACAACCCGTCGAGGATCATTGCCGCGTCTTCGATCTCGAGCGAGATGTCGCGGTCGGGACCTGAAAGGGCTTCCCATTCCTGCGGCTCCCAGGTGTCCCACACTCGTTGCTCGAGGACGATCGCACGCTCGGGATCTTCTGACCGTGCATGATCGTCGAGGATGCCGAGCGTCTCACGAAGGGCAGCCCCTGCCTCGATGGGCAGGGTGATCGAACGGGTCAGCACCTCAGGACGCAGCGACCTGTGAGGCAAGAACGCGACGCCGACTGTCCGCAAGATCGCGAGCAACGTAGGCGCCGTTGAACGTCCGCTGCCCCGTGAACCCCGTGCGGCCATGAAGGACCCGCCAGTTGTCGAAGACAACGGCCTCGCCCGGTTGCAGAACAATCTGCAACTGGTTGGCCGGGTCGACGATGCGGTCGTGGAGCGCGGAGTACGCCGCATAAAACCGAGTCATTGCAGCTGGTTCGAGCCACATTGGTGATCGGTCGTAATTGTTGAAGCTGATCTGGAGCAGGCTCGGGCTGTCTCCCATCGGCGGTTCGTCGAACCGCAACGCTGGCCGAGCAGCTCGAAGCTCGACCCCCGGTTCGAGATAGTGAGCTGGCACCGTCGTCGTGCGGAGCACCTCCACGGCGGCGGGGTCGTCTCGTAAGAGCTGATCGACGACGGTCAAACCGTCAACGAGAATGCTCGCTCCACCTTCGCCGGCCTGCTGGACAAAGTGGAGGAGCTGCAAGCCGGGGGCATCGTGCACGTAGGTGCCGTCGGTGTGAGGTTCGAGACTCTCGCTCGAGTACGCCGAGTCGGCATGATCGACCGACCCGGACTCGACGGTCCACATGCGGCCAAAGATCGTCTCCTGGGGGGGAGCAATTCGTCGAACCAGCCGTTCGGTCTCAGCGAGATCATCTGGGATCCCGGTGACGAGGGCAAAGCCATGGCGCCGGATATTCGCCAGCCAGACAGCTACATCACTGTCGCTGCCTTCTGCCACCAAACGCTCGAACGTGAACGTCACGGTTGTTCGAGGGTCGGGTGCCGAGGCATCCCAGCGGATTCGGTCGTCGCCGATATCGGTGGTGCCGGCAACCTTCGCCAACAACCCTTCGTCGATCTCGGTGGCCGGTGATCCGTCACCCCAGGTGATGACCACAACGCCAGGGCGCATCGAGACGTCTACCGGCTGGAGATGTTCGCAGATCTCGAACGTGTCGACTCGCCGTTGTTTGGTGGTTGCGTCGAACGCAGCCGGGCTTTGGTCGTGATCGCGGAGCCAATGCCAGGTGAACAGTCGTTCGGTGCCCGATGGAAAGGCAACGGTGAGACCCGCACTGCTTGTTGTCAGCTCGAGTTGGTCCACCGTGTCAGGATGCCTGAGGTTGGCCGGTCTTTGCCACTCACCAGCAGCTCGCGTTCCGAGTCGTGCCATCGGGGCAGATGACGTTCGAGAAGGTTGCGTTGGCGGTGTTGCTCGGTGTGCCGGTAACGCTTTGGAAGTTTGCGTCTGCGAAAATGGTCGAGCCAACGTTCATCCCGCCGAGAGCCGCGCCATTCAAGTTCGTGCGGTAGAACTCGGTGCCTCCACTGGCATCGGTTTCGCGGAGGTCGGCGTTGATCAGCGTTGCGTCGTTGAAGTTGACGATCGAGAAGCTGGCACGACTGAAGTCCACTCTGTTCAAGGTGGCGAAGCCGAAGCTCACTTCAACCATCTCTGCGCCTACAAGCACTGCATCGTTCCAGTTGGAGTAGGCGGCGTCGACCCTGGTGAGACCGATGTCCCGGGCATTGGCGTTGGCGAAGTTGGTGTTCACCAACGAACCGTCGGAGAAGTTGGCGCCGGTGAGCGTGGCTCCAGTGAGGTTGGCCGCGTCGAGGTTGAGGAGGCTGATCGTGGCTTCCGACAGATCGGCGTTGGACAGGTCGGCTCCGGTCAGGTTGACCTCGCTCAGCGTCACCCCACGAAGGTTGCAGCCTCGGAGGTCGGCGAACGGCTGGTCGGTCAGTGCCCCCGTTCTGAGCTCGTCACATGGGTCTGAAACCGCTGTGGTCGTTGTGCTTGTGCTGGTGGTGATCGAGATCGTTGGTCGGGTCAGCGGGGTGGTCGGGGTCCCTGACTCCGGCCGAGTCGACGGCGCCGTCGTGACTGGTTGTGTCGATGTCGGTGCTGCGGTTGTCGAGGTTGAGGTGGAGGGGGACACCGTGACGGTCGCTGCGGGCGCGGTGGTCTGCGAGCTGGCTGTGAACGTGGAGGAGCTTGCCGAGATTTGTGTCGTGGTGGTTGCTTCGATGGGTTGGGAAACCTCAGGAGCGGTCGTGTCGGCAAACGCGATCGAGGTGGGGGCCGCCGATGCTCGGTCGACGGATTGATCGGTGGTCGGCGGGGCGAGCAGACCGGCCGCTGCGACGACGGCGCCAACCGCTACCGAGCCGGCGCTGACCGCCACGGCACCCGCTCCGGACGCCATGGCGCCGGGTCGGAAGAGTGCGTCGAGGTGCACGAGCCAGCCGAATTGGCCTGATCGGCCCGTGACCTTCCCGACCGAGGCTTGGAGCATGGCCTTTACGACGGCCGGATCGAAATGGGTGCCAGCGCAGTCAACGAGTTCACGACGGGCCGCTTCGGCCGACATCGGCTTCTTGTACGACCGAGCAGATGTGATGACGTCGTAGGCATCGGCGACGGCGACGATTCTGCCGGCGAGCGAGATGTCGTGACCCGAGAGGCCTCGCGGGTACCCGCTCCCGTCGAACTTCTCGTGGTGCTGGCCAGCTGCATGTACGAACTCGCCCAACCAGCTCTCGAGCGGTGCGGCCATCTCAGCTCCCACCGCTGGGTGTGATCGGATGACCTGCCACTCGTCGGCATCGGGCGCGCCGTCTTTGTTGAGGAGTTCCGCCGGAACGGCGAGCTTGCCGATGTCGTGGAGCAGTACCCCCCATGTTGGATCGAGCGATGGGGGCGGCTCGAAGAGGCTGTGGTGGGCTCCGGTTTGGCGGAGGTGGACGGGAATCGAACCCGCCTGCGATGGATCACACCGCACACCCGCTTTGAAGGCGGGGGAGCCCACCAGGTACTCATAC
>CALJSB010000138.1 GCA_937976305.1 uncultured Acidimicrobiales bacterium
CCTCGGGAGCAGCGACCCCTGGGTCTGCAACATTGGGCACCACGTCAACATCGGGCACCACGTCGGCCTGTGCCGTTTCAGCACCCGTCAGATCGAGGGACGACCGGGCAACCTCTGGTTCGGCCGGCAGCTCATCGGGCAGAAGGTCGAGCACAAACGCCGCGCCGAGTGCGATGGCGTGCTTGGGGTGAGTGTCGACCGAGACCGGTCGGGCCAACCGAGCGCCGACCATCTGCGACACCAACGGAATGCGAGACGACCCGCCAACCAGCAGCACTGAGTCGATATCGCTGGCCGAAAGGTTGGCCCGCTCGAGCGCACGATCGACGGCGTCGAGGGTCGAGGTAATCGATGGTCGGATCGTCGCTTCAAACTCGGTGCGGTTGATGCGCACCTCGCTGGCCACGCCGGGGAACAGCAGCGGCACCATGGTGGAGGTGTCAGACGACAGCGTCTCTTTCGCCGCATTGCAATCGGCGCGCAGTCGGGCCGCGGCCGATTGCACGACCGGATCGGATGTATCGAGCTCGTCGAACACTTCTTCGTGGGTTGACCTCACCTGATTCAGCAGGGCTGCGTCGAAGTCGAGACCACCGAGGTGCTCGATGCCGTAGGACGGACCCATGAATCGGAAGCCGGTCTCGAGCTTCTCGAGGATGGCCACGTCGAACGTGCCACCGCCAAGGTCATACACAACGACGCGGGTGCCCACGTCGACGCGCTCTTGGCTCGACCAATGCAGCGCCGCCGCTTCTGGCTCGGAGATGAGCGTTGCGCCGTTGAGGCCCGCCATCTCGATCGCCTGACCAAGCAAGTCGATCTTGAACGAACGCCAGTTGGCCGGATGCGTGAGTGCGATGCGTTTTGGTGGACCGCCTTGGCGTTCCGAGACACGATCGATGGTCCACTTCAACAGCTCGGCCGTGAGGGCCTGCGGCGAGTAGGGCACGCCACCCAGCAGCATCGGGGTCGTGTCGCCGACCCGGCGTTTGAACTGTCGGGCGAGTCGGGCGGGGTTCGACAGACCTTGACGTTCGGCCGCTTCGCCGACCAGAAACGTGCCGTCTTCTTTGAGGAAGAGCACGGAGGGAACGACCGTTGACCGGTCGCCGAGCGCAACGATCTCTGGATCGTCGTTGCGTGACACCGCAGCCGCGGTGAACGTCGTGCCCAAATCGATGCCGACGTGGTACGTCATTTCGAACCCTCCTCCGCTGTCGAGGGTAGTTCAACCCGAAGCGGTTCAGGACAAGAGAACTGCCCATCCCACAGCCGCGACAGTGCAGCCTCGGCAGTGCAGCCTGAGGGCAGATTCGGCCGGCAAGTTGCGCCGGTCTGAGCAGAAGAGCAGAGTCGGGCATGGAGATGTACCGATTCGACTGGCTCGGCCAGCACGTAGAAGAGGCCGTTGACCCCGATCGACCAATCGTCGACCCGCACCACCACCTCTGGAACAACCGAGGTGGCGTGTATGAGGCCCCCGAGCTGCTGGCCGACACGACGGGCAGCCACAACGTCGTCAAGACGGTCTTCGTCGAGTGCCGATCGAAGTACAACAAGGACGCCTCAGAAGCCATGGCCCCGGTTGGCGAGACGCACTACGTCTCAGCACAGGCTGAGGCGCTTCGGGAAGCCAGTGGTGACGGCGGCCCAGAGATCGGAGCGATTGTCTCGTTCGCCGACATGGCCCTCGGCGATGCCGTCGAAGATGTGTTGGCGGCTCACGCGGAAGCGGGTGGCGGCAAGTTTCGGGGCATCCGCCATGCCGTAGCGAATGACCCCCACCCTGACGTTCCCGGCAACCACGTGCGGGCGTCGCACGACATCATGGAATCGCCAGGCTTTGCCGAGGGCGTGGCCAAGCTCGGCGACATGGGGTTCAGCTTCGACTCATGGATGTACCACCCGCAGCTGCCCCAACTCACAGCCCTGGCACGAGCCGTACCGCAAACGTCGATCATCCTCGATCACATGGGCGGGCCGATCGCCACCGGACCATACGGAGATGACTTCGACGGCTCGATGGAACAATGGCGAACGAACCTAGCCGAGGTCGCCACCTGCCCAAACGTCACGCTGAAGGTGGGCGGCATCGGGATGGACAACTACTTCGGGACGGGCTTTGGCAGCCTCCCCGCTCCCCCGTCGTCAGACAAGATCGTGGCCTACTGGCAAGATCGGGTGCACTTCTGCATCGACACGTTTGGCCCCGACCGCTGCATGTTCGAATCGAACTTCCCGGTCGATCGGCAAACGATGACGTATCCCGTGCTGTGGAACGCGCTCCAGAAAATGGGCGCCCGCTACTCAGCCAGCGAACAGGACGACCTCTTCGTCAACACCGCCACCCGCGTCTACGACATCTCCTAGGTGTATTGACCATGGACGTTGTTGACGTGGGTCCACCTGTGGGTTGAGCCTCCCGGGGAGGCTGTGGTTCTTCTACCAACTACAGCTGCCGGGAGGCTCGTTGTGCACGCTAATGCCCGACTGACACATTGGGGACGACAAGAACTCGTCCGCCGGATCGCGTCCGGGACACCGGTCGCTCATGTCGCAGTTCAGATGAACGTTTCTCGGCCAACGGCATCGAAGTGGTGGGCCCGCTACCGCGACAATCCCGATGGGGTGTGGTGGCTTGATCGTTCCAGCCGCCCGAAATCATGCCCACATCAGACACCGGTCGATGTTGAAACCCAGATCGTCGTGTTGCGGCAACAACACAAACTCGGCCCGGCCCGGATCGCTGGCCGCCTCGAGATGAACCCCTCAACGGTCCACAAGGTCCTGGTCCGTCACGGCTGCAACCGGTTGGCGTGGATGGACCGGCCAACTGGTCGGGTGATCCGACGCTATGAACATCCTGAACCTGGCGATTTGGTTCACATCGACATCAAAAAGGTGGGAAAGATACCGCCCGGTGGCGGCTGGCGAGTCAAAGGCCAGGCAAACATCGCCAGCCACGAAAAGAAGAAGCGGCGGATCGGATACTCCTTCGTTCACGCCGCAGTTGATGACCACTCACGGCTTGCATACGCCGAGGTTCACGACGACGAAAAAGCAGTGACCGCTGTCGGGTTCTGGGACAGAGCAAACAGATTCTTTGCTGATCATGGCATCACCGTGAAGCGTGTCCTGACCGACAACGGGGCCTGCTACCGGTCACGAGTGTTCAACCAGCAACTCGATGATCAGGGCATCAAACACAAGTTCTGCCGCCCCTACCGGCCACAAACCAACGGCAAAGTCGAACGCCTCAATCGGACCCTGCTCGACGAATGGGCATACGTCCGCCCATACGAATCAGAAACCCAACGACGTCAACAACTCGACATTTGGCTCCACACCTACAACCATCACCGATGCCACACCGCCATCGGCGGCCAACCACCAATCACCCGCGTCAACAACCTGCCCGAGCAATACACCTAGGTGGTTGGGGTTGGGTCTAGCAGCCGCCGCCGGATGAGGGGCGGTCGGGGATCGACGGGTCGACCACTTCGATGTGCACGTGGGCCCACGAGGGTTCGCCGGTGAACTCGTCGATCTGGGAGTTGAACGGGAACTTCGTCGACTTCGGGGCGAGCACCGTTTCGCCCGCAATCACACGATCGCCCTTGAACACCTGGAGGCCATCGATGTGCAGCACCTTGACTTCCCATCCAGGTCGATCGTCGGGCTCGATGACGACGAAGTCGTCGTTGTGTTTGCAATACAGCACGTAGCCGCCGCCACGAATGACCGTGCCCGCTACGGGCGAGACCACATCGAAGCCGGGGTGCACGGCAATGTCGGCCGCCCCACGCAGGTTCGTGTCGCGGTTGCGATCGGGCATCGTCATCATCGGCGTGGACAGATCTTCGAACGGCACCTGCTCTTGAGCACCGTCGTGACCTGACTGATGGAAGCCGATCAGCTCGATCGCGATCGACGGCGACAGCAGCGTCACCGGGCCGACCTGGGCGTAGGGCTCATGGTCTTGAAACTCAATCTCTCGTGGTCCCGTCGGCCCGACCCAGCCTTGGCAGGGTCGGCTGGCCACACCATCAGAGGGCAGAGGGTGCGCAGCGACGAACTCGTCTGACCATGCGAAGTGCAGCATCACAAACACCCGGCTCATGCGACCGGCCTCGATCTCACCGAGCCAATAGGCCCGCCCAGCACGGTCAGCCGGACGATCGAGCACGTTTCGATAGACGAGGTCGACGAACTCCCCGTCGTCGATCTCGCCATAGGTGTCTTGAAACTCCTGCCCCTCGGCGAAGAAGCGGGCGATCGACACGAGATCGGCGCAGTGGTCGAAGCGATCGACCCAGTAGAGCGCACCTTCGGCATCGGGCTCACGGTCGAAGAAGGCCCAGTAGAGGCGGAAGACCCGGGCGTGGTCGTCGGTCAATTCGTCGATGGCGGCAACGTCTTCGAACGTTGCGACACGCTGGTCGAGATCAGACCCTTCCTGCGTCTGAGCCGAGGCAGGCATAGCGACCATGGCGATCAGCAACGCAGCGAGAGCGAGAACAGTTCGCAGCATTGGACTCCATCGGCAGCTCATGGGTGTTCAAGCATAGGGTGACGAGAATTCATGAGCCTCCTTCTGGTCGTGCACCACTCCCCCACGTCGAACCTCGAGCAGCTGCTCAACGCCGTGATCAGCGGTGCCACGAACGACCAGATCGAGGGTGTCGAGGTGGTTACATCTGAGGCGTTGAGCACCACCGCCAGCCAGGTGCTCGAAGCCGACGGGTACGTGCTCGGCACACCGGCAAACCTCGGCTACATGAGCGGTGCCCTCAAGCATTTCTTCGACACCATCTACGAGCCGTGTCTGGGCCCGACACGGGGCCGATCCGTGTCGATGTATCTGCACGGCCAGACCGATACCGACGGCGCACAGCTCAGCATCGAGAAGGTCGTGACCGGCCTCGAATGGGTCACCGCATCCCAGCCCGTGTCGTCGCTGGGCGCTGTTGATCAAGCCGCCCTCGACGCGTGCTGGGAACTTGGTGCGGTTGCTGCCGCGCAGCTCATGGATTGAGCCACGGCGCACCTGATCGACTGAGCCAGAGGGAAGGGGAACCGGGTATCGCCACACCCGCTCGACTCGCTACACTCGCCCTCCACGTCGGGCTTGCCTGACACGGAGAGGTGACAGAGTACGGCCGATTGTGCCTCCCTGCTAAGGAGGTGTGGGTTTACGCCCACCGTGGGTTCAAATCCCACCCTCTCCGCTCCGCAACACAGTTGCCAGAAACCCGCTGAGCCCCCGTGGCGAGGCGGGTTTCGTCGTTCTTGAGACGGCTTGTCAGGCCGGCGATGGGCTACATCCCGTCGAGCAGCACCGATTCGTAGTTGTCACGAACACTCGCCCACCAGGCCCGGCGACGGTCGAAGCGCGCTTGACCGCCCATGTCGTTCCACATCTTCACGAAACCGGGGTCACCTGCTTCGACGTGCCGGCGCACGAACTCGCCCCCTGCTTCGATTGTGGCGTCGAGCAGACCCAGCATCTCGATGCGTTGTGCACGATCGAGCCCGTAGGTGTCGGCCACGAGGCGAAGCCGGGACGTCCGATCGATATCGCTCCAACCCAGGCGCTCGGCGTTCTCGGGGTTGTCGATCGGCACGCACATACGGGCGAAGGCGGTGAGGCAAAAGAGGGGCCGGCCTGGGGCGGCGTAGTCGAAGTCGATGACCGCAACGGCCTCACCGTCACGAAAGACGACGTTCTCGAGGCAGACATCGTTGTGACAGACAATCGAGCCACCGGCCGGATCGGCCAACTCGAGGTTCCACTCGAGCTCGGAGCCGTCAAAGCCCGCAGCGGCCTGATGCAGCCGTCGCACCAGCAGCGTCATCGAAATGAGCGCGTCGTCGGACAGTGCCCAAGCCGGATACGGGGGAATCGGCACATCGCCATCAATGAACTCGAGTCGTTCTCGACCGTCGGGATCAATGCCGACTGGCACCGATGCCCCGTCGAAACCAGCCGAACCCAGGTACGACAAGAAGGCGTGGACGTTCTTCGAGAACGGGTTGGAAGGACGCAGCACGTGGTCGCCCCGTCTGACCACGGCATTCGCATTGGCCACGCCGCCGTGCAGGATCTCGTCACCGTCCATGGCTTGAGTGTGGCAAGGGTCGACGGTGAACCGGTCAGCTGCACTGCCACACCGCGACCCGCATTCGTGAGCCGAGCGAGCGCCGTCTACCGTCGAGCGCCATGGACATCACTCCGGCCAACCTCGACGTCTCTGTTTCGGGATCGGGCCCTTCACTCGTTTTCACCCACGGCTGGACCGACTCACGATCGACGTGGGACGGCGTCGTCGACGAGCTCAGCAATGACTACACCTGCCTTTCCTGGTCGCTCCGAGGACACGGCGACTCCGAAGCACCAGCCCCCGGTAACTACACCCGTGATCACGGCTTGGCCGACATGGCATCGGTCATCGACGGTGTCGACACGCCAACGGTGCTCATCGGCCATTCACTCGGCGGCTATCTCTCTCTCGCTCACACCATCAATCATCCAGAGACGGTGCGGGCGCTGATTCTCGTCGGTGCCGGGCCAGGTTTCAGCAAGCCCGAGGCGATGGAACAGTGGAACGAGTCGGTCGACAAGGCCGCAGTCAAGATCGGCGTGCCCGAGGGCTCGGAGGTGTTGTCGAAGCACTTCGATTCGTTCGTGCTCGACAACATGGAGTCAATCACCGTGCCGACCCTCGTGGTGTTGGGCGAGAAGGACAAGCAGTTCGCCGCCTCGGCCGGTGTGTTCAAGAAGAAGCTCGATGTGCGGGCCGACGTCGTGGTGCCTGATGCCGGCCACTCCGTGCAGAAGCACCAGCCAAGTGCGGTCGCCAGCGCCATCACCGACTTTCTCGCTGCGCTCTAGCTGGGCGAGTTGGCTCGGCGGCAACTGGGGTGTGCCACCTCGTCCGCTGCCCTACACTCGTTGGTCCCAAGCGCTTGTAGCTCAATTGGATAGAGCATCTGACTACGGATCAGAAGGTTTGGGGTTCGAGTCCCTACAAGCGCGCAGGATGCTGATCCCGGCCGAAAGGCCGGGATCAGTTCGTTTTTGCCTTGTTTCGAGCTCTTCGTCTCACCAAGTCAGGTTGCCTTCCGATTGCTCCGTGAGAACATAGAGGCGATCTCATGTCCAAGTACCCCGGCGTCTACGGCAATCGCAAAGACGGCTACTACTTCAAGGCCCGCACAACCAAGGATCCGAACACCGGCAAGTGGACCCAGGTCACCCGCCGTGGCTTCAAGCTCGCCGAGGAAGCAGCACAAGCTCGTCGTGAACTGCTCGAAGAGTTGCGGCAACCGGCACCGGTCGAGCCGGACCAAGATGACTCGCTCACCGTCAGCCAACTCGTCGCAAGCAACCTCGACGAAGCTGAATCAACCGCAGCGTTGACTCCCAAGACGATCTTCGATTACCGCCAGTACCTCGCGGACTACATCGATCCATGGATCGGCACAGAGCTTGCACACCAGCTCACACCGAAGATGGTGGCCGACTGGCAGGTCGCATTGGCCAAAGGAGGAAAAGTCAAGGACGGGTCGGGGTTGTCGCCCCGCTCGATCAGCCTTGCCCGAGCCCCGTTGGCTCGCGCCTACAAGCAAGCTCTTGCGACCGGTGAGATCGATCGGAATCCGCTCCAAGGAGTCCCCCGGCCGAAGAACCGCAAGAGACATCTCGCACGGCGCTGGAGAACTTTGGCATTGCCTTTCAACCCGTCGCAGCACACGATCAACGCGTCATCCGGCGAGCCTTGGCCAGCAGCGCTTGCAGCAAAACCGGAACTAGCTGATCTCCCCCGAGCCTGCAGCCCGACTCTGCCTGGCGTTCTGATCAGAGACCTCGTTGACCCAAGGCGAAACCCGTCTCGCTGCGCAACTCGGCGCGTCGAACGACCACTACCGGATGCTCACCAGCGGATGGGTGAGAGCGGAGCGCAGCCCGGCCGGACACGCGGCACGGCTAGCCGGGCTACAGCCGTAGGCCTGCTGTGACCGATACAGGTACTGACGCTTTCGGCTGACTGCGCAGAACGGAATCATGAGCTTCACGAAGTCACTCACACGAGCCCTCGCGCGCCAACCGGTGGAGCCGCTCGCCCCTGAGTTGGTGCCCGCAGCGAAGGTGACGATCGACCATCGCGGAGTGAACGACTCGTCAATGCTGGGCGTTGACGTGCCGAGTTTCGCGGCGGTCCGCAAACGGATCACCGTTGATCCGGGTGCAGAGTCGGTGTGGAGGGTTCCCCGATGCCTGTTCGAGCTGGTGACCGTTGATGGGCGGCCGGTGTTTTCCGGTGTCATCGGTGGTGAACCAAGCGACATGCTGGACCAGATGATCGTTGATCACGGCGTCTACTACGGAGCAGCGGAACTGCGCACATATCCCCTTGGCGAGTTCCCACGGCACGACTGCTGTGTTGAGGTAGCGGAAGGCCCGCCACGGAACGGGGTGCAGGCGTACTCAGTGCACGACCACCAGATCACACCAGACGACCGCGACGGCTGGTACGTCGACCGGATCTTCGGGGCGACGCCAGGCAAAACAGCGTTCGTCTAGCTCCCGGCGTTTGCTCGAGGTTTTCGGACGGTGACGCCGCCGAGCACAACATAACGAGCGAGGAGTCGCGAAGAGTAAAGCTGTGACGCCTGGGTGTCGACACTGTCGTTATGTGGCCACGACGACGCAACGCCCAACCGCAGATACATCTCGAGGAGCGCAGCGTCATCTGGATCAGGCGCCATCACGACCCAGATGCGCTTCGTTCGGATCTCGTCCCAGACGCGTACGTCGTACACGGCCTCTACGACGCTGCCCCGCGTTACGGCCTCTCGATGCACATGTCACGCGACCTCGAAGCACTTGTCCGCCAAGACCGGGAAGGCTGGTCAAAACCGTACGCAGCGGACCGCGAAATCGACGTTGCTGACGACAACGGCAATCCACTATTCAGCGGACTCGAGTTCGGTCCCATCGACCCGGAGTTGCGGGCCGAGGCTGTTCACTACCGTCGCGCTTGGGGCGCCGCCGGCATCTTTGACTACCCACTCGGCACCGACCGCAAGCACGTGTGCTGCCGTCCCAAAAAGGTCACCGAAAAGCGCCAACGTGGCTACAAGACCAGTTACTGGCAGATCCACGAAAGACCAGTGGACGGCTGGCCGGGCTGGCACACCGAAACAACCAGATGGGGCGTGACCACCAAGCGGTATCGGCTCAAAGAGACGCCCACAAAAGTGCGGGCCCAGCGCATACCCATCGATACACCGGAAGGACTATGGATCTTCGGGCGCAAAGGACCATCGCTGTGGCATGGAGCCGGCAGGGTAGCTCGACAAGACCAGATCGATCACAGCGTGGCAGAACTCGGGCGCATGCTCGAAGCAAACAGACAGACCCTGGCCAACACTTCGATCTAAGGCGCGCACCCTCATCGAAACTGACTCAAGGCGTTGATCTTCTGGCCGCGATCCAGTCACTCGGCAGGAGCTGACATCGATCTGCCTCGTCGAGAAGCCGCTCAAGATCGTCCACACCACGCAAACAACCTTCCGCCACCTCAAGATCCAAAACGTGACGACGACGCCGAGCCAACGACGGCCAGAAATCAGCCGGGTAACCGTCCAATCCGAACATCACAAAGGGCGTGTACCAAGCGGCCGCGAACAGATCCCACGCTCGAAAGTCGGCCAACTCGAACAGATCAAATCCAGCTCGAAGGGTCTCCACCCACATGTACAGAGCCGACCTCACCGATGGATACAACAAACCCGGTGCCTCAGCTTCTCCATACCCAACCACCAAAGCCGTCTCACTCGCATCCCGACTGAGTCGGGCACTCGCTGTCCAACCCGACTCCCGAACACCAAGCCACACCAAAGGAACGTCACTTCCGCCATACGTATGGGGCGGCCCAGACTCGATCCACCACGGCACCGGCGGAGGGTCAAGCAAGAACGTCACCAACTCATCCGGAAAGTGAAACGGGTCCGCCCGACGCCGCCAGTCAGACAACACCGCCGCCGACAACGGCTCGGGCATCAGCCGCCGCCCGTACGGGGCGCCCTGACGGCTCATCAAAGCTCGAATCGCCTCAGTCGACTCAGCAACCGAAGGCACGCTTCCAGGAAACCGACCTGTCACGACGGGCACATCCACGTGAAAACCGTAGCGAGCGCCTCGCTCATGCCAATCGGAGCGTGCAATCGAACGTCCGGTGGAAGTGGCCGGTAGCTATTTCCCGTGCCGGAATTGCGCGTCGATTTGGCCATCGGGCATGGCGGTAAGGATCACTCGCGTGTCCTTGGCGGTGACAGCGGCCAACAGCCAAAGCAGCCAAACCAAACCGCACGTGAAGATCCCAATCAGGAAATAGGCGGCGTGGTTGACACGAGCAGGTTTGGCCATGACCGCCTGTTGACCGTTATTGACTTCGAGGTGGAACCCCTGCGCCGCATACGAAGCGATGGCGTACTGCAGCGCTGGAGACCCTCCCGCTGTGGTCGGTCCCGCCGTCGGCATTCCGTAGCCAGCTGGCGCCATGGGCATGCCTGCAGGTCCAGCGGGTTGGGGTGCCGGTGGCGCAAACGTTTGTGGAGGGGGAGCTGGGGGCCGGTGCGGTTGCGCCGCAGCAGGTGGGATCAGGTTGGCGGGCGGTGGTGAAGGCGCCGAAGGCAGAGTGATCTCGGGCTCCAGACCGGTGACCGAGACGACAGCTTCGACCGCCGAGGCCCGCTCAAGTTCTTCAACGATCTGGGTGACCGCAGCGGTCGGGGTGAGCAGGGGCAGGCCGACCCGCTCAGCGTGCTCTGCGGCCGGGCCGGACGTGATGTCCGGCGTCACGACTGCATAGATGTCACCGCCAAGTTCGTTGGTAACAACACCACCAGCCCGCTGAATCAACTCGCCCACGATCTCACGATCTGACGCCGCCGGATCAACGAACAGTTTCCGCCCTGCGAGCGGAGCCCCCGATGATCTTTTGACCGTTTCGTCACCCATCGGCGCACCCTAGCTGACGGCGCGTCACGGATCATTTCGCTGCCTGCTCCAGGGCTGGTCGACCCGGGTTGCAACCCGACCCTCCGCTACAGGTCAGCGACTGGACAACCGCCTATCGCGGTGGGGGTGAGAAGCAAACTACGTCAACCTCCCAGTCGCCGACTTTCACCTCCGCGAACTCACCACCCCGACGACGAACCTGATCCGCCTTCTCCTCATCGAGACGCTCCATCGACGCATCACACCCGTCAACCCCGAAGCCAACAACGTCGTCCTCAAGCAATCGAATATCTGTGTGCCACTCCTCCGTGAGAAACACATCCACAACACAACTGCCGTCCGAACCACAACCAGTTCCAGACGAGTCCAGATAGACCTGCTCGATAACGAAATCAGGTGTCGCGCTCAGCCTCACCGCAAGAACCTCAAAACCGAGACCCTCAAAGGCAGCCGCTGTCCCGCCCGGCAGCGGTTCACCCAACTTCGCCAACATCTCCTCTTCGGAAAAGCGCTCGTCATCACTTGAGACCCAAAGCAATCGAAACCCGTAGCCCAAAACGAGCAGCACCAGCACAACACCGGCAAAGAGCCATCGTCTCACTGTTCGCAAACAGCCGTGTTCAGGAAACAGAGAACGGCTCGATCAGTCCGTTCCTCGCTGATCTCGAAAAACCGATACCGGCCTAACGTCTCGCCACTCAACTGATTCACTCTGGGATCGAGGGTTGGAGGAAGAGTGTTCGACAGCGGTATCTCCCAATCAAGATCACGCCACACCGGAATGTCCCCTGCACCCAAAACGCCACCGGCCAAGTCAATGTCGCCGTAGAGCAAGAAGTCACGGCGCCTCTCGTTCGTCGTCGCCGTCGTGTCATCGAAGATCCCCAACTTGTTACCGCCGAAGAACCGTTGGGTGAATATCGTCAAGGCAACGTGTGGCAGAGCTGTTTCTACTGTGGACAGCAATACGATCCGCTCCGGAACATCGCCGATCCCGAACACGGGCACTGTTCGGCCTTCGGCATCAAGATACCGGTCGACATCGCCCTGCAAGGCCGGCGGAACGAATCCGCCGAGTCCATTCACATTCATCAGCGGTCCCTCATAGTTATTTAGCGTGGTGGTTGCGCTGAGTTGCCCGATACCAATGGTGTCTTGCGACAACGGCCCAAGGTCGAGCGTCGCCCATCGCAGCAGCACCAGGTCGCGTGCGTCGCTGTTCCTCAGGTACTCGCCCCCCTCGTGACGAATGATCGTTGCCATTGAAACTGGATCGATCCCAGCATCTTCCGAAACCGCGAAGATCTGAGGAAGCAACTCAATCAACGCCAGGTCAAATCGATCAAGCCGAAGAGTTCCGGCAGAAACGTTGAACGACCGAGATCCTTCGGAAACCGACACAATCGTCGACACCGTCTGTTCCGGACTGCTTCCGAATGGCGGACGGTTAACGCGGAGTAACGCAAGGCCGGTCCGGTCCGCCCCCGATCGATACTGCTCAATCTCGGAGTCCCCGGAGAGACGGACCGACAACACCTCAACTGAACCTGTCGTTGCGGCAAGTACATCCCCCAGAGTGATCGCTCCGGTCTCATCCTTGCGAACGCTGCAAATGTCAGCGTTGATACGCGGATCACCTACTGATATCTCAAGGCGAAGAACCATGGTCTCGAGGCAGTGGGTCTCAACCCGTTCGCAACCCTCGAGTGTCCGACCATCAACTTCAACGGCCTGCCCCTCAATAAAGAGGTTTGCGCCCGATCGAATACATGCTGCCACAGACGTTTCTGAGCTGTCGTCTGCCCGGAGTGGATCTGTGCCGACTGCAACTTCTTCGCCGTCGCGCACTTGATCGCCATCTGTGTCGACGACGAACGCATCGGTACCTTCGTTGGCCTCTAGGGCATCGTCGAAGACAAACTGCGTAGTCGCAAACGGTGGCCCGACGATCGGATCGCCGTCTGAGTTCCTCGTTCGTGGATTGCTGAACGGAAGAGCGATAGAGGTTTGCGGGTCTATCTCTGGGATCTCGCCGCCGAGACTCATGAGATCTGCGAGCGTGACTGGGTCGTAGAACTGGAGCGCATCAGAGATCGTCGTGATTGTTTGCAAAACCAGTTCTTCTCCGTCCTCGAGTCCGTCGCTATCAGTGTCGACGAGCGCTGGATCAGAGTCCTGTGGAAATCCCGAAACCGCCCAACCTTGCCGTTCGAGGCAATCTGGGATGCCATCAAGCTCTTGCGACCGGTGAGATCGATCGGAACCCACTCCAAGGAGTCCCCCGGCCAAAGAACCGCAAGAGCAAACCCCGACACTGGACACCAGACGAGGCTCGCCGGTTCCTGGCGTTGCAAGAAGGTGACCGCCTCTACCCGTTGTGGGCGTTCATGTTGGTCAGCGGACTCAGAATCGGAGAGGTCACCGCGTTGACGTGGGAGAACGTCGACCTTGACAAAGGCCTCGTGCGAGTCAACGAGTTCGTGACTGTCGTCGGCGGCAAAGTGCTCCCTTCCGAGGGGAAGTCCGCCGGCTCGACCCGCACCGTTGACATCGACCCGGCAACCGTCGAGATCCTTCGGGAACACCAGCGCTCTCAAGCAGCGGAGCAAGGGGAATCAGCTGATCAGTACGTGTTCTGTTGGCCCGACGGCAAACCGTTTCACCCCACCTACCTATCAAGGCTTGCCGGTGACCTCACAGACAAAGCCGACGTACCACGCCTCACCGCACACGGATTCCGGCACACGTCCGCAACCCTCCTTCTCGAGCGCGGTGTGCACCCAAAGGTTGGGGCCGAACGTCTCGGTCACGAAGACACAAGACTCTTCATGGACTTATACAGCCACGTGACGCCGACCATGCAGAAGGCAGCAGCGGAAGACGTGGGCGAGGCACTCTTCGGAGACGCCGAACCGGGCGAAGACGACGAATAGCTCGGCAGAGATCGCTAGCGGCAGACGAACGCCCCCGAGACACCCGATACCCGGAACTCTCCTTCCTCACCGATCGTCTCTTCGACTCGACGTCGGACGTGTTCGACAACGTCAGCCCATGGAAGGTCTGTTTGGTGTTGATAGTGATCGGCGATGCTTGCGACGTAGTCCGCAGCAATCTGGCCATCGGTCAAGACCACTGTCGGTGGATCCTCGGGCACAACCAATGAAACATCGGCGAACGCTTGGCGAAGAACCTCTGCGCCGTTCTCGAGCGAGAACACATGCGTCGACGGGTTCCGCATCTCCCAGTCGGGGGTCTCGGTTCTGACTGCTTCTTCGATCAGCTTGCGCAGAGCACCCATGTGTTCACGGCCGTTTGTCACCACCACACACGTCCCACCGGGCCGGAGCACTCGACGCAGCTCACGTGCCGCGGTGGGTCGATCTTCGACGTGGTAGAGCATGTGCGGAGCCAGGACTGTGGCGAACGACTCGTTTGAGAACGGCAACCGAGCGACATCTGCATTGACGAGCGGCTGACCTGCGGATCGTGCGGCACTCAACATGCCGAACGAGAGATCAATACCGGCTGCTCGGTGTCCGAGAGAGGTGAGTTCGGTCAGGTAGGCACCGTTGCCACACCCAACGTCCAAGACAAGCCCGTCTTGTGAGTCCCGAAGATCAGCGAGACCGAGTGCCCACCCGAAGAAGTCGAACCTCGGCCTTTGACTTTCCCAGAACCGCTGCCGAGCACGCAGGTTGCTCTCAGTCTCATACTGGCTCCGAGGGTTCAACGACACCCGTCGAGCTTGCCACACCCAACGCCGAGGCGAGCTTGCGAGCTGATCTATCAGCTGCATTGCCGGGTCGGGTCCGCTGCTCAACGAGAACGAGTGAGTGCTCAGCGCAGTCCAAGCGTCATTGTCATGTCGCCGCATTCACAGCTGATCTCTAGAACCGCCACTTCGCCTTCGTCGCCAGGAGACGCGTCACGCTCATACGTCACCGAACGCGAAGTCCTCTCGAGTAACTCGTAGCCCTTCACGGGAAGAACCAACTCTGCTTCCCAGCTTTCGGCCCAATAGGCGGGCGGGAGAATGAAAACGGCAAGCGTGCGGTTCGGCGTCTGATCAATCGACACCACACCCTCATTCTCAAGAACCGACCGATCGCCACAGCTCGAGAATGAGATCAGCTCGTCAAACGACAAATCCGCTACCGACACATCGGGCATCGCCTCCTCGTATCGCTCGACCCCGATGTAGCAAGCAACGTCAGAATCGGTCTCCACAATCCAGCCAGCATTGTCCTCGGTCTCAAAGAGAAGTGCGCCTCGCATCCCCTCGTTCTTCTCTCCCACAATCGGATTGGCAAGGATCGCCTCTATCTCCGGCGGCAACGGCTCAAAGGGGCGGGCAGGCGCCTGTGTGGTGCCGGCCTCTTCAGCAGCACCGACCTCCTCAACGGATGAACCGCCAGCAGCCGAGTTCGTTGGCTCAACCGCCGCCGAGGTGCATCCCGCAACCAGGGCAGCCAAGAGAACCGCATGAGCAGCCCGAAGGCCCGCCTTGAAGTTCGAGAGGCGGGTAACGATCAACACCCCGCCGGTGCGTATTCCAGTCGCGGCGCCATCAACACTGAGTAGCACATGACCCTGGACGGTCGCCTTCTCGAACGACGAAGTTTGACTCGCGTTCGCTCCGGCCTCGGCAACGCAACATCGGATCTCGCCATGAGCCCCAGATCTCACCAACCTTGCCCAACTGAACGCCGTGGGAGCCGCTAGTCCTCTACTGCTTCCTTGATCTGCTCCAAGAACGCAGCAGGGGTACGCAGCGAACAAATCGCAGCCATCCAAAAGATGCACTCCCACCCAACTGGCGCATGCGTCACACGCATCGAGACCCACTGACCCAATATTTCTGACCTGCCACATCTGCTCCCCGAGGATCGGATGAACTTCTTCTAGCTCAGCGAGCAACAACTGTGCAGCGATGAAGCAGGATGTTCTCTAGCTGATGACGAACTGCACACAGAGTTCGTCTTGTGCGTTGGCGGTGCACATCCGCCAGAGTCCCGGCTCGATCGAGCTCGGCAATACGAGCCCATCGGTCTCCCGAAGACGCGTCCGCGGACGCGCGACTTGCTTTGCTCAGGGACTCCTCGTCCAGACGCCAGACTTCGGCGTGTTCGATGCTTCTCGCAGGAGACCCGATCTCAACTGCTGCAGGTCGAACGTAGTTCGACCCTAGCCATCGAGAAACGACGTTCGAAACGCACACGCCAACGAGCGCGTCCGCGGACGCGCCCGGCTGACGTGGACCAACGAGAGGGAATCCCGCTAGCGGCAGGCCAGGTGTGCTTTCTACAGCACGTGGCCGATCTGGCTGAGAGCCCAACGGCCGATGATGGCGAGCCAGACCAGGTGCACCGGCAGCACCACGGCAGCCGACCTGGCAATCGGCAGGCGCGACACTGCGTGCACACCGACGGTCAACATGGCGGGCATCCAGATCACGGCGGCGATCCAGGCAAACGGACGCACCACACCCGTGATCCCGAACAGGCCGGGCAGTAGTGCTGAACCCAACCCCACAACGAGAAGCGGCAGGTGGGCGTAGCCGAGCAGCTTCACCGTTTTGACCGGGCTGAGCTCTGCGTTGCCGCTGAGCCAGCGCGCCCCGGCCCACGTGGCGAGAGCAGAGAACAACCAACCATCGAGGCCGATGAGCAAGAATCCGAGTGCGTCGCGTGGGTCGGAGATGAACAGCGCACCGAAGCGGTTCCACGTCGCCACGACCCACACGCCGAGTGGAACACCAATGAACACCCACGACTGGCGCTCGTCGAGCCACAACCAACGCTCGGGCTGGAGCCGCAGCAGATGGAGGGCGCGATCTTGGGCGGTGTACGTCGGGGCGGTCACGGCTGCCACACCTCACCGTCTGGCCAGAAGGTGGGGTAGTCGTCGGGGAACGACGTGAGTGCTGGCAGGTGGTCGAGCACTTCACCCGCGAGGGGTCCGTCGAGGGCGATGCCACGAACAGGGTCCCACGTTGTGCCCGTTTCGCTGTCGACGAGGAGCGTGCCCTCGATCGTCAGCTCAAGCACGCGATCGTCGAGCTGCCGTGAGAACACCGCCCAGAGTTGTGGGTCAGATGGGTCCGCAACCACTGCGACGGGCAGAAGATCACCAGCCGAGGTCTCGATCTCGTCGTTGATCACACCGCGTTCTTGGATGGCCTCGACGGGATAGGCAACCGACTGGGCACCAAAGTCGGTGACGATGAAGAACTCTTCGAGATCGAAGCTGGTCACGCCTGCCTCGACGGCGAGGGCGAGCGTGTCGGGGTGAGCCTCCACCCACGCACCCCAGGTGGTGAACGTGGAGGGCAACAACTCGACGGTTTCGCCTTTGCGAGGCCCAGCGATGGCTTCACCAGTGGGCTGGCTCCAGATGCTTCCCGTGTCGTGGTCCCACCACGTCATGGCGTTACCCCAGAGCGCACCATGCACGCCAAAGACAAGCTCCTGTTCGTTGACCGAGCGGCGATGGACCATCGCCGTTGCGCACAACGGTCACCATGTGACGACGATGGGTACGTCACCCACGTCGTCGATCACCATCTCTCGGCCGTTGAGGAAACTGACGGGATAGGCCCGAGCGTCGCCGTCGAACTCGACCGCGATCACCTGGGTCTCGAGCGGCCAGAACACGTCTTCGGCGCCCACGAACTCGGGTTCGTAGACGGGAAGGATGGCGTCTCGCGGCAGCAATTGGCGGAAGCCTTCAGGCAGTTGTTCACCGGCCGTCACCGGGTTGTAGACGCCATCGGGTGATACCTGAACGCCTGGCACCGCGGCCACGGTCGATTCAGATCCAGTGAACGCCCAGACGTGGGCCACGCCAAGAAGAACGACCGCGGCGACAACACCGAGCGGTCTGTTGGTCAACGCCATGAGGTAGCAACCAGTCGGGTCAACGATTCGTTCCCGAAACCCAGACTCGTCACGGGTTCAGACGCAGCTCGAAGATGCCGGGCTCATTGGTGTTCGAATCGGTGAGAAAGAACAGGGCAAGGTCTTGCTCGCCGTCTCCGTCGCCGATCTCTTCGAACCGCAGCCGCAGTTGGACTCGACCGTCTCCCAAATCGTCGAGCACTGAGCTGGTGATGTCGCACGTGAAGCTGGCGTCGGTCGGCAATGGACAGGTGATCTCCTCCCCGTCGGGTTCGAGCGAGAAGATGGCAGGGCTGAACTCGTCGTAGGCCACCGGGGCTGCTTGCAGTTGACCGAGTGCGCCAAACGGGTCGCCCCGCACCTCGAGGGCGTCGGAGGCCAGCACCACGGACGATGCGCCTTGCGCTTCGGGTGGCAGATCGAAGGTCAACCAGATCTGCACACCGTCGTCGTTGGGGAAGTTGCTGTTCAGATTGTCACCGGCAAACAAGCCAACACCGCTGCCGGCGAACCCTCGAGGCGTGTGGCCTTCCATGGCTCCACCCTCGTTGAGCACGACCAGCTC
>CALJSB010000139.1 GCA_937976305.1 uncultured Acidimicrobiales bacterium
TGAGATGGCGACTGACGACTAGGTTCGCGCCATGGCAGGACGACTCGACGGTAAGCGTGTGTTGATCACGGGGGCGGCTCGAGGACAGGGCGCCGAAGAAGCCCGGCTCTTCAGCGCCGAGGGCGCCGACCTGATCTTGACGGACATCACAGAGGAAGAGGGACGGGCCGTCGCTGACGAAGTCGGCGCGACGTTTGTCCCCCATGATGTGAGCTCGGGGGCCGACTGGGATCGAGTCATGAGCGTGGTGGGCGACCAGTTCGGCCGTCTCGACGGCCTGGTCAACAACGCTGCGATCTACGCCCGTAGCCGGCTGGTCGATACCTCCGAAGAAGATCTGCGTCGCATGCTCGACGTCAACGTGATGAGCGTGTTCTTTGGCATGCAGGGTGCAGCAACCGTCATGGCAGAGAACGGTGGCGGTTCGATCGTCAACGTGTCGTCGGTGGCCGGCATCCGAGCCGCACCGGGTTCATTCGCATACAGCGCCTCGAAGTTTGCCGTCACCGGGATGACCAAGAACGCGGCCCACGAGCTCGGGCCGCTCGGCATTCGCGTGAACTCGGTGCACCCCGGCTTCATCGATACCACGATGCTTCCCGGCAACGATGAGGCGAGGGCCAAGATGGCACGCATTGTTCCGCTGAAACGCCTCGCCGAAGCGTCTGAGGTTGCCGCGCTCGCTCTGTACCTGATCTCGGACGAGAGCTCGTATTCGAGCGGATCGGAGTTTGTCGTCGATGGAGGGATTTCCGCCACATGACTGACTACGAAGCAATCGTGATCGGCGCCGGCGTCGGCGGCATCTACCAGATCAAGCGGCTCACCGACCTCGGTGTGAACGCCACCGTCCTCGAAGCGGCGTCTGACCTCGGAGGCACCTGGTGGTTCAACCGCTATCCCGGTGCCCGCTTTGATTCCGAGAGCTACACCTATGGTTTCTCGTTCTCCCAAGAACTACTCGACGAATGGCATTGGAAGGAGCGCTTCTCAGGACAACCCGAGAACCTCAAATACCTGAACTTCGTCGCTGACAAGTTCGAGCTGCGGCAGTACATGCAATTCAACCGCCGAGTCGAGGCGATGCGCTGGGATGATGACGCCGGCCATTGGGAACTCGACGTCAAGGAGGCTGTCGACCCGGACGGCCCGAGTTCAGGACCCACCGTCACCCTCACCGCCCGAATCGTGATCACCGGCATCGGCCTGCTCTCCGTGCCGACGCTTCCGAGGATCGACGGCAAGGAACGCTTCAAGGGCCAGGCCTTCCACACCTTCCATTGGCCGGAGGAACCGCTCGAATTGTCCGACAAGAAGGTCGGCGTGATTGGCACCGGGGCAACCGGCATCCAGGTGATCGGCGAGATCGCCGACAAGGTCGGTGATCTCAAGGTGTTCCAGCGTCGACCCAACTGGAGTTCGCCGCTCAACAACGGGCCCATCTCCGAAGAGGAGATGGACGACATTCGCAGCCGATACGACCAGATCTTTGCTGACTGCGCACGGTCCCCCGGCGGGTTCGAGCACAGCCCCGACCGGCGCGGCTTCTACAACGTGTCACGAGAAGAGCGCGAAGCGCTTTGGGATCGGCTCTACGACGAGCCCGGCTTCGGCATCTGGCTCCAGAATTTCACCGAGATCTTCATCGACGACGCCGCCAACGCAGAGTTCTCCGCGTACATCGCAAACCGCATGCGGCAACGAATCGACGACCCCGCGGTCGCCGAGAAACTGATTCCGAAGGACCACGGCTACGGCATGCAGCGTGTGCCGATGGAAACCAACTACCTCGAGGCCTACAACCGCCCCAACGTCGAACTGGTCGACATCGGCGAGAACCCGATCGTGGAGATGACCGAGACAGGGCTCCGCACCACCGCCGAGCACTACGACCTCGATGTGTTGGTGTACGCAACCGGCTTTGACGCCGTGACCGGTGCCTTCGACCGCATGGACATCACCGGCGTCGACGACCGCAAGCTTCGCGACGAGTGGAGCGACGGGCCTTCGACCTTCATCGGCACACTCATCAACGGCTTCCCCAACCTGTTGATGCTGGCTGGCCCCCAAAGCAGTTCGGCGTCTTCGAATTTCCCGCGAGCGATCGAACACGGCGTGAACTGGTGCATGGATCTTCTCGACCACGTGTGGGCCAATGACTACGTCCGCTTCGAGTCAACTCCCGAAGCAGACGCGGAATGGAGCGCGCACGTTGCCGAGATGTACAAGATCATGCTGATGCGAAAGGGCAAGGGCTGGTTCACCGGCCACAACTCGAACATCGAGGGACGGGACGGCGACAGCATCAGGCACTTCGTCTACAATGGCGGCGCCCCGAAGTTTCACAAACGAATCGCCGAAGTCGCCGACAGCGGCTACCAGGGCATCGAATTTCGTTAGCGCCAGCTAGCCGAGGGCGTCGACGATCAGCTGCGTGTTGGTCTCGAGGAACGTGACGTAGGTGTCAGCGTCTCCACCGGACTCGCCGAGCGAACCGGTGTTGAGAATGACGAGTTCGATGTCACTGAGACGTTCGGCCAACCGTTCGGCTTCGTCAGACGACGATTGCGCCTCGGCGAAGATCGCTTGCACACCGCGATCCTCTGCTGCCACCGCAAGAAGCTCGAGCTGGCCCGGATTGCTCTCGGCAAGCCCTGACGTGCTCGGGCTGACAGAGCCGACGACCTCGAAGTCGTATCGCTCGGCGTAGTAGCCGAACGAATCGTGGGCGGTCACGAGCAGGCGGTCTTCAACCGGGATGTCTTGGAGCATGGCAAGGATTGCCTCATCGGTCTCGGCGAGTTCGGCCTGGTAGTCGGCCACGCACTCGTCGATGGCCTCTTCATTGAGTCCGGCCGAGCTCACCAACGCATCAGCGAGGTCGGGAAGGGCCGCTGACGTCAGAGTCGGATCAAACCAGAGGTGTGGGTCTTCCCCACCGTGGTCGTGAGCATGCTCATCCTCATCGGCGTGATCGTCATGCTCATCCTCATCAGCATGCTCATCCTCGTCGCCGTGCTCATCCTCATCGGCGTGATCGTCATGCTCGTCCTCACCAGCATGCTCGTCCTCACCAGCATGCTCATCCTCGTCGCCGTGCTCATCCTCGTCGGCATGATCGCCGTGCTCATCCTCATCGGCATGATCGTCATGCTCGTCGCCCTCAGCCATGGCGAGCGTGTCGATGTGATCACCAAACCGAAAAACAGGAGTGCCGTCAGACTCGACAGCATCGAGCGTGTCCTCCAGCAACTCCTCAAGACCGAGTCCGTTAGCGACAACAAGCGACGCTGCGTCCATATCGGCTCGATCAGAGAGCGACGGTTCGTAGCTGTGCGGGTCGGCGCCTGCGTTCATCAACACAACGACATCGGCTGACCCGTCACACACAACGTTGCTGACCACGTCGCCCCAGATGCTCGTGGTGACCACGATGCTGGTTCCGCCGGCACCGGCAGCCGTGTCGTCGGTGCCGCCACATGAGGCAGCAACGAGCACGAGGGCACCGAGAGCAAGTACGAGGCGGGGGCGGCGGTTCATGGCGGTCACCATATTGGGAATCATTATCATTATCAATCTGGAGCGACGAAAATGAAGCAATCGGATCTGCGCAATAGGGTCGACCCATGACCACGACCCAACTCCGCCGCTACGAGATCGAACCGGGCAAGCTCACAGAATTCGCCGAATGGTTCAAAGCCTTGGTGCCGGCCCGAGCCCAGTACGGCCTCACGCTCGACTGGGCCTATGCCGACCACGACAACAGCCAGTTCGTTTGGTCCACAAGCCACGCTGGCACGCTCGAAGAGTTCAACGAGGTCGTTGCCACCTATGAGGCAAGCGACGAACGCAAGGCCGCCTACGGCGACTACAAGCCACCCGTCACGAAGCTCCATGTGTCGGTCGTCGAGGTGCTCGATCTCAGCTAGGTCCCGCCCACCTCTAGGCTTGCAACCGTGGTCGGTCCCCCCGACAGCGCATGGCGAGCCGTGCGCAACCTTCCGCCGGGGCTGATCGCGCTCGCGATTTCGGGTGCGCTCCTCGGGCACGAAGTCGGCTACCTCACCCACCGCGACACGCTCGGGCACGGTTACCTCGGAGTGGCCGCGCCAGTCGCGCTGCTCGCCGTTGTCGCCATGGTCTGGCGACTTGCGGTCAACATCGTTCGCCGCACCGAGGGAGCCGAAGTATCGACCGCCTTGCCTTCGCTGCGGACCCTCGCAGGTGCACAGTCGGCCCTCTACCTCGCGTTCGAAGTCGGTGAGCGGCTTGTCGGCGAAACCGGCACACCGCTTTGGTCACTTCCGGTTGCCGCCGGACTCATTGCCCAACCCGTCGTGGCGTGGCTGGCGTTGCGGCTGTTGCGATTGGGCAGCGCCGTTCTCGAGTCACTCATCGAGCGCCCCACCCGAGCGGCACCTTCTCGCAGAGCCGAGCTTCGACGCCCGCTCCCCCAGTTCGCCATCAACATGCTCCCCCTGCGCCTCGTGGCCCGGGGACCTCCACGTCTGATCTGAATCTCCAGAACACCTCAGACAGCAGAGACGCCGAGCGCCTGCTCGGCACAACGTATGGAGAACAAGATGAGCAAACGAACAGTTCGCGCCGCCGTCTTCGGCGTGGCCGTTGCCCTGCTTGCAGCCGCATGCAGCGACGCAGACTCAACCTCAGCGGCGGACAGCGACGCCGACGGCGAGACAGCCGACCAGATGGAGGACATGGAAGACGGTGAGATGGCCGGCATGGGCATGGAAGACATGAACATGGGTGACCTCTCCGCAACACGAGCTGACGAAGTCGTCGGAGCAGCGCTTGCTTCGGGCAGCTTCGAGCTCATGGAAACCCGCCCCGAGGGCTACGACGCAACCAGCGGAACGGCCTGGGTGGCCCGGCACGGCGCTGGCACCACAGTCACCGTCGAACTCTCAGGGCTGATTCCAGATGTCGACTACATCTCACACCTCCATGCCGACACCTGCGCGGCGGGCGGTGGCGATCACTATCAGTTCGAGGTTGGCGGCGCTGAGGTGCCACCGAACGAGGTGCACCTTGCCTTCACTTCTGATGGCGATGGCAATGGGTTCATGACCGCAGAGAACGCCGACATCGTCGGCCTCGAGGCCGTGGCCCTCGTCGTCCACCCGGTCGAACTGATCGACAACAAGATAGCGTGCGTCGACTTCGTCGAAGCCAGCGAAGGGGCAGCAGCGGCCATGATCGATGCAGGGCTCGACGAGTCCCATGACGAATCCCACGACGACGGATCCGGCGATGTGCATGACGACACGCCAGCCGAACACGACAGCTCCGAAGAAGACGAGTAGTTCAGATGACGGCGGGCGAGGGCTCGCCACTGTCAGTGGGGCGCCGTAGGGTCGAGAGGTGACCCGAGATCCATCCGGGGTCCGATCGACCTTCATCAACCATCCGTCGCAGTTGTCGGTGCTCGAAGAGGCACTGGTGAGCGCCGAGCGTGTGGCGATCGACACCGAAGTTCCCATCGATGGCCCGCGGGCCCGTGAGCTTCGAGTCATGTCGATCGCCACACGCTCGGGTTCTGGCGATACGCAATCGTTCGTGGTCGATGCCCGCGATATCGACCCGACGTTGCTCGGCCCGATCCTCACCGGTGTCACCGCCGATGCGTGGAATGCCAACTTCGATGCCCGGGTGATCGATGCCGCTGTCTGGCAGTCGAGCGACACGACCCCACACCTCACGTGGTGGGACGCCCAACTCGGTGATGCGCTCATTCACCAGGGTCGCAGCGGCGTCAGCTGGTACCACGGGCTCGCCTGGGCCACCGAGCACTATCTGGGGCTCACTGCGACGGGCAAGGGGACGGTTCAGCTGTCTTACACCGCGTTCGATGATCTCTCCGACGAGCAGATCGCCTACGCCGCCGCCGATGCGGTCGAGACGCTCTGGGTTGCTGACGCCATCCGCGACGGACTGCACGATGCTGGCCTCGACACGATCAGCGACATCGAGATGCACGCCCGGCCCTTTCTCGATCAGATGGAGCGAACCGGGCTGCCGTTTGATTGGCCCGGTTGGAAGTCAGAGCTCGATCGGATGGACGGCCAGCTACGCCAGGTGATCGGCCGACTCGCCGTGCTCACCGGCGGCGGGCAGGGCACGCTCTTCGACGACGTAGTGGAGCCGTCGTGGAATCCCGGCTCAGATCGACAAGTGAGAGCGGCGCTCAACCGTTGGTCCGAAGCCGAAGTGTTGGGCTGGACGAACCGCCGCTTCCGCCAGGCCCGCCTCCTCGACGACAACGATTCAGTCACCGCAGCCGTGCTGCGCGAGATCGGTGGAAATCTCAGCGAAGCGCTTCTCGAGTACCGATCGTTCACGAAGACGCTCAGCACCTACGGCGAATCGATCCACGAGCACCTGCACGACGATGGCCGCCTCCGCCCGCAGTACCTGCAGGTGGTTGGCACGAATACCGGGCGTCTTGCCAGCCGCAATCCCAACGCCCAGAACTTCACACCCCGCATGCTGCCCCACGTCCGGCCACCCGAAGCCGAGCGAGTCTTTGTCTACGCCGACCTCAGCCAGGCCGAGCTGCGGTATCTGGCCCAAGTCGCCGACGATCAGCCCCTGATCGAGGCCTTCGCCGCCGACGTCGACGTACACGTGAGCACCGCAGCGAGCATGTTCGATGTCGACCCCGACACCCTGCGAGTGGAAGATCCGGAACGCTTCAAGCGCCTCCGCAAGATCGCCAAGGCGCTCAACTTCGGCATTGCGTATGGCACCGGAGCATCGGCGTTGGCCCGGTCGCTCACGGCCGAGGGCTCGCCAACGTCGGTCGATGAGGCCACCGATCTGCTCGCTCAATATCGACGCACCTACCCCGGCACCGCCAAGTGGGCCGAGGACCGCATCGCCGAGATCCGGGCCATCGCGGAGGACACCCGTCGGATCGACTGGGAGGTCACCCTTCGCTTGGCTCGCGGTTTTCGAACCGTCGATGAGATTCGTCGCAAGTTCCGACGAGACGAAAACCGTTGGCCCAGCGCCGATGAGATTCTCGACCTCCACCCGGGCCGTTTCGATACTGGCCGCGAACAACTCCACGACGAGATCCGCTGGCTATTGCAGTATTCGGCGCCAGTTGCCCTGCTGCCCGACGGCTCGATCTTCACGTTTGCCAGCCGAACGCTGTCCGGACGGCGACAACAGTTCAACCTGCACCTCGATCGGCTCTTCCTCGTCGCCATCGCAGATGCCGTCCGGTCGAACGGCAGCGATCTGATGAGCGTGCGATCGAGCTTTGCCGCCGAGCACAGCCTCGACCTCGACACCGGTGCCGCCGATCTCAGCGATGGCGAGATCGGTCGGCTGTTCGAGGAACGGACACTGCGGGTGCTGTACGTCGATGCGATTGCCCGGGCGCTCGGAGTTGATGCAGCGT
The DNA here is from genome assembly GCA_937976305.1 of uncultured Acidimicrobiales bacterium. GTDB lineage: Bacteria > Actinomycetota > Acidimicrobiia > Acidimicrobiales > SZUA-35 > CALEWY01. The sequence continues at coordinate 7,427 of CALJSB010000139.1, forward strand.
CCCGGGTGCTGGGCCGAGCAGCGAAAGACCGAGCCTCGGCCATGGTCAACGCCTGGCGCAACGCACCGATTCAAGGAGGCGTGGCCGACATCATGCTCTGCGCCTATGGCGACCTCCACGAGCGGTTGCGATCGCTGCCCAGC
>CALJSB010000140.1 GCA_937976305.1 uncultured Acidimicrobiales bacterium
CTTGGCTGCGTTGGCCGAACCTGGCTCCGCGAGTTCAGTGGCGGCCGAGCTCGGGCTTGCCCGCCAGAAGGTGAACTATCACGTGCGAGCGCTTGAGGAGCTGGGGCTGCTTCGGTTCGTCGAAGACCGACCAAAGCGCGGGTTGACCGAACGGGTGGTGGTTGCGACCGCCCGCTCGTTTGCTGTATCGCCGGAGGTCTTGGGCGTCGCTGCGGTTGACCCTGCCCAGGTCGACCGAACGTCAGCTCGCTATCTGGTCGCCCTGGCGGGACGGACGATCGCCGAAGTCGGGCGGCTGCTTCGCGGTGCGGACAAGGCGGGCAAGACCGTTGCGACGCTGTCGATCGACGCCGATCTTCGCTTTGCGTCTGCAGACGACCGTGCCGCGTTCACCGCCGACCTCAGCGAGGCAGTTACCACGCTCGCCGCTCGCTACCACGATGAATCCTCGTCGGACGGCCGATGGCATCGCCTCGTCGTCCTGGCTCACCCAACACCAAAGGCAGGAACATGACCGACAACAGATCGATCGAGATGGAAGTCGAGGTTGCCGGAACCCCCGACGAGGTCTGGGCCGCGATCGCGACCGGGCCGGGGATCACGTCGTGGTACGTGCCACACGAGATCGAGGCGGGCGTGGGTGGCTCGGTTTCGGCAAGCTTCGGGCCGGGTATGGACGTCACCGGCAAGGTCACTGCCTGGGAGCCGCCGCATCGATTCGGATACGGAGGTGGCGACGACGGGCCGGGGCTTGCCTTCGAGTGGTTCGTCGAAGCGAAGGACGGAGCGAGCTGCATCGTTCGACTCGTCAACTCGGGGTTCGGGTCAGGCGAAGAGTGGGACGATCAGTACGACGGCATGACCGAGGGCTGGAAGATGTTCATGTTCAACCTGCAACAGCACTGCGAGCACTTTGCAGGGCAAGCGGGTTCAGCGTCGCTCCCGATGGCGATGTGGGCGGAGGCTCCGGGCGCAGCGTGGACAAGAGCTGCTTCTGCGTTCGGATTCGACACCTCGCCCACCGTTGGCGACACGATCGAGATCGCCGCCAATGGCGCACCGAAGGTCGTCGCCACTGTGACGCACACGTCGGACACACAAGCCATCTTCAAGGTGTCCGAACCTGCACCCGGAACTGGGTTCGTGTGCGCCGAAGGGCAGGGTGGCGTCACCTCGTTGTCGCTGTGGCTGTACCTCTATGGCGAGGGTGCGCCGCAAGCCGCGGCCGTCCATCAAGCTGCGTGGTCTGAGGTGCTGGCGGCCGCCGGTCCCGGAATCGCTGAATAGGAATCGGCGGGGGTGTTCGCCAAAAGGTCAACCGAAGGCTGATTTCTGCCGAACCCTTCTGCATGCTGAAGCGTCCCGCCCATTCGAGACGGCCCGCCCTGGTGGCGGCTGTTCTCATGCTGGTGGCGTCGAGCTGTTCTGCGGCGACGTCGCTGGGTGGCGGCGAGCCAGACATGCGAGTTCTGTTCGTTGGCAACAGCCACACCCATGCCAACGACGTGCCAGGCACTGTTGTGGCGTTGGCCGACGCAAACGGGACGAAGCTCGAGGTCGACATGTTCGCCCCGGGTGGCTGGACCTTGGCGCAGCACTCGGCCGACGGCGAGTTGCGCGAGGCGATAGCCACGGGCGGGTATGACGTCGTGGTGTTGCAGGAGCAGTCAGAAAAGCCTGCCCACACAAGTGACTTCCCGCGGGAAACAGCACCGAGCGCTGCTGCGTTGGCTCGACTCGCTCAGACTCACGGCGCCGAAGTGGTCTTCTACCAAACGTGGGGTCGTGCCTCTGGCAGTGCGTACACGGGCCACGGTTCCTACGAGGCAATGCAGTCGGCGGTGTCGCTCGCGTACGAGTCGATGGCGGCCGACAATAACGGCGAGGTTGCGCCGGTGGGGGAGACGTGGCGCTATGTGCGTCAGGTCGCTCCCCACATCGAGCTGTTCTCTCCTGACGGCAACCACGGATCGCCGTCTGGCAGCTACCTTGCGGCGATCGTGTTGACGGAGACCATCATCGATGTCGAGTTGGTTGAAGCGCCTGGCCACGCCGGTGTTGACGACACGACGGCCGGCTACTTGCTGACCTATTCCGACGGAGCCCCAGTCGGGTAGGCGACGACCTACAGGCACTCCGCAACTGCGTCACGCAGCGCGAGCTCTCGGGGGTCATCAAACATGTGGTAATCGAGCCGGTTCATCACGTAGGCAAACCCGAGCTTCCGTTCCGGATCTGCAAAACCGAGGGAGCCGCCAGCGCCCGGGGTGCCGAAAGCGGTCGGGGTGCCAAACGGAAACCCGTCCCACGGCTTGCAGTAGCCCAATGAGAAGCGAGTGTTGTCGAACAACACGAGATCGGCTCGGCCTTCGGTGGGCTCGACGGCGGCGCGGGACACTTCGCTCGTCACCTCTGGGGTGATCCCCAAACGAGCACCACCCGCAGCGAACTCGCCATAGGCCGTGGCAATCGCACGTGCGGTTCCGTGCCCGTTGGCCGCAGGCAACTCCAGCCGCCGCATCTCGGGCCCGTTGTAGCGCGCTGGCTTGCCGAGGGCCGCTGGGTTGCCAAAGGTCCGAGCGGTGAGCGACCGAGGGTTGAGAAAGCCCTTCACGAAGTCCTTCGGCATCTTCGAGATGTTCGCCACCATCTTCACTCGGTACCAGTCAGCTTGGACTCGGGCGATGCGGTGCTCGGGCACCGAATCGGGCAATCCGATCCAGAAGTCCAAGCCAAGGGGCTCCGCGATGTTGTCGCGGAAGTACTGACCGATGGTGCGACCCTGCGGATCAGTTCGCCGAATGAGTTCAGACTCGTACCAGCCGAGACTGATGCCGTGGTAGCCGTGACGGGTTCCTGGCTCCCACGCCGGCACCTGGGCCGCAAGAGCAACCGCCATCTTGTCCGGGTCGGCAAGCGCCGCCATGTCGATCTTCTGATCGATGGCACTGAGCCCGGCTTGGTGAGCAAGAAGCTGTCGAACCGTGACGTTCTCCTTGCCGCCCGCGGCGAACTCGGGCCAGTGTTCGGCAACGGGGTCGTCAAAGCTGAACAGTCCAACGGACCCGGCATGAAGCACCGCCATCGACGCCACGCCTTTGGTTGTCGAGAAGACGTTGACGATTGTGTCGGACTCCCAAGCACGGTTGGTTGCCGGATCTGCCTCGCCACCCCACAGATCAACGACAAGTTCGTTGTCGACCACCGCAGCGCAGGCTGCGCCAACCTCGTTGCGGCGAGAGAAGTTCTCCTCGAACGCTTTGCGGACAGGTTCAAAACCTGACTTGACCATTCCGTCGACCGGCATCGTGCACCTTCGCATCCCGCAGATCGAGGAGCAACCTGCGGGTCCGCGGCCTCGACTGGCTGGTCACGTGCACGCAAGTTGCGGGGAAGCGCTACCTGGAGCCCCAGTCTGGGTTTCGGCGGGCAAGATCGATTGCACGTGCGCGCTCGACGGTGGCCGCGATCTGTTCGCTCGTCCGCCGCGGATCGAGCAGTGAAGCGGCGGCCTCAAGTAGCTCCGACACGCTGACTCCGCGCCTCTCGGCCGCCTTGTGCCATTGCTCATGGGCGGCGTTGCTCAGGTAGGCGTGCAGAACCCGCCCGTTTGACGTCTCGTCGCCGAGCGTGGATGATTGCCCGTGGGGATCGGTGCAAGTAGCTAATCGGTGGCACGTGCATGTTTTCATTTGTACCGAGATCCGATCTACGAGAGATTCTCCCGAGCGCGAAGCTAGGTACATGCGCTGAGAACTCCCAGTCGAGATTTCGACCGAACGTTCTGGCTGCGTACGAGGGCGTGACACCGTCATGGTGAGCGAAGCATCGACCGACGGTTACGCGATTATCGACAAGATCGATCCTTCGTTGCGGCGACTTCCGCATCCGGTCGAACTCCTTACCGCGGACCAGATTTCTGACGTCGCCGAGATTCCCAAATCCACAATCCTCTCCGCGGCCGCAGATATGGACGAGATTCGGTCGCGTGCGTTCGCCAGCGCTATTCGTCAGCTCGGCACGTCGCCAGGCCCCTCGGTGTGGGAAGCCTTACGTGTGTCACTGAAAGAACGTGAGTCAGTCGCCGACGCAGTCGAGACGCTGATGCGAGCCCGCCTCGACGAGCTCAGCGATGACCCGGCACTTTGTTTGCTGCTGAGCGGGTTTGAGTCTCTCGACGATGATCGTGTTCGACAGGCTGTGGTGCAGACATGTCATGAGCTCGTCGATGGTTTCGTCCCGTTTCTTGAGACCGTCGCCGACACTTTTGGCCAGCGCATCGGTCCAACGGGCTCGACGATGCGTTCCATGCTCCTGATCGTGCTGCTCGGCAGTTCGCTCGCGCGACGTGTCAGCGACGACGCGTCAGCCGAACCGACATACGATCGCTTCACGATCAAGGCGCTTTGCCAATTCTTCGATACCGACCCCGATGGCACCGTCCGTGACGGTGACGTGGATGTGCTCCCCCCACTGCGAGCGCCCGGCCCGCCGGTTGAGGGCAACCTTGGGCAGGCCGTCGCCGCCGCAGCAGGATTGTTGCTGAGCGGCGGAGTGCCCGTTCGGTTTGGAATGAAACTCGGGGACGTGCTCAGCCAGACCGGCCTCAGCACTGCTGGCTTCTATCGACAGTTCGGGTCGATGGCTGGATTCGAACGTGCCTTGCTTGAACGAGCTGACAGCCTCGTTGGCCGCGCGATGGACGACGACTTCTACGAAGACATCTTGGAGTTCAAGGCCGCTGGTCCATCACGCGAGCACAGCTTGGCGGAGCACTTTCTCGCCGAAGCCTCGGTTGCGTCGTCTGAGTATGTTGCGACAACCCGTCCATTCAATGACGTTCTGCCGTGGCTCGGTTCGTGGGTTGGGTCGTCGATCATCGTTCCCGCCTACTCCGAGGTGTTCGTCGCCCGAGGCAAGTTCCTCGAAGCGCTCGCGGCTCGTTCCGAGCTCGAGATCGTGAGGGGTATCGAGCCAACCGACCTTGCCAGGATCTTCTTCGGTATCGGTGTAGTGGTCGAGCTCGTTGCACGGATTGCGCCTGAGCCACAGAGAGCCCTCCGGTACTTCATGGTCGAACAAGGTCAACCGATTTTCGCCAGCTTCTTTCGGCCCGCCTGAGTTGTGGACGTGAACAAGCCGATTCTGATCGCAGGCGGAGGCATCGCCGGCATGGCGATGGCCCTGACTTGTCACGAGATTGGGGTGCCGTGTCGCGTGCTCGAGTCGGTACGTACTCTTGCCCCACTCGGCGTCGGCATCAATCTGCAGCCGAATGCCATCCGCGAACTCGACGATTTGGGTCTGGCTCACCACCTTCCCGAAATCGGTATCGAAGCGACCGAATGGGCGTTGGTCGGCCGGAACGGCAACGACGTCTGGTCAGAACCAAGAGGCACGCTTGCCGGCTACAACTGGCCACAGTGGGCAGTGCATCGGGGCGAGTTGCAGATGATGCTGTACCGCGCAGTGAATGAACGGCTGGGAGCTGATGCCGTCCTCACCGATCATCGGGTCGTTGGCTACGAGAACACGCCTGACGGTGTGCGGGTCAAGGTGCAACATCGCGACGGCTCGTCGACCATGATGGATGGTGCTCTGCTGATCGGAGCCGACGGCTTGCACTCAGCCACTCGGGCCCAGTTGTACCCAGACCAGGGTGCACCGGTCTGGGGCGGGGCGGTGCTGTGGAGATGCACGGCGCTCGGCGAGCCGATTCGTAGCGGATCGGCCTTCACGCTGGTCGGCGGTCTCGATCAGAGGTTCGTGCACTACCCGATCAGCGCTCCCGACCCGGAGACTGGTTTGCAAGTCCAGAACCTGATCGCGGAGCTCACCTTCGACCCTGCCGATGGTTGGCGAGACTCCGATTGGAATCGCAAAGCCGATCTCGATGATTTCTTGCCTCAGTTCGAAGACTGGAACTTCGACTGGCTCGACATACCCGAGATGCTGCGATCGGCGTCGGCGGTCTACGAGTATCCAATGGTTGACCGAGACCCTGTCGATTCGTGGGTTGACGGTCACATGGCGCTCATCGGCGATGCCGCTCACGTGATGTATCCGGTTGGTTCGAACGGAGCGAGCCAGGCCGTCGTCGACGCTCGCGTGCTCGGAGCGAAACTGGTCGAGTTCGGTGTCGGCCCAGAGGCACTGAGCGCCTTTCAGGACCAACTACTTGAACCCATGAACGCATTGGTTCTGCGGAACCGAGGAGCAGGTCCCGTTGGGATCCTCGGTCTTGTTGACGAACGCTGCGGCGGGGTGTTTGACGACATCAGCGACGTGATTCCGCGTCAAGAGGTCGAGGACTTCATGGCGAAGTACAAGGCCGCTGCAGGTTTCGCGATCGATGAGCTTAACGGAGCCCCACGAACGATTCCGCTCGGCGCAACAGTGGAGGGAGCAGGCGCGGCATAAGCGGGCATGGTGAAAACCCGAGCGGTTCGCCACCCTTGCCGCGAGATGGCGAACCGCCGGAGAGAGCTTGCGAGGCAGCGGGGGTTACCCCTCTGGGGGAGACGCAAGCCGATTGTGGGGGTGTGGTCTTGTTCGTCCACCCCTCGAGTGGTGACGACACCATCTGGCCTGTCCAGGGTTGGCAGCGAGCTCACGCTGGTCGAGCAAGATGGCCTCGGTTGCGGTGCAGATCGTGTCGCCGGTCATCGACGATTCAACCAATGCCGTCAGCTGCACTCGCTCGGTCGGAGCGCACAGCGGACGGAACACCGGTGTGTCAAGCGGGGCGCCCGGCCCACGAGCGACGATCTCAGCAAGGGCACTGGTCAGTGTGGTGGGTCCTCCGTGGGCACGGACGATGAACAAGCTCTCTTGCGCAAGTTCATGGGTGTCTTCGCTGAGCTGACCTGTACCGCTATTGATGGCGAGAACGGTCGCGCTGATGTTGCGCGACCACTGGGCCCAGAAGATCTGACTGCGCAAGATGTCGTGCTCTGGGGCCGTCGGACCGATGGACACGAGGAGTTGTTCGAGCATCGATGAGGCATCGGTCCAACGGACGGCCTCGCGCTCGAGTTCTCGGGATGCCCAGTCGTACAGCCACACCTCACCGCTGAGTGGGTCAGGCTCTTGGCCCAGATCGGCAATCAACATCTGGAGACCGGTTCTCCACGCCGTCGTACCGGTCAGCGAGAAGTTGTCAGGTGATGTCACCAGCCGGACACCGTTGATATGAGTAATCGACGGTCGAACCCCAAGTATGAGGGAACTCAGCCTGCTCTGGTACCTTGGCCTGATCATGGACGCCCCAGTTCTCGTGCTGGTTGAATTCTCTGATTCCAGCAGACTCCCCGAGCTTCGAACCCCTCGGTACCTTGCGGGTACCTCGGATCGAAGTACCCGCGGAAGCAGCTGAGATGCGCGGCTCTCGGGCGAAGACACGAGATGAGGTTCTTGCCCACTGCGGGCTGATCGTCATCGAGCAGGGGGTTGGCTTCGAAGCGGATGCGCTCCTCGAACAAATCAGCGATCAGCTCGGCGCCGTTGTCGAGTTGCGCGATCCGGACGACCCAGCGTGTGTCGCCCCGACCGTGGCTGTCATCGTCGGCCCCTACGGGCGCGGACTGGGCCCGTGGCGCGATGTTGTTGTTCGTCGTCACCGAGTGGGTAAGTCAACGGTGGTCCTCCTACCCCAAGGCAGCCCAGGCAATGGTCTCATCAGCGAAGACATACCGACGGTACTCATCGACGCTGAGCGGTTGCGGGCAAACGTCGACGACGTGCGCGACGCTCTCGAGAGCGGTGCTCGGATCCGAGTTGATGCTTCTGTCGCAGCACTCGTCGTCGATCTGGGAGACGGCTGGCCCGCGTGGGTCAACCAGTGCGTTGAAACATCTCGGAGACCGGGTCTTGGCCCGAGTGATTTGGTGCGGATCATCTCGAGCCCATCGTTTCGTCAAAGTATTGTCGCTGAGTATCTGACCCACCTCGACCCCGCCGATGTGCGTCACCTGGCCCAGCTTGCGCACTTCGAGGTGTTCAGCGATTCGGCCGCAGCAGCGGTGGGTGGCGTCCGGTTTGCCGAGCTCGTTCTGCCTCACGCCCCGGGATTGTTCCGCACTCCCGGCGGATTGATGCAGCTGTGCCGCCCCGTTCGTGATGCGCTCATGGAAGAGCACGCGCTCGATCCCATCGTTGGTGAGTCGCTGCTGCCAGTGATGTTGGCCGATGGCAACCTGCTGGTTGCATGCCGGACACTCATTGATGCGGGCCTCGACCATCACGTCGCACGGCTGCTGGCCGTCATGCCAGGAAACGCGCTCGATCTGTCGAGCCAGCGTGAGCTGTTAGCCGTCTTGCGGGTGATCGAGCATCACCGAGGACGATTCCCGGCCCTGGCGCTGAAACAGGCCCGGGTCCACCGCAATCTTGGCGAGACCTCGGCGGCAATTGACATCTGTGAAGCGGTGCTCAAGGAGGTTGACCCAGGAGATGAGCTCTACGTCGAAGCTTCTATCGAGCTGCTCATGTATCGCTATCGACTGATCGATCCTGACGAGGCTGCTTCGATGGTGTCGCAGCTGCGGAATCAGATCGATGGATCGTCTCCGCTCGCAACCATGCTTCGTGAGGCTGAGGCTCGCGTCATGGGACAACACCCCGACGACGTGAGTGTGGTGCAGGTTGCCTCTGACCGCCTCGATGAGGTCGCATCAGAGTGGGCCTATCACCAAGATCGATTGCCGGCGGCACGCGCCTTGCGCACCCGCGCCGCCGGACCGTTGTGGCACTTCGGTCGCTACCGGGAGGGTCAGGCCACACTCGAACGGGCGGCCGATCTCGCCGTGGTGCAAGCGTACGACTACGGAGTGACGCTCAATCTCAAAGCGAGGTTCGATGTATGTTGCGCCGACCTTGAGGCCTACCAACGCTCGATCGAGCAAGCTCGCTTCACGGTTGCCGACTCGGGCATTGGCTGGCTCGAGGGTTACATGCACTGGAGCGAAGCTCTCGCCGCCGGCATGGCAGGATCACTCGACAACCTCAAGCGCTCGTATCGACGAGCGAAAGAGTGCCTCGGAGAGATGTTCGACGCCGACACCGGCGTGGTTCTCTGCAGTGAGATCGCGGTGCAAGCCGCTCGACTCGGCGATCTCGACTTTGCCCGAAGTCTCCTCGGCCAGGTTCGCGAGCGAACCGACACCAACCAGCTCGAGTTCAACCTCGCAGAGATCATCGTCCTCGCTCGTGCGGGTGAGGTGCACGAAGCATGGGAACGATGGTCCGCACTCGAAGCCAGAGGCGACGTGCCAAACGATCGACGCTGGACGATCGAACTCGAGCTCGGACTCAGCGATCGACGCGCTGGCGTCGCCGAACGGATCAATCTTCAATCAGTCCGAAACGAAGCGTCACGACTTGGTTTGAGTGAGCTGTTCGACGCCATCGCTCCGGAGCTGAGTGAGCTGATCGTGCTCAGCGACGCAGATGTGTCGATCTGTCTGCTCGGCGGAGTTGCCGTCTCTGTCGGGACAGCGCCGGTTGCCCTTCCTCCTGGGAAGACAACCAAGCTGATCTCATTGCTTGCGATCGAGGGTGGGCGCACCGTTGTTGATGTCGTCGTTGACCATCTGTGGCCAGACGCCGATCTAGAACTTGGTCAACGACGGCTCAAGAACGTCGTGAAGAAGGCCCGAGAGGCCCTCGGCAATGACGCAATCCTTCGCGGTGGCGATGTTGTCGAGCTTGGCCCTCGGGTCACCACAGACGTCGCGAAGTTCCGAGCGCAAGCCAATTTGGTCGATGCTCGCCGGCAGACCGATCCCAGTGGTGCCCGTCAGGCAGCCGTTTCGGCGCTCGACGTCTATGCCGGGCCACTCATGCCTGCTGAGCTGTACGACGATCGTGTCATCGTTGCTCGTGCCGACCTGCAACGGCGTGCTGAGACACTGCTCAACTACCTGATGGACGAACACGAGCCCCCGGCATCCTGGCTGGAGTCAACACTCGAGCGGGTGCGCGGCTCGCAATCGACGGTTCTGTAGACGGCGCACTCTGTGAATGGCGGGCCCGCTGATGAGCCCGCCCGTCAGACTCAGATGTAGTCGCCGCCGTTGCCAGCGATTTCTGCTGCGCCTGAGGTGGTGAACGCTGCGAGGGCGGCGAGGAGGGAGATGACGGCGGTGGTGAGCTTCTTCATGGTTCGTGTTTCCTTCTTGCTTGGAGTGGACAAGAACCATGGTGTTGCTTGCGGTACCAGCACGGTCCCTCAGCGTGGAGGTACCTGGCTTTCGGGATCGAGCGAGCCTCGCATGGCATCCACGAGCTCATAGCTCTTGACCACGCTGAGGCGAAGCGACTGGGTGATGGCGATGGGTAGGCCTTCGCATTCGAGATCGAGCACGCTCGCGATCAGCGGCAGCTCGCTCGCTCGCGGGTGGACGGCGGCATCATCGCCGAGGCTGCGGAGGCGTCGGATGGCACGGCCAACGGCATCGAGGATCTCTCCGTTTGTCGTTGCGTCCTCGAGCGAAACGATGACGGGTCCAATCATGAACCACTCTCCGTTGCGGTGAGCGCGTGACGGCAACTGAGGAAGGAACGTGGCGCTGGCCGGCGTCGAGTCAATATCGCAGCCATAGGCCTCGCACAGCGCATCGAGCTCTTCAGAGGTTGGCGACGCTGCGCCGATCTCGATGCGAGCCAAACGTTCCGACTCGATGTGTGCGTCTGCAGCTGCTTGCTCGATCGTGAAGTTGGTTTCCTCGCGCGCAGAACGCAAGAACGAACTCAGCAGAGCCGACTCGTGGTTCTGTTCACCTTGGCTCGTGTTGATGGTTGGCTCAGTTGCTTGCACGGTTCCCTCGCTCTCGGCGTACATCGGAAGGTAGAAATGGTCCGTGACTGAGCGTCGGCAACTGAAGGTAGATCCTTAAACAAGGAGCTAGCTTCATGGCACAGGTTGATCCGTTCGCACTACTGGGAGAGCGCGAAAGCGAGGCGAACGGCTCAGTTCGGAAGCCGGATCACGACGAGTTCGCCAAAGCCGGCGCCGTCTGCTGGCGCTTCGGCCACCGGCAACTCACTCACGGCTCGTCGACGACCGACAACTTGAGCCAACCAGGCTCCGCCGTCTTGATCCACACACATACCCTTCGCCCGCACAACGTCGCTTGGCAGTTCGTCGATCAATTTCTTGAGCGCCACACGATCGGTGTCAGCTGGGATCGTGACCCGCTCGGTGACGTGACGGTCGAACAGCGTCGGGGCTGGCAACTCAGCGGACTCAGCACCGCGGCGGCCACCCAAGTTGAGCAATGCCGCCGCCGAGGTCGTCGGCTCAGAGAGCACGGGTGTGTGCGGGGCCATCGCGCCGATCGTTCGTTCGACATCGGAGCGCGTGGCGGATGAAACGAGATCGGTCTTTGTCAGCAGTACGAGATCGGCCGCGCTGATCTGCGCCTCGATGGTGTGTGCAGGTATCGACTCAGCCATCCGGTCGCCGAACTGATCAACGTCAACCAGGGTGACGACGCCGTCGAGCATGAAACCGACGGTGCGAGACCACGGCAACACCCTGCTCGGGTCGGCAACGCCGGATAACTCGACCACCAAGTGATCCGGCGGCTCGGGGCGTGCTCGGATCTGGTCAATCGCAGCTCCGAAGCCATCGCTCAGGCTGCAGCACACGCAACCATCGGTGAGTTCGATGGTGTCGCCGTGTCGGCGACGGATCAAGCGGGCATCGATGTTGATGGCGCCAACGTCGTTGACGAGCACGGCGATCGGCCGATCGGCCGTTGCGAGCAGCTCGTTGATCATGGTGGTCTTGCCGGCGCCGAGATAGCCCGAGATGAACGTCATCGGGACCCGGCGACCGTCCCACGGCGCAAACTCTGGCTCCTGGTACGGCACATCGGCAGTATGCCCCTCGTTGTCCGCCTGGCGGCAGGCTCTCGCCGACCGCACGTTGTCGGCTTACCCTTGCGGCATGGCGCTTCCCGACAAACACTACGACTTCATCATCGTGGGTGGTGGCTCGGCTGGTTGTGCGCTGGCCAACCGACTGAGCACAGATCCGGCCAACAAGGTTCTGGTGCTCGAAGCGGGTCGTACTGACTTCAAGTGGGACGTGTTCATTCACATGCCCGCGGCCTTGGCCTACCCGATCGGCAGCCGTTTCTACGACTGGAAATACGAGTCGGAGCCTGAGCCGTTCATGGACGGTCGCCGGGTCTATCACGCTCGCGGGAAGGTGCTCGGCGGTTCGTCGAGCATCAACGGCATGATCTTCCAACGAGGCAATCCGGCCGACTATGAGAAGTGGGCCCTCGAGGACGGAATGGAGCAGTGGAACTACGCCCACTGCCTGCCGTACTTCAAGCGCATGGAGAACTGCCTGGCTGGTCCAGACGATTGGCGAGGCGGCGAGGGCCCGCTTCAGCTTGAGCGCGGCCCAGCTGCGACGCCGCTGTTTGAGGCGTGGTTACAAGCGGGCCAACAGGCCGGCTTCCGGCGCACCGATGATGTGAACGGATACCGCCAAGAGGGGTTCGCCGCCTTCGACAAGAACGTTCGCCGCGGCCGTCGGCTCAGCGCAGCTCGCGCCTACCTCCATCCGGTGCTTGATCGGCCAAACCTCGATCTGGTCACCCGCGCCCACGCCAACAAGATCATCTTCGAGGGCAACCGGGTCGTTGGCGTCGAAGTCCGCCAGGGTCGGAACACGTCGGTCATTCGGGGATCCGAGATCATCTCGTGCGGTGGTGCCTTCAACACGCCGCAGTTACTGCAGCTGTCTGGCGTGGGGGAGCGTGCTCACCTCGAAGGGCTCGGCATCGATGTGGTGGCTGACCTGCCGGGGGTCGGCGAGAACATGCAGGATCATCTCGAGGTCTACATTCAATACGCCTGCAAAGAGCCGGTGTCGATGCAACCCCACCTGGCCAAGTGGCGTGCGCCCTGGATCGGATTGCAGTGGCTCTTCCGTAAGGGGCCCGCAGCCACCAATCACTTCGAAGCCGGGGCGTTCGTCAAGAGCAACCCAGACGAGCCCTATCCCAACCTGATGTACCACTTCTTGCCCATCGCGATTCGCTACGACGGCTCATCACCTCGCACCGAAGCAGGCAAGATCAGCCACGGCTATCAGGTGCACGTTGGCCCGATGTACTCAGATTCGAAGGGCACGGTCAAGATCACGTCGACCGATCCTCGCAAGAAGCCGGCCGTGATCTTCAACTACCTGTCGACCGAGAAGGATCGCCGGGAGTGGATCGAGGCGGTGCGAACCACCCGGCGCATCCTCACCCAACCGGCCTTCGACCGGTTCAACGCCGGCGAGATCTCGCCAGGGCCATCGGTCGAGACCGATCAAGAGATCATGGACTGGGTCGCGAAGGACTCAGAGACCGCGCTGCACCCGTCATGCACGGCGAAGATGGGCACAGACGACATGGCCGTTGTCGACCCGGCGACGATGCGAGTGCATGGCACCGAGGGTTTGCGGGTGGTCGATGCATCAGTGCTGCCGATCGTCACCAACGGCAACATTTACGCACCAACGATGATGGTGGCCGAGAAGGCTGCCGATCTCATCTTGGGCAACGAGCCGTTGCCGCCAGACGACGCTGAGGTGTATCTGCCAGCCGACGTTCGCCGCTGAGGTAGCCCGGCATGGAGCTCGTCTTCACCTTCACTGCCGAGCTCTACCCGTGGGAGTCCAACCCGTCGATTCGGTTCGTCGATGTGCCGATCGATGAGACCGAAGACATCCGGGAGTTCGTCCCGAGTCGGCGTAGTGCAGGGTCAGTTCCCGTCAAGGTGCGTATCGGTGAGACGCAGTGGAAGACGTCTGTGTTTGGCGGCAAGAACGCCGAGAGCTTCGTGTTGCCGATCAAGAAGGCCGTGCGGGTCGCGGAGAAGATCGACATCGGCGACACCGCAGAGGTGACGATCACCGTGCAGGTCGATTGAGACGCTGTCTGCTGTCTAACCCGTTGTCGCCAGCCAGCCGGCAAGTGCTTCGTGCGTGGCCTCTCGCTCCTCGTCGTTGCGGGCCATGACGCCGAGCCGCAGATCGGTGACCCCAGCCTCGACGTAGCGCTCGAGGCCGCTTGCGATCTCATCGATCGAGCCGAACAGCAGTAGATCGGTTGGGTCGGTGATGCCTTCGCGATCGAGCATGGCTCGGTACGACGGAAGGGCGGCGTACCAGCCGGCTCCTTCGGCTGCGGCGCCGCGGGCGCCGTCGGGGTCGTCGGTGACACACAGGTTCACGAGGGCAATGATGCGGGGCTTCGGACGCCCAGCCGTTTCGGCGGCTGCGTTGATCGTCGGCGCGGTGTGCTCGGCGATCGTGCGTGGTCCGGTCTGGCCGACGTGGGTGCCGGCAGCGGTGCGCCCTGCGAGTTCGAGCATCTTGGGTCCGAGAGCGGCAAGCACCACTGGAACAGGCTCGCTCGGGACATCAAGGGTGGTGTGCGCCTTCACCTGATTGCCGTCGACCTGAGCTTGGTTGCCGTCGCACAGGGCGATGAGAGCTTCGAGGTATTCGCTGGTGCGCTCGACCGGCTTGGCCCACGGTTCGCCGTACATGGCCTCGACCACCGGTTGGTGCGACGGCCCAACTCCGAGGGTGAAGCGCCCGTTGCAAGCCTGCTGGGTGGTGCGGGCCAACTGCGCCATCGCAATTGGGTGACGGCCAACGGTTGGCACCACCGACGTGCCGAGTTCGATGTCCGGCACATCCGGGGCGACCACGGCCAGCGCTACGAGAGGATCGACGCCAACGAGATACGACAGCCAATAACTGTCGAAGCCAACGTCGGCGGCCCACGCCACGCCGTCTCGCACGCTGTCGATGGTTCGCTGCGTGGTGCCACCAGCGAAGCCAAGACCGATACCGAGTTGTTCGCTGCGAGGACTCATCACGACATCTTCGCAGGCAGGAGTGGTCAGGCGTCAGCTGGTGGATTTCGGGATGTGTCAGAAGGGAGCGAGTTCGATGCCGAGTCCAAGTCGGCCGACTTGATGGGTGACGCGATCTTGATGCACGTTGATGTGCAACGGCATGGCGCGGAAGTCGCGAGCTCGCCGGTCGAAGTCGGCCCCTTCTCGCAGCGCCGTGCCACCTTGTGATCGAGTGAGTAGGTCCATGGCTTCTTGGAGCTGATCGACGGCCATTGAGACGATGGCTTGCTGGCGGTAGTAGTCGGCGGTGTCCGGCACTTTCTCAGCCTCGATGCGGCGATCGACCTCGGCTGTTGCTTCGGCGATGGCTGCTTGGGCTGCTGCGGTGAGCGACAGCGCTCGGCCGATGTTGATCTGTACTGTCGGGCGCTCGACCATCGCTGCGCCCATGATCACGCGACGCTCGCGCACTGCGGCGCAGGCGTCGATGAGGCACTCACGCACAATGGCGGCGGCCATCCAGCCGAGCCACAGATCGGAAAGCCCGACCCAATCCTCCCGGTAGCGATGGCTGACCACCGGAACGGTTCGTAACGACTCGGCCCGGTTGGCCCCAAACCACGAGACGCAACGGTCGAGCGGAACCTCGGCGTTGTCGTAGTGGATGTCGTCGGTGGCCGAAGCTCGCAGGCCCGAGCCGTCCCACGTCGGGTTGATACGGACACCCGGGCTGTCGTTGCGGGTCATGGTGAAACGCAGATCGACAGGTCGCACGATCTCGCCGTCTTCGGCCACCGCGAACACAACGCCACACCAGTCGCCGTAGCGAGCCCCCGTGGCCCACGTGGCCTTGCCGTTGAGCCGCACAACGTCGCCGTCGATCGTGCCGTGGGCTCCCGATCCAGCGCCAGCGGGAAACGACACCCACTCTCGTGCCTCGACGATGTCGGACAAGAAGTCGGCGTGGTCTGGGCCGAGCGACCCCACAAACAGGTGGAAGACACAGACGTGGTTCCACAGCGCCCACGCCAGGCTCGGGCAGCGAGCCGACACTGCGCCGAGTTCACGCCCGATGTCGACCATCGAAGCCTCGACCCCGCCCAGGTCTTTGGTGGCGGAGAGCCGCATGACATCTGATGTCTTGAGCGCGGCAATCAGCGACGAATCGATCGTTCTCGTTGCATCCGCCTCGGCAGCCTGAGCCGCGATCGCATCAAGAAAGGGGGCGATTCGAAGATCGCTGGTCGGCGCGGGAAGAAACTCGGTGACACTCGTTGGGTCATCGCTGGCAACGTCCATGGGCCGGCCTCCTCAGATGATCTCGGCCTCTCGAACGTAGATGTTCCGCATGTAGCGGTCGACTCGGTGGAGGGTTCCGTAGATCGTGATGTGTTCGTCGCGCTCCACCTCGTTGTGGTCTTCGAGCTGCACAACGGCCGTGATCGTGTTGCTGATGAGCTGTCCGTTGTCGAGGGTGCCGAGCTCGATGTTGACCTTCAGGCCCTCGCCTTCGAAGTCGGAATCGAAGCGGTACGTCATCGAGCGGGTGACCGGGCCCGACCATGTCACCTGGTGGCCGACGTAGTTGTCGAGGAAGTGTTCTTCGACCTCGTAGCCGGTGCGGTGAGAGCTGAAGAGATCGGCGATCACCGCAGCCTGATCGAGGTTGATGCCGGGAGCAGCGGCAGCTGGTTCAGCGGGAGCTTCGACGTTGGCTTGGACAGGCGCGGCATGCGAGGTCGGTGGGAGCGGAGGTTGTGGATGCCGGTGCGCAACTTCGCGGAGTCCGGCTGCTTCGTTGTTTGCCGTCACGTCCATCTGGTCGAGAATCTCTGCTGCCGCTGCGCCGTTGCCCATGGCCATGTGGCCTTCGGCTTCGAGCAACTGCGTGAACGAGTTGGGGCCCTCCGGCCCAGGCGCAGCGTTGATCTCGTGCAGTTGCTCGACGGCTTGACCGAGATTGCCGTTGGCTTGGTTCTGCAATGCGATGTCGACGTCGTTCGGCGCGCTCAGGAAGAGCGAGAAGTCAATGGCCCACCTCGACATCGACACCATCTGCTCCACCGACGAGTGAGTACCCCGCACATCAACGGTCAGCGACCGCTCGGTCACTTTGGCGTCGGAGTTGTTTTCGAACAAGTTGAGAATGGCCATCTTGCGGCTTGGGCTGAGGAAGGCGTTCACGGCCTCGGGAACGTTGGTATCGATCACCACCCTCTCGTCGAATCCAGGATCGCCGATCAGGACGTCGTCCTGGCCGAACACGCGGTTCACGAACGAGAACGCATGTTGTTTCGTGAGCTCGACCGGGGGTCCGAGCGCCGGAAACTCTGCGAAGTAGCGGACGAAGACTTCACTTCTGTTACTTCGGCGCTTGGTGTGGCGGCCAATGGTGAGGCGCACTCCCTGGCGCTCACCAACGATCGTTCCCGCACTCGTCAGCGTGACGCCAACGCGTTGAAAGTTCATCTGTTGAGCCGCTGCGTCCCACGCTTCGGTCACCTTCTTGACTCTGACGTACCAGATGGCCAGCCCGACAACCCCGATCACAACGAGCGTGATGATTCCGTCCATGCAGCACCGTACTTCTTGGGATCGCCCCAATCAGGGGCAATCGGCGGTAGCCGTGTAGCGTTTCTCGATGGCCAACATCGAGCTCGAAGCCAGCCGGTCGGATTCGCCACCATCAGGTTCGCAAGCGGCGATGCCGCTCTCGGTGCTCGACCTTGCGATGGTTGCCGAGGGCGCAACCAGTGCCGATGCATTGGCCGACACCACGGCCTTTGCCAAGAAGGCCGATGAGCTCGGATTCTCGCGGTTCTGGGTGGCCGAGCACCACAACATGGCCACGGTTGCCAGCACAACGCCGTCGGTCTTGATGGCCCATGTGGCCTCGAACACCGAACGGATCAAGGTCGGTTCCGGCGGCGTGATGCTGCCCAACCACGCACCGCTTGCTGTGGCCGAGCAGTTTGCGTTGCTCGAGGCCCTCCACCCCGGCCGCATCGACCTTGGCGTTGGTCGAGCGCCGGGATCTGATCAAGCGACCGCGTTCGCGCTGCGCCGGACCACCGAGGACTTGTCTGAGGAGTTCCCGCGCAACCTGCTCGACGTGATGGCGTTACTCGGCGATGTGCGTACCGAGGAAGGACTGTGGCGGCACTTCAACGCCACTCCCGAACCGGCCAGCTATCCCCAAGTGTTGCTGCTCGGCTCATCGGCTTTCAGCCCGCAACTCGCCGGCATGTTGGGCATTCCGTTTGTGTTCGCCAATCACTTCGACATGGGCGGCACCTTGCATGCGGTCGAGATCTACCACGACAACTTCAAACCATCTCCTGCTCTCGACGAGCCCTACGCCATCGTCTCTGCTGCCACCATCGCGGCGCCGACCACCGATGAAGCCGAGTGGTTGTCAAGCCCGAGCAAACTCCGGAAGTTTGGTCTGCGCACGGGTCAACTATTCCCGCTGCTGCCGCCAGACGAGGCCCAAGCCCATCCGGCGTGGGAGCACGCTGCTGCGATGCCGAGCAACGCCATCATTGGAACAGCCGCGGAGGTCGTGGAGGGGCTCGAGGATCTCGCGGCTGCGACCGGGGCAAGCGAGCTGATGCTTTATGTGGCTACGCACAGCTTGCAGGAGCGGATCCGTTCGCTCGAACTCATCGCAGCGGCCTGGTTCGCCTGAGAGAGAGAGAGGGGTTTCGGGCGATCTTGTCAAAACCTTGTCACATTGGCGCGACAGTGCTGACAGACGCCGTCGATGGTTGGTTCCATCAAAGATTCTGAAGGAGTCACCGACATGACGAATGAAACCCAGTCGCCAGCTGAGAGCCCCAAGACCAACGCCCGCAACGTAGGCGCCGCCGTCGCCATGAGCATTGCGATGCTCCTCGGGTCCGCCGGAATCGCCGCCGCCCAGACTGAACCAGCCCAGACTGAACCAGTCCAAGACGACTCCGCCGATGAAGAGCAACGCGATCGCAGCGATCGTCGTCAGCGCCGTAGCGAGCGCCGGGCCCGCATCGGTTCCTTGATCGCAGACACGATTGGCATCACACTCGTTGAGTTGCGATCAGAGGTGCGTCAAGGCAACTCAGTGGCCGACGTTGCCGAAGACAATGGCGTTGCTTCCAGCACCGTGGTCGACGCGTTGATCTCGGCTCTCGAGGAGCGTCTCGACAGCGCAGTCGAAAACGGCCGACTGACCGAAGAAGAAGCGGCCGACCGCTTCGAGCGCCGTTCCGAGCGCATCGCCGAGCGAGTCGAGCGTGTGCCCGGCGAGCGCCGAGCAAACGCAGACGGCTGATTCGTCAAGCGCAGATCGGTTTCGGCTCGCAGCTGCCGCGCTGGTGATCGCGACGTTCTGCCGCCCGCAGCCACGCTTGTTGAGGTAATGCGTGCTGATATGGAGTCCCGATGACCACCGGAGAGACAGACGTCAAAGTCCTCGTGGCCGAAGACGATCCCGAGATTCGTACTGCGCTCGTTCGCATCCTCAGCTACGAGGGTTACGAAGTGTTGGCGGTCAACGACGGTGCGGCGGCACTCGAAGCGGTCGTCGAACACGAGGTTGACCTCATGGTGCTCGACGTCATGATGCCGTTCGTCGATGGCCTCGACGTGTGCCGCAAGGTGCGCAGTCGCGGTGACCGCACACCGATCCTGATGCTCACCGCTCGACACGAAACCCAGGATCGAGTCGCCGGTCTCGATGCTGGTGCCGACGACTATCTGGCCAAGCCGTTCGAGCTCGATGAGCTCTTGGCCCGACTTCGAGCGCTGCTACGACGGGTGGCTGATTCCGATGATGAATCGCCGACACGAGTCGGCGACCTCCGTCTCGATCCTCGACGGCACGAAGTGCTGCGAGACGGCGAACGCATTGAACTCACCCGAACTGAGTTCGAGATCCTCCACCTCTTGATGCGCAATGAAGGCATCGTGCTCGAGCGGGCGGTCATGTATGACCGCATCTGGGGTTACGACTTCGGGTCGTCGTCGCGGTCGCTCGACGTCCACATCGGTTATCTGCGTCGAAAGCTCGAGGACGGTGACCGACCCCGAATGATCGAGACGGTTCGGGGCGTGGGTTTCGTGATTCGCGAACCCGTTTCGTGATTCGCTCGTCCCTCGCCGCGCGCCTGGCCGTTGCGTTTGCCGCGCTCGTGTTTCTCACGGTGGTTCTCACCACGTTCGTGGCGATCGTGTCGACCACTCGCCAGGTTGGCGACGACACGGACAGATTCTTGCGAGAGCGAAGCACAGAGATCGCGGATGGTGTTCGTTCAGGCCCTGATCGAGGCGGGAACCGTCGCGGTGATCGAGGTCTGCTACTTGCGGCCGATGCGGATTCGATCGTGCAGGCCATCGGACCGGCTGGCCGCGTCCTTGGTTCGACAGACGTCGAATTGCCGATCAGCCGCAACGATCTCGAGCTTGCAGCCAAGGGCGGTCGATCTGACCTTCGGACCGTCGAGATCGACGGTGTGCGCTACCGCATGATCACTGTCGCCGTTGACCGAGGGGGAGCCGTGCAGGTGGCTCGCTCGCTCGAGGACTCCTCGATCCTCATCCGTCTCATCCGCAACCGACTGCTTCTGGTGAGCGTGCCGCTGGCGATCATCGGAGCAGCCCTCGGATGGTTGCTGGCCCGTCGGTCGCTCCTTCCCCTGCGCGATCTGTCGGCCTCCGCCGAGCGGGTTGCGGCCACACGAGATCTGTCCACATCGATCGGCGTCGAGGGAAGAGACGACGAAATCGGTCGACTCGCAGCGAGCTTCGACGACATGCTTGGAGCGTTGGCCGACAGTCGCGATCAGCAGCAGCAACTCATTCAGGACGCGGCCCACGAGCTGCGCACCCCGCTCACCAGCGTGACGGCCAATGTCGACCTGTTGTCGGTCGCCCCCGACCTCCCCGTCGACGATCGGACGGAGATTCTTGCTGGCATCAAGGGGGAGCTACGTCAGCTCAGCAAACTCTTCACTGAGATCATCGAGCTCGCAACGGATGACCGTGAGTCGGCGCCCCACGTTGAACTCGACCTTCTCGACGTCGCCCACGAAGCGGTGGCGGATGAACAGCGGCGCAGTTCGAACCCGATCAAGATCACTGGCGAGCCAACGAAGGTGTCCGGCGATCGCGAGGCACTTCGGCGAGCCCTCGGCAACATCATTGGCAACGCCGTCAAGTACGGACCGGCCGATGCGCCCATCGACGTTCGGGTGAGCAGTGGCACGGTTGCCGTGGCCGATCGTGGCCCCGGCATCCCGGAGTCGGAGAGAACCAAGATCTTCGGTCGGTTCTATCGCAGTGACGCCGCACGGGCCGAGCCGGGCTCTGGCCTCGGTCTGGCCATTGTCGCCAAGATCGTCGAGGCCCACGGCGGACAGACGTTCGTCGAGAGCGCGGATCCGGGTCCAGGCGCCATCGTCGGCTTCACCCTCCCAACCATCAACTGACCAGTCAGCGAACGGCGGTTACCAGTACTCCTCGTAGTGGATGTTGCCCGGGTTGTTTCGTCTGTCGAGCTCGAAACCACGTTGGGTCAAGATCTCGACAACGCCTGTTGTTTCGGGAAATGCGGCGTCGTCGCCTTCGCCTTCCGGGAGCCCGATCATCGAGGGGTTGCCGCACAAGAACACGTGCGTGTTCGCAGGGTCGAGCTCGACGCCGAACTCTGAACCGAACAGGTCGTTGGTAATGGCGTCTTGGATGTACTGCTTCGGTACATCGGACTCTCGAGTCGGGAGGGGGAGATAGTGGTAGTTCGGGTAGCGGGCCTCGAGTTGGCGGTGCTTGTCTCGATAGCCGAGGTCACTCCATTGGCGAACAGACACCGCAGACACGATGGGGCCAACGTGACCCTTCCGCAGCAACTCGATCACCATTCCGTTGTGGGGGGCCTCGCCCGTACCGGTCGACAGGAACACAATGGTGGTAGTGGGGTCGTCAACGTCAGCGAGTGTGTAGCGGCCTGCAACTTTGGGGCCGAGGTAGATGCGATCGCCGGGTCGCTTGAGGGCCAGGCGTGGTGTCAACGCGGGGACGTTGGTCTCACTGGGCTGCACCAACACGATGTAGAACTCGAGCGAGCCTTCGTCTGACTGGTTGGCCAAGTAGCCGTGCTCGTCGAACATGCGATTCGAGATCGAATACGACCGACGAATCAGCTTGTCCCAACGCTTGTCGAGATCGTTGTCGGTTGCGTCGTCGATGCGGTCTTCCCAAAAGCCGAGACCGAGTGAGGCGTACTGGCCTGGTACGTATGACGTGCCGCCGCTGTCTGGCTTGACCCGCAGCACCCACAGGTCGGAGTGGGTGGGCTCGAACTTGGTGATGGTGGCGTTGTAGTGCTCCTCGCGGAGTTCTTCGAGGGCGCTCTCGTTGCGGGCCCGTCGACGCACGCTCGACAGTGGCTGGGTGAGCTCGAGATCGGGGAACGCCGCCTCGGCGATGCGTAGACCGATCTCAGCACCCGGCGCCAGCGGAACGTTGCCTTCAGCGTCTTCGGTGGCATCCCCCAGGATCCACACGCGCCCGGTGGCCGCAGCGGCGTCGGTGATGCCAGCATCGGCCTGGGTGATCGCCTGACGTGGTGTTGCGAAGACGACGTGATCGAACTCAAGGTCCGGCGTTCGACGGTCGTCGAAGTACGCCATGGGGAAGCCGCCGTCGTCTCCGATCTGATCGGGGACTGATCGATACAGCACCGTCAGCTTCCGCTCGCGCTCGAGTCGTCGGATCATGTGCTCGGCAGCGGGAGACAGCTTTGCCGGATCCATGCCGCCGGCCGCAACGACAACCCTGGCCCCGTGGCGGGTGGCCTCAGCTGCGAGTTCGACGGCGTGATCGGTCGTCCCAACCACCAACACGTCGAGATCATCGACTGTTTCTGGAACAACGTCGGTGTGGATTCGCGTGGTTTCCTTTGGTTCAGCGTCGAGCGATGCGGCGACTGGCAATGGCGGCACCGTCGCGGCATCAGGTGGGCGCAAAGCCACGACGCAGCCTCGAGTGCGATAGGCCAACCGATTCGTCGTCACGATCAGGTCGTCGCCATCCGGCACGGTGTCGATCGAAACGAGTTCCTCGCCGTAGCCGATGTCGAGGCGGTTCTCCGATGCGATTTCCCCGAAGGCCACCTCGTCGCCCGGCTCAACGAGCCGCACGAGAGGCAAGCCGGAACGTTGGGACGAGACCGCGACGGACAGCCCTCCGGCCCCACCACCGACGACGACGATGTCGTAGCGCGGTGCGCCGGTCGCTGCTGAACTTTCGCCTGCATTCATGTTTTGTGTCATGACGACTTCATTTGTATCAGTTCGACGTTGAGGGTGGCCTGAAGAAAGAGCGAGCTACTGGCGCAGCTCACCGTCCGGAAAGAACGCAGCCCACGCAAACCAGAACTCGTTGCGGTGGGTCACTGTGTCGAGTTGTTCGCCGGCAAGCGGGCCGTCGAGGCCGCGGCCCAACACGCTCCAGATCGACCCGGTCTCGTCGTCAGTGAACGTGCCGTCGGCATTGGCCGTGAACGTCAAGCGTTCGTCGTTGACAACAGGGTTGAGAGCGACCGCAGTACCTACCGGGTCTCCCGTTGCAATCCGCGATGTGTCGAGAGCGTCGGTTGTTTCGCCCGACCAGAGGATGACAACTGGTTGGTCGCCGACCTCGTCGTTGATGGCTCGTTCGGTTTGGATGCGAGCAAAGGCGTACGCCGCGTCTGTTGGCTCGGTGGGGTCGCCGGTCGAAACGCCCACGACCCGTTCGAGTGCGGGGAGGCGAGGATCGGCTTCGCCTGCAAAGAACGCACCGATCGGGCCGTTGCTACTCGAGTAGCCCTCGTATGGGTTGGCGCCGTAGGCAATCGAGAAGCCGGTTTCGCGCGACAGGCTCAGCCCGTCTGGAAAGTCCTCGGCAAATTGCCCGAACGAGACGATGGCGGTGCTCACGAGCTCGAGTTGTGTGCCGGCAAACTCTCCGACGATGCCTCGACCGGTGATCTGTTGCCAGAGCGAGTTCGTCTGGTCGTCCCACATGACGAGGTCACTCTGACGTAGGAGGCCAGAGACGCCGAACCTCAGGACTTGGCCGTCGACACGACGATCGAAGGCCAGCGCCGTATTGCAGAGCGGACAGTACGTCACGGCGACGGGAACGTCGCCGAAACGATCGTTGACGATCTCGTGGCGGGTCAGGATCGCCAGAGGGTAGAAGCGAGCTTCGCCGTCAACCCGAACGAGTGCGCCTGGCTCATCGGCAGAGATCCACTTGCTGGTCTGCGTGACGGTTTCAAACAGTGGCCGATCAATCGGCGGAATACCGTCCCGTGTGTCCGAGCCGCCAAGACCGACAGCGATGCTCATTGGGTCGACGGTGACACGGCTCCAATCGGTTGGCCAGATTGCGGCTGCTCGTTGCACCGAACCGTCGGTGGCGCCGATGCCATCACTGTTTGTCACGACGATGTCGCTGGTGTTGCCAGACTCGACACCGCCGTCGAGTGAGAATGGTGCCGCCGTGTCGAGTGGATTGAACAACGGCGTGTTGTCTTCGACGTCTGTGGTTCCCGCTTCTTCGGCGGCCGTCTCGATGTCGGGGCCGAGCAGGGCTGAGCAGGCCGATGCCGTGAGCGCGAACACAACAACGACGGGAAGCCAGCGGGGGGTCAGGTCGGCCATGGGAGTGGAACCCGCCAGCAAGCGTTCCTATTCACAGCGCCCATTGATCGGTTATCAACATTGCTCGTGTCGATCAGCGGGGGAAATGATGAAGTGCAACGGCACGTTGCCTTACGCTGTCAGCCATGGCTGGTTCTGCTGCGCAAGGCTCACCGAGTGTCGATTGGGCAACTGAGTTTGATCACACCGACCCGGAGTACGGGGCTCGAGCTCCAGAGATCTGGGACGATCTGCGAGAGCGTTGTCCGATCGCTCACAGCGAGGCGTTCGGTGGCACCTGGTTGCCCGTGCGGCACGAAGACGTCGCCGCGATCGCTGCCGACACCGAGCACTTCACGTCGCGTGGAGTGGTCGTTTCGCCCGAACGTCCAGGCGACAACGCCCCAGTTGGTGAGGCTCCGCCGATCACGTCGGATCCGCCGTTCCATGCCATCGCTCGTCGGCTGTTGCTTCCAGGCTTCACCCCGAAGATGGTTGCCCCGTGGGAGGCGTCGACTCGCGAGATCTGCAACGACCTGATCGACGACATCGTGTCGGGCCTGCAGGATGGCGAGGGGGTGGTTGATGCCGCTCAGCAGTACGCCCAGCACATTCCAGTGATGGTGATCGCCGACATGCTTGGTGTGCCGAAGGAAGACGGCGACATCTTCCGTGGCTTCATCCATCGCATCATCGAGAATCCATCGTTGGACGATGAGATCCCCGAAGAAGAGTCTCTCGACTACTACCTCGACCAAGTCATTGCCGAACACGATCAAGCCGAGACGAAGCGAGGCGATCTGATCGACTACATGCTCAGTCTCGAACTCGACGGCAACAAGCTCGAACCCGAGCACGTTCGCGGCACCGTCGCCCTGCTCCTCATCGCCGGTATCGACACGACTTGGTCGGCCATCGGCGCCAGCCTGTGGCATCTCGCAGCCCATGCCGACGATCGGCGGAGGCTCGTGAACGAACCGGAGTTGATGGATACCGCCGTCGAAGAATTTCTCCGGTTCTACGCCCCGGTCACCATGGCTCGCCTCGTTGCCAAAGATGTCGACTTCGGGGGTTGTCCGATGAAGCAGGAAGATTGGGTGCTGCTGCCGTTCCCGGCGGCCAATCGAGATCCCGAGGTGTTCGAGCAAGCCGATGAGTTCGTGATCGATCGATCACGCAATCGGCACTCGGCCTTCGGGCTCGGCATCCACCGCTGCATCGGCTCGAACTTGGCCAGGATGGAACTTCGCATCGCGCTCGAAGAGTGGCTCAAGCGTCTTCCAGAGTTCACCCTTGCCGAGCCAGACACCACGCGATGGTCGGCCGGGCAGATCCGTGGACCACGCGAACTGCCGGTCGTGATCGGTTGAGCAGCAGTTAGCGGCGGTCGGTTAGCCGCCGAGCGTTGCGGGGTCCGGCCGGGGGAGTAGCAAACCGAGCTGACGACCCTGGCCCAACAGTACACCATCGGTCGACCAGAGCTCGGTGTCGATGTCGGCGTAGCCGTCGCGCGACACCGACGTTCGGTTGCGGACGGCGATCCAGTCGTCGACCGGGGGTTCGAACGAATGGAACAGGTGCGACGTGAGATCGAGTGTGTTCAGCACCTTGTCCTCGAACCCGGACCGGACCATCACCGCAGGTATCCACGAATCGGTCAGGGCAATGGCCAACGCAGCGTCGACCGGGGTGTGGTCGCCGGTTCGTATCCACCCCGCAACTTCGGCGACGTCTGTGTCTGCACCGCTGAAGTGGTCGCTCGGTCGGCCGACGACGTAGCGCGTGTCGTAGCGAGCGCGGACGAAGTTCGGATTGTCCCACGCCTCACGCTCGATCGTGTCGGGGTGTGGGAACTGCGGCGCGTTTCGGTCGGTGAACTCAACCGTGCCTTCCCGGGCCGGCCCGACAACCGCTCGGGCAGTCGAGAGCATCTTGTTGTCCCGCCACAACGTCGAATCGATGATCGAGACAGCCCGCCCCAAGCGCACTGGTTGTACGACGAGCACGGCCGGCCCCGGACTCGGTGGGCGAAGGTAGTGCGAGGTCATCGACCGAATGAGACCTTCGGCGTCGGGCAGTAACTCGCTGAGGCTCTCGATGATGCCTCGCGCCATCAGGCCAGCCACGTAGCCGCCATTGGCACCGGGCCCGACAGCCCAGCGGTTGCTGATCGCGACGTCGAATGCGATTCCCGTCTGCTGCTCGCCAGCAGGTGATTGATCGTCGCGACGATGCAGTTGGGTGTCGTCGTGAAACTCGCTCATCGGGGCTTGGCGCTCAGGCGTTCACGGTGCCGGCGCCAACCAGGATCAGCAGCGCGATGCCAGCCGCGATTCGGTACCAACCGAAGACATCAAAGCCGCGATCGTTCAGCCACGACACCATCCACCGCACGGCCAAGACTGCCGACACGAACGCAACGACAAGCCCAATGAGCGGCGTGACGAATCCGAACTCGCTGACCAGCTCGGGGCCGTCTTTCAGACCAGCAAACACCGTGGCTGCGCTGAGCGTGACGAGGCCGAGCAGAAAGCTGTACTCGACGGCTGCCCGCAGGCTCATCCCGACGAGGATGCCGGCGATGATGGTGACCAGTGATCGGCTGGTGCCGGGCCATACAGCTGCGGTCTGCATCACGCCGATCAACGCTGCCTGCTTCGCGGTGATCGAACCGAGTTCGGCTCCGGCTCGATCGAAAAAGCCGATTCGGGTGAGGGCGAGAATGGCAACACCGCCAACGATCCAGGCGACGGCGATCGGCACCGGCCCGAAGATGTACTCGCGGAAGGCCTCAAAGAGAACGACGGCGATGATGGCGGTTGGCACGAACGAAACAACCAAAGCAATCAGGATTTGGCGCCCCTCGTCGCTCCGTCCGAGCAAGCCGTCGACCATCTGCTTGATGCGGTCTCGGTACACAACGAAGACGGCGAGGATGGCCCCCGCCTGAATCCCGATGGCATACGCATCGAGCAAGTTCTCGGCTTCCTCGCTCACGTTCAAGCCCATCAACTCGTTGGCCACGAGAAGGTGACCGGTGGAGCTCACCGGCAAGTACTCCGTCAAGCCCTCGACCAGTCCGAGCACGATGGCGGAAAGTACGGTGAGTTCGAGGTCGGCGGCTGCCTCGCCCGACTGGGCGAGCGCGGGCAGGGCAAAGAGGGCGAGCAGACCTAATGCGAGAGCGAGGGTGCGGACGATTCCGAACGCTTTGGCGGGCGCGCCTGCGTGCATTCGTCGATTCGTAGGGGTCACAGCTGACCATCCTCCCACAACGCCGACCCTTGCGGATTGAGGACATCTGCTGTGGTACGCGAAACGTCGCCGGCCGAGTCGCGCCCGGTTCCTCAGGTGTGATCATCGCGAGCCCCAATGTCACCCGAGGACATAGATGCCGTCTTGGTTACCTCTGGAAGCGGCAGTAGCGGATGCCTGGATCCCACTTTTCGGCTATTTCTGGGGAAACTGTGACATATTGACCCCCCAAATGTGGGGGAGAAGCTCCACCGGTTGTTCGTAGTGAGTACCGTCCCCACCATGTCTGAAGGCACCATCGCTAAGCGACCTGTGATCATTGTCGACGATCACACGGCGTTCGCCGAAGCCATGGGGCTTGCTCTGTCGCTGTCCAATGATCTGATCTGTGTCGCGACCTCGCCGGGAACTGAGCCGCTTGTCGACTTGCAGGACCGGCACAAGCCTGCGCTGATCGTCTCGGATTATCACATTCGAAATGGTCCGACCGGGCTGGAGTCAGCGACCGCACTTCGTGCCACCGGCACCCGCACGCCAATCATGCTGTTGACGGGTTGGCCGACGCCAAGCGTGATCACGGCCGCTCGCGACATCGACAATCTCGAGGTCGTCTCCAAGTCGACCCCGATGCGAGACCTCGTCGATTTGATGCGGCGTCAGATTGCTGGCCAGCCACTTGGTTCTGGAGCGGCCGAAGAGGTCGAATTGCAGCTGAGCCCTCGTGAGATGAGCGTGTTACTTCTCCTCGGTGAAGGGCGCCGAGCGGTTGAGATTGCTGCTGACCTCTCGTTGAGCATCCACACGGTCCGGGATCACATCAAAGAGATCCTTGCCAAGCTGAATGCTGACTCCCAGCTCAAGGCTGTGCTGAACGCCCAGCGTCTCGGTTTGCTTGCGCTTCCCACTGACCGTAGCGACTAAATCACAGAGCGTTGTGTTCTTGCCCTAGTTGTAGAGTCGAACATCCCACAAACCCTGTTCCCTCGCGACCAAACGGCTACGGTGCGGTTCGTTGAGATGATGTTGGAAAACGGGTTGGGGACAACCGTGGCCGAAAGCGATGCGCTGTTGTGAGCGAGCAGACGACTGAGCAGGAAGCACAGCCAGACGATGGCAGTCAGAGTGCATCCAATGAGGGTCGCCGAGAGGGCGACCCAACCGAACTCGGGTTCGCCGCTGGCGACCTGGGCCGGATTCAGGGCATCCTCCTGGGCGACCACGCCCGGCGGATCGACGAGCGATTCAACGAGCACGAGGCGCTTCTTGGCCAAAAGGTCCAGCAGGTTCTCGCCGATCTCGAGAACAGCAACCAATCGTTGCGAAGTGAGATTGAAGTCCTGAAGTCAGAGCTGGCTGAAGAGCGCGCCGCTCGCCTCGAATCTGCACGGCTCGCTACGCACGAACGGGCCAGCCTCTCGACCGAACTCGACGGTCAACGTGATCGCGCCGACGAGGACCGAGCCAACAGCTCTGCGGCCGTTGCCGAACTGCGGGCGGATGCAATCGCTCAGGTCGATGATCTGGGAAGCCGTGTCGACGACGAAGTCGCCAAGGTCAACGAACGGCTCGACGGCTCCGCTGTTGACCGCGAGGTCCTCAGCCGGATCTTGCGTGATGCAGCCGATCGTGTCGACGACCACCTGGCGAACCCCGACCCTGAGTGATGTAGGCGACGTGATCGACGCTGACGGCCCGGGCGACGGCGTCGCTGAGTTGCGGACGCTGCTCCGCGCCGCGTCACCTTCCGAGATCGACGCCCTGCGTCGGCGCGTTGAGATGCTCGAGACGAAGCTTGCCGCCGCCGAGCGAAGGTTCGACGATGAAGATCAACGCGCCAAACAGGTCGCCGGGGTGCTGTCTCGCTCAGTCGAGCTCGAGCGTGAGCGTCTGGGAACACCCATGGCGTTGTCTCCCGAGGTCGAGCTCGCCATGTATCAATCGATCCGTGAGGACCCTGAGGTCATGGCCGAGGCGTTGTTCCCGGTGCTCGGCCCAGCCATCCGAAAACTGATCGCCGACCTCTTCACATTCAACCCCAAAGACTCCGGCGCTGGGTTTCAGATCTCGCACGTCTACCTGCTGCATCGAGAGACCGGTCTCCCGCTTGCGGTGTCGGCCCGACTCGACGGAGATGAGGGCGAAGCCGACATGGTGTCCGGCATGCTCGACGCCCTTACTTCGTTCGTCCAAGATGCGTTCGGGGCCACAGAGTCGGATGGGCTGCGAGATCTTCGCGTCGGTGATGTGACGGTGCTTGTCGAGGGTGGCCCCCATGCGGTGCTCGCGGTCGTTACCCGCGGTGTCGTCACCAGCGAGATTCGCCCGGCGATGCAGCAGCGCCTCGAGGAGATCCACCGCACTCACTCTGAAGCCCTTTCGCTCTATCAGGGTGACGCAACCCCATTCCGAGAGATCGAGCCAACTCTCGGCGATCTACGCGCCCTTGCTCCTGACCCTGCTTCGAAGGCAGCGTCGAAGGCGAAGCCGATCCTGATGTTCATCCTCTTTGTGGTTGTCATCGCGGTGATCGTGTTCGGCGTTATTAGGCTCAGCAGCTGATGATTCGCAAGAAAATCTGCATGCTCGGAGGAGCGGGCGTTGGCAAGACCAGCCTCACTCGTCGGTACGTCGATGCAATGTTCAGCGACGATTATCTCTCGACGGTCGGTGTCAAGATCGACCACAAGCAACTCGAAGTTGACGGTGTCACTTTGGGGCTCGTGATCTGGGATGTGCAGGGCCAAGACGAATCCCGATCCATCCGTCCATCGTTTCTCAAGGGCGCTGCCGGCTATGGGTTGGTCGTTGACCTTTCCCGTCCGGAGTCTTTCGAGACCGCGATCGAAGTGCGCGACACGGTTCGTGTTTTCCGCGGCGACCTCCCGTATGTGTTGACGCTGAACAAGAGCGACTTGGCCGCTCCTGATCAGTTTGATGTCTCGGAACTCGGAGACGAAGCGGCAGCCACGGTTGTGACGAGCGCAAAGAACGACTCAGGCGTCGAAGACTTGTTCCTCGCGCTCGGTCGGGCACTCATCGCTGAGTGAGCGCTGCTTCGTGAGTGGCCTGTCTATCTAGTCGTTCATTGGCAGGCTGAACCAAAAGCGAGACCCGTGCGGGGTGAGCGGTTCAGCGCCGATCTCGCCATCGAGCCGAGAGATCAATCGAGCGCACAAGGCAAGGCCGATGCCAGTACCGGGCTGCCCGCTGTTGCCACGCTGGAACATTTGAAACAGTCGAGGCACATCTTCGGGGTCGACACCGAGCCCGTTGTCGACGACAGAGACTGTGAGGGTTTGTTCGGTTGCCTCGGCCGTGATGTCGATCTCTGGTTGGCGCTCCGATGATCGGTAGACAAGCGCATTGCTGACAAGGTTGCGCATGATGGCTCGAAGGGCGGCAGGTTCTCCGGTGACCGATGGCAATGCCGCAACGGTGACGATGGCGTCAGTTGTTGAGATGAGGGGTGTGAGTTGGTCGATGACGTCGTCGACCACCTCGTTGAGGTCAACGAGCACGAGATCGTTCGTGTCGGTGTCGAGGCGAGACATCGACAGCAGCGCAGCGATCTGCTGCTGGAGCTGTCGCGCGTTTTCCTCGATCTGGCCAAGCGCCCGTCGTGCTCCGTCTCGGTCGAGTTGGTCATCGTTGCCGAGGCTCTCGTTGAGTACCTCCGAGAGCCCTCTGATGGCCGTCAGCGGTCGAGCGAGTTCGTGCGATGCCACGTAGGCGAACGCCTCGAGATCGCGGTTTGAAGCTTCGACCCGAAGGAGATTCGTTGCCAGCGCACCGGCTGACTCGCTCACGCTCAGCGAGGCGTCTCGCAGTTGCTTCTGTTCCTCAGCAGTGTCGAGACGCCGACGGAGCTGTCGGGCCAACACCTCGAGCAGGTCGGCTTGTTGGCGCGGTATCTGGCGTCCCGATCCAAGCGATCCGCCCCACAGCACGCCCTCGATCCCCCCGAGAGGATCGGGCACAACAATGCCAACAAACGACGTGAGCGGCCCGGAGTTTGATCCGAGTTCTTCGCCACTCAAGGCGACAACTTCTGGGTCGCTTTGCATCGCGGCCTCGATCGGGCTGTCGGCGAGCTCAACCGTGATCGCGTGGTCGTGGGCCCCCTTGAACTCAGGGTGAAACGAAAGGATGCCGAGTGAGACGGTCGTGTCGTCGATCGTTGCCAACCCAGCAACGTCGGTGGCAAAGAGTGCCCGCACGAGGTCGGCGATCTCCTGCAGTTCGGTGTCGACCATTTCCTGAAGGGCCATTGCTTATTCTGTCAGCGTCGGTGCCTTCTATGGCGCGACAGGGCCGCAATAACGGGGGTCCCGCGTGAGGGCAAGGGAACCCACGAGCGCTGCCGTTCGACCGGAACCGCGTCCTTCACCAGAATTCGCCACAGGAGGTAGATGGCGCCAACGGCGTAGGACAGGCCGATGAGCGGAAAGTAGGAGCCGATGCCGATGGTGACAAAGGCGGCCGTGCCGACCAGTGGTCCACAAAGTGCGCCGGCGCCATTGATGCGGATGAGCAGTGTGCTGGTGGCAATCATCTGATTGCGAGTGACCCAGTCGTTCGTGAAGGCAATCGTGAGGGAGTAGAGCGGGAACGCCATCCCGCCGAGCAGGAGCATGAGGGCATTCGCCGTCCAACTCGTTGGGTTGGTTCTTCCGAGCGCGAATGCGGCGACGGAGGCAACGATGAACATCGAAGCCATGAGACCTCGGCGAGGGATTCGATCCGAGGCGATGCCGAGCGGGAACTGGAAAAACAGCGAGCCGACAACCGGGGCCGTCAAGAAGAGCGAGATCTGCGAATTGGTGAGCCCGGACCGTGTCGCAAAGAGCGGGCCGAGTCCCATCAACATGCCGACGCCCATTCCGACGACAAACATCGAGATCACACCGCTCGGAACGTCCCTGAAGAGTTGGCGGAACGGCAGCGGCTCTGGTCGCTCTACAGGTGGAGCGCTGGTTGTCGAAAGCGAGACCGGCACCAGTGAGATCGAAACGAGGACGGATGTGACCACAAACAGCGTGATCGTCGTGGGGTCACCGAAGCCGAGCATGAACTGGCCAGCGGACACACCGCCCATGCTCACGAGGCTGTAGGCGGCGAGAATTCGACCGCGAGTTTCTGTGGTCGCAACGTCGTTCAGCCATGACTCAGCCACCACATAGAGCCCAGCCATGCACATTCCGGTGAGGAATCGGGCGGCGATCCACACGGGTGGAAGCACGAACACACCGTGGACGAGGGCTGCGGTCGAGGCGGTTGATGCCAGGGCGGCAAAGACGCGGATGTGGCCGACGGAAGCGAGCAGGTTGAAGGTCAGCCTGGCGCCGATCAAGAAGCCTGCGTAGTAGGCCGCCATGGTCACGCCGTTCCAGGCGGTGTCGAAGCTCTCGAGCTCGGCCCGGACGCCGACCAAGGTGCCTTGGAGGCCGTTGCCGATCATCAGCAACAACATCGCGAGTAGGAGGGCACCTGCGGCGCGCGTTGGGCTCGGCGTCGGCACAGCAGACTCTGCGCTGACTTGGGCGACGCTGTGCTGGGCGTCTGCCGGATCGTCGGCAGACGCTGAGGAGGGTTGGGTTGTTGCCGTCATCAGGCCGTCTGCAACCGCTGACGACGATGAAGCTCGTTGGCCACATCGTCAAAGTCGAAGTAGATGTCCTGGAGGTGCCGTACGCCTGACGCAGGGCTGAAGGCCGTGCGGCCGTGCAACATGCGGTGACCGTGGAGCATCAGGAGATCGCCAGCCGACAGCCGGAAGCGAACCTGGTTGGCTGGATCAATGATCAGCGTGGTCAGGCGGTGGTACGCCTCGTACCAGGCGGACGCATCTGTGTGCCATGGGTCGATGGCTTGGAGGAGCTGGTTCGAGTAGCGAAGACCAACCGGAGCTCCCGACTCGTCGACCTGGAGCACGGTGCTTCGGCTCCAGGTCTCAGTGGTTTCGCTGAACTGTCGGAATGCCGCTGGCATCGTGGTGAGGACGCTTCGTTCGTCGTCGGTCAGCTGGTCGACGATGGCCAGCCCATCGACGATGATCGAGTCGCCGTCTTCGGCCTCGTTGGCGAGCATGTGCAAGATCTGGCCTGATGGGCGATTGCGTTTGCTGGCAAAGTCGTTGTGGGGCGGCAGCGCTTCGGCGGTGTGGGCCACGTTGTAGCCCGATGGGTCGACGTAGACATCGTGCACCTTCGCGAACGGCAGTTCGGTGGGTGGCCCCCAGCGGCGATACAGCGTTTCGCTCCAACCGGGCTCGCACGGTGTGTCAGTGATGACGATCGCGCCAAACCGGCAGAAGTGGTCGAGAGCGCTGATCTCGGTCGGTGGATCGGTGTCGAGGATGTCAAAGGAGAAGCGGCGAATCTCATCATCAGCGTCCCACCGCTCCATCGGCGGAAAGCAACGGGCCACCTGGGCTCTCACATCGTCCATCCAAGACTGGGAGTACGTCGAGACGTGGTCTCCCCAGTCGACAACGACGCCGTCGTCGGTTTGGGTCACGGCAACGGGGGTCAGTGTTGGGTCGACCGTCGCGATGATGAATCGATGCTCGCTCGTTAACTCGATGCGGCACTGTTCACAGGGGCAGTTGTCGCGAAGCCAGAGCGCGGGAACGTTGTCGATCTGCCCCGATGGCCATGTCAAAGAGACGGTCGTCATGCTGACGAAACTCCTCGGCGAGAGTGCGCTGATGTGGCGCATCAAGAACAGTGATAACGGTCGTTTGCTCGCACCATTTGCACGGAATGAGCATGTGCCATACAGTGGAACGATCCACTGGTTGGTACACGACGGAGAATAGATCAATATGAGCCAAAAGGCGACACATTCTTCTGAGTCAGTTCCCAATCTGGCGAGGCCGACGGGTCGTCGGGTCGAGTTGGGTTCTGGCAGCGGTGCATCGGTCACGCAATCGCTCGATCGGGCGTTCCACTTGCTCGGCGTGATCGCCGCCGCCGAGCAGGATCTGGGTGTTTCCGAGATCGCTCGGCGCTCAGGGTTGGCAAAGTCGACCACGGCTCGGTTGTTGAAATCGCTTCGTGATCTCGACGCCGTCGAGGTGACCCAGACGGGAGGCCATCGGGTTGGCCCGATCATCGGTGCGCTCGCCATCGGCCGGGCCGGCTCGCCTGACCTCATTCGCCAGCTCGCCCGCCCCATTCTCGCCGAGTTGTCCGAGCAGCTCGAAGAACACACAACGCTGACGGTGTTTCGGCGGGGCGAGATTCTTTACCTCGATCAGGTCGCCTCACCGTCCACGGTTGGGGCCGCTGACTGGACCGGCTACACCCACGCCCCTCATGCGGCGGCGCCCGGTCACGTCTATATGGCTGAGTGGTCCAACGCTCGACTCGAGCGCTACCTGGCGTCAGAACCCGTTCGCTACACCGAGTCGACGCTTGTCGAACTCGAACAGTTGACCGAACGATTCGAACAGATCGCGATCCACGGCGCAGCGTGGTCGGTGGGCGAGTTCACGCCAGACGTCAGCGGTTGCGCAGCGGGGGTGCTCGACGCTCAAGGCGATGTCGTGGCGACGATCGGCACGTATGCGCCGACCTACCGATTCCCTGGCGAACGCCGGCGCGAGGACATCACCGACATGATTCGCAACGCAGCAGACGAAGTCTCCGCCCTCATCGTCGCCGACATCGCCTAGGGGTCAGGTCTCAAACGTCAACACGGCCCCGGGCCTGCGGTCGACGCACACCTCTGCTGCGGCGTCCGCTTCGCTTCCAGCCTGTCGGTCTGGATCCACTCATTGCGATCGTTGTCTTCGACGTATCCGTCGACGATGAGTCCGAGACGGTCAGGAGCGAGATGCTCCCAGAGCTTGAAGAAGTCCATCGATGCATGACCGCCACGACATGCCTCGAAATCGATCACGCCTGCGAGCGCACCATCGCGAACCAGGATGTTGCCGGGTCGGAGGTCAAAGTGAACCAGAGAAGCCGTCGTTGCGTCTGGAATGTCGGGCAGTGATCGTTCGAGCTGCTGACGAGCAGCCCATGCGAGC
>CALJSB010000141.1 GCA_937976305.1 uncultured Acidimicrobiales bacterium
TCGGGGTAGGGCTTGGGCCAGCCGAAGAACTCGGCGTTCCACTCGCCGGCCGGTCCGCTGAGGATGGCTTCGAGCGGGCCCATTCCTGCTGCCTGCACGGCCACGGCGTGACGGGCGAAGCGCAGCTCGCGCATCGTTTGAGCCAGTTGGAAGGTGCGGCCGGCGCCAGGGGAGGGGAGCGGTTGGTCGCGCCAGCCCACAAACGTTGGCGCCCCGTTTGGCGAGGCGTTGTTGACGACCTTCTCGAGGATCTCGCCCAGTCGCTCGGTGCCTTCGAAGCCAGCGAGTTTCTGCTCGCCCCACTCTTGGCAGATCGTCGCGTAGATAGCGCCGCCCTCTGCAGGCGACATGGCCGCTCGCCCCGTCTCGACCATCGAACGCATCAAGGTCGGTTCCCAGAAGTAGGCCGCGCCGACCACGTTGTCGGCGGGGCAGTCGCCCATCACGCCGAACCGGCCAATCGCATACATGCCGTTGTTCTCTGTCGGCATGCCAGCGGCCGCCGCCTTCTCCTTGGTGGAGTCGGCCATCAGCCATTCCATGGCGAGCATCCCGATCGAGCCTCGAAGACTCCGTGAGACGTTCAAGCTGTCGGTCATGTGAGATCTCCTGTCAGTTCAGTTTCTACGTGCGGATGAGTAGCTCAGGCCCACCAGCGCTCGGCGAGCGCGGTGAAGTTCGGTTGGCCGGTGGTGACAGTGACGCCGCCATCAACCACGAGGCCGTGGCCGGTGACGTAGGAGGCATCGTCGCTCGCGAGAAAAGTCACGGCCGAGGCGATCTCTTCGGGGAGCCCCATGCGAGCCATCGGGACGAGCCGTTGATACTGCTCCTGGGCCCGTCGACTCGCCACCAACGAATCGGTCATCGCGGTCTCGATGCCACCGGGGCACACCGCGTTGACCCGAATGCCATCGCGAGCGTGGTCGGCAGCGAGGGTGCGAGTGAGGTTCATCACAGCGCCCTTGGCCGCGTTGTAGGCCGGCAAGCCCCAATCGCCGAAGAGCCCTGAGATTGAGGCGGTGTTGACGATCGCGCCCCCGCCGGCTTCGCGCATGAGCGGGATCGCAGCCCGACATCCGTAGAAGACGGAGTTGAGGTCGACGTCGATGACGCGATGCCAGTGCTCGGTCGAGATTTCGTCGACTCGTCCCATGCTGCTGATGCCTGCGTTGTTGAAAACGATGTCGATGGCGCCGAAGCGTTGCACGGTCAGGGCCATCAGTGCCTCGACGGCTTCGAGATCGGTGACGTCGAGTTGCTGAGCCTCAGTTGCTGTGCCCAACTCGGTTGCCAGCAGCTCGGCCTTCTCGCCCTGAAGGTCGGCGATCATCACGTTGGCGCCTTCGGCAACGAACCGCCGAACGGTGGCCTCACCGATCCCAGATGCCCCACCTGTGACAACTGCGGTCTTGCCCTCGAGTCGGTTCCCCATGCAGAGGTCTTAGCGCTTGATGCTGCGCCGCACCAAACGCCCAGACTTGGCTGTCAGACCCCGTCTCTAAGGTGATCTCATCGCTCGCTTCGGCGGCCAGAACGTTGCTGAACAAGATGGAGTCATCCTGATGAAAGTCCTCATCGCCACCAGTCACACCCAGGGTCTACGCGCCGACGACTACCACTTCGCCGTTGCCGGCGAGCTGGTCTACTTCCCGATTTTCGACTGCGAAACACCAGGCTGTGGTTGCATCCGCGGCTTCGCCGGTTTCGCCAGCGCGAAGGCCTCGACAACGGCGATGGTTGTCGACCGGCCCGATCTGTCGCAGGCCGACTTCGAGGTTGCTGTTGTTGATGCGCTCAGTCGCCAAGGTTGGCTGACGGAAGGGTGGAGCGAAGAACACGAAGACCTTGTCGAAACCGTCATCGCCGAGATTGAGTTCGTCACGTCGTCCTACGAAACCAACTCGTTGATCGAGCGCGAGGGCAACGGCATCCGATGCCGCGGCATCATCCATCCCGAGGAACATCTCGGTTGGGCGGCGTGAGCGTGTTGAACTCTCGTCACCGCGTGCCAAGCTGGGCGGCGTGAGTGAGTGGCGGCTTGATCCCATCGAAGACGACGACGATGGAGGCGGTGCTCCGATCTGCGGCGCCTGCGGGGTGACCGCCCTTCCCTCACCCGGCGAGGGCCAAGCGGGGGCATTCTCGTGTGCCAATGACGATTGTGATGCCTTCGGCGAGGTCATGTCTTCATGATCAGCGACGTGCATGTGCTTCGTTATGGTCGAGCGGCCACCACCGCGCTTCGAGCGGCGATCGATCTGGCGAAGGCCTCGAGCCCTCTCGCGCCTGTCACCGTCATCGTTCCGTCCAACTTTGCCGGGTTGGCGGCCCGCCGGGTGCTCGGCTCCGGCATCGTTGGTAAGGGTGGCATCGCCAACGTCTCGTTCGTCACCCCTTTTCGACTCGCCGAACTCGTCGCGGCTGGGGCCATGCCCGATCGTCGACCACTCACCAACCCCGTCCTCGGTGCCGCTGTTCGAGCTGCCCTCGCAGAGTCCGACACGATCTTCGCGTCGGTGGCCGATCACTTGGCAACCGAGCGAGCCGTTGCCAGTGCGTATGCCGAGCTCAGCAACGTCGACGAAGCGCTGCTCGGCGATGTTGCATCGCACAACCGAACGGCGAGGGCTGCCGTCGAGCTCTGCAGCGACGTTCGCCAGCGCCTGAGCGGCTACCACGAAGAAGCCGATGTCGCGAACGCAGCAATGTCGCGGCTCGATGAACAACTCGATCAGTTTGGGCATCTCATCTGGTTCTTGCCTGATCAAGCCACACCGCCGATTGCCCGATTTCTCACCGCTGCCTTCGAACGCAATCCGACCACGGTCATCATCGGCACCTCTGGTGATGCCGAGGCCGACCGTGTCACCGAACGAACCTGTGAAGCGGTAGGCGTTCGCCCGAGCCAGATTCGGGGTGGCGGTACGTTCTCATCGCCGCTCGCCGATCATCTGTTTTCGGTCACCGACGCCGATGAAGAGGTGCGCGAGGCCGCCCGGCGCATCGTTGGTCTGGCCGAGAGTGGCGTGCCCCTCGACCGCATCGGCGTGTTCTACACGATCCCCGATCCCTACGTTCGCCTGATCGAACAGCAGCTCGGAGCTGCCGGGCTGCTCGCCAACGGGCCATCGCCCCGCCGCCTCGCCGAATCGGCTGTTGGCCGAACACTGCTCGATGCCCTCCAACTCCCGGCCCGGCGTTGGCGGCGAGATCGAGTGATGGCGCTTGTCAGCGGAGCCCCGCTCAGGTTTGAGGGCGCAGCCGTGCGACCGTCGGTGTGGGAGCACATCTCGCGCGCAGCCGGCGTCGTGCAAGATCGGAGCGATTGGGCCAGAAAGCTTGGGGCCTATCACGCCAAGCTCAATCAAGACCTCGCTGATGCTGAGCAGCGAGGCGAACGGTCGTGGCGAATTGAGCAGCTGCAGCGCGCGCTCAACGACACCCAGTCACTGGCGAACTTCATCACCGAGCTCGAGGTTCGTGTCACGGCGATCACCGCAGCCAAGACGTGGGACGACAAGGCAACGGCAACCAAAACGATGCTTGAGGCCCTGCTCGGACCCGAACACACCCACGGGTTCTGGCCCGAAGCAGAAAAGGTTGCGCTCGAGCGAATCAGCGACGCAATCGTGCGGCTGGGCACTCTCGACGACTTCGATGCCAAGCCGAGCAGCGACGTGTTCGTCCGAGCACTCACCACCGAACTCGATGTGGCCCGAAACAGGTCCGGGCGGTTCGGAGAGGGCGTGACCTATGGCCCGTTGAGCACGGCTCCCGGCCAAGATCTCGATGCGGTGTTCATCCTCGGCTGTCTCGAAGGGTTCGCGCCGGGACGTCGACGCGACGATCCGCTGCTCCCAGACGGCGCTCGCATCAAGGCCGTTGGTCAGCTCACGACTCGCCAAGATCGTCTCAACGATCAACACCGGTGCTTTCTCGCCGCGTTGGCCGCTGCGCCACCCGGCGATCGAACACTTTCGTATCCGCGCGGCGATTTGCGCAGTGGCCACGAGGGAATCCCCTCGCGGTGGTTGCTCGATTCCGCGTCTGCCCTCGCACGAAAGCGAGTGTTGGCTTCCGACATCGCCCGTCTCGATGAGTCGGTGGTCGAAGCGCTCTCTTCGCATACCCAGCGGGTAACAGAACCTCCAGTGCCGCTCGATGTGATCGAACGCGACGTGGCGGCAGTCAGCCGCTTCTTGGCCGACGGAGGCGATTTGTCATCGCATCCAGTTGGTGAGCTCATTGCCACTGGACTCGAAGCGCTCATCGCCAGACGGTCTGCAGCGTTCACCAAATGGGACGGCAACGTCAGCGAACGGCATCTCGAGGCAACCGGATCCAAAACGCTTTCGGCTTCCCGGCTCGAGACCTGGGCCAGTTGCGGCTTCAAGTACTTCTTGGGTTACGTGCTCGGGCTCAGCGAACGTGAAGACCCCGAGCGGATCATCGACATCAACCCGCTCGATCGAGGTTCGGCAGTACACGAAGCCCTCGAGCTGTTCATCGCCGAGGTCATCGAGGCAGGGGCGCCCGACCCGTCCATGGCGTGGACAGAGGCTGACCGTGAACGGTTGCAGGCCATCGCCATCGACGCATTTGACCAGTTCGAGCGACGGGGTCGAACGGGGCGCGAGGTGTTGTGGCGTCAAACCAAACGAGACCTTCTCGAGGTGCTCGACGACTTCTTGACAAAGGACCAAGCCCGGCGAGCTGCAACCGGTGGTCGGCCAAGCGAAGTCGAGCTTGCGTTTGGTATGCGCAACGAGCCGCCGCTCAATATCGAACTGCCTGATGGCCGCCGATTGCAGTTTCGAGGCATGGTTGATCGTCTTGACCTTGCGAGCGACGGCACGGCCCACGTGTACGACTACAAGACGGGCAAAGGTCGCAAGTACGAGGCATTGAAGGACGACGACTTCGGGGGCGGAACCATGCTGCAGCTCGGCCTCTACGCCGAAGCGGTCCGCGGTCGCCTGGGCGACCCGTCCGCCCGTGTGTCGTCGAACTACTGGATGGTCGACCCGAGCGTCAACGGCAAGTTGCACGGCTACGAGTGGACAGAAGATCGTCGTGATCGGCTTGTCGAGTTGCTCACCGCGATCGTCGAGGGCATCGATGGCGGTGTCTATCCCGGCGTGCCGGGGGAATGGAACAGCTATCGATCGACCCACGACAATTGCAACTACTGCGACTTCGACTCGGTCTGCCCCGTTGCCCGAGGCGACCAGGCCAGCGAGAAGGCACATGCGGTCGAGTTGCGGGTGCGGGACCGCCTCGTGCCACCCAGCGCCGTGCTGCCTGACGCAGTTCCCGACAGCGGGGCTGACTCGTGACCCTCACGCCAACGCAGCCGCCCGATCAAGATGTCCGTGACCTCGTCAGCTCCGGTGGTCTTCGGCGCACTCTGTTCGTCGAGGCTGGGGCTGGTACCGGCAAGACCACCCAGCTTGTCAACCGAATCGTCAACCTCGTTTTGCACGAACGAGTACCGCTGTCTGAGATCGCAGCCATCACGTTCACCGAGGCGGCAGCTGCTGAGCTTCAGACCCGCATTCGAGAGCAGTTCGAACGGTGCACGATCGATGCCGCCGAGGCAACTAAGCGAGAGATCGCCGAGCAGGCACTGAAGGACGCCGACCTTGCCGCAATCTCGACCTTGCACGGTTTCGCCGCCCGCCTCCTCACCGAGTTCTCGCTTGCCGCCGGTCTCCCGCCCCAGGTTGGCATCGTCGACGAGATCACCTCACAGCTCAACAATGAAGAGCGGTGGGCTCGGTTTGTCGATCGGCTCCACGCCGACGAGGCCAATGAAGGATTGATCGTCCGGGCTCACAGCGTCGGTATCGCCCTCGAACCTGCGTATGCCGGCCACGTGACGCTGAAGGACCTTGTGCGGGAGATGTCCCAGAACTGGGACCGCCTCGAGTCAATCGAGCACGCAACCCCTCCGCCGCTCGGCCCCATTGATCTCACGCCGTTCATCGAATCGGTCGATGCGCTGCGGGCCATCCACGAAACCTGCGCCGACCCGAGCGACAAGCTCTTCGAAACAATCACCAGGCACCTGGTGACCCTCGAAACAGTGATGTCGATCGACGATGCCGATCGGCAGCTTCGCGAGATTCACTACCTGGCGAACGCCGGGCGGCTCAAGCCTGGCCGGGGTGGTCGGAAAGCGGCATGGCCCGATGGTGCGCCTGCGGTCAAGGCGGTCCTGCAGGGTGTTCAAGATGGAGCGAAGGCCACGATCGGGCTGGCCGCCGACGAGTTGCTGAGCCATTTCCTTGTCATCGTCGGCCAGCACGTGCTTACCGGCGCTCGCGAGCGACAGCAGGCCGGCCAACTCGAGTTCCACGATCTCTTGGTGCTTGCTCGCCAGATGTTGCGGACGAACGAGTTGGCCCGTCGATCACTCCATGAGCGTTACACCCATCTGCTGCTCGACGAGTTCCAAGACACCGACCCGATTCAGATCGAGCTCGCCACGCTCATCGCTGGTCATTTCGATGAAGGTGCGGTGGTGGGGCAGTGGAACGACCACGAGGTAGTCGAGGGCCACCTGTTCTTCGTGGGTGACCCGAAACAGTCGATCTACCGATTTCGTC
The DNA here is from genome assembly GCA_937976305.1 of uncultured Acidimicrobiales bacterium. Lineage (GTDB taxonomy): Bacteria > Actinomycetota > Acidimicrobiia > Acidimicrobiales > SZUA-35 > CALEWY01. The sequence continues at coordinate 6,612 of CALJSB010000141.1, forward strand.
GGGCCGACATCAGCTTGTTTCTGAGTGCTCGAGACAGTTTTGGGCGCGGGGATCGAGGGGTCAGCCTCACCACGAACTTCCGGACCGTCGAACCGATCGTGAGCTGGATCAACGAGTTGTTCGGCCAACTCATGTCCGAGGAGATCACTGATCGACAACCGCAATATCAACCACTGACGGCCCACCGTCTCGCCGACTCTGGCGCTGACCATCGCCCCGTCGTGCTCGGGGGCGTGCACCCCAATCCGAAGGTGAAGGCCGCCGAGCTTCGCCAGGCCGAGGCCCTCGATGTGGCAAACACCATCGTCGACATCGCCATCAATCCCGACGAGTGGCTCGTGCAGGATCGCGAGACCCGTGAATGGCGCAGGCCAGGCCTTTCAGACGTCACCGTCTTGCTCCCGACTCGCACCGCGCTCCCGTACCTTCGCGACGCGCTCCGAGATGCCGACATCCCCTACCGGCTGGCCACCGGCACCCTCGTGTACGGAACACAGGAGGTCCAAGACGCCCTGTCGACGCTGCGGGCCATCGATGATCCAACCGACGAGCTGAGCCTGGTGGCCGCACTTCGCTCGCCGATGTTTGCGTGCTCAGACGACGACCTGGCCTCCTTTCGACAGAGCGGCGGCCGCTGGGATCTTCGCAGCACGGCGCCGACCGACCTTCAGGCCGACCACCCGGTCGTTCTTGCCCTCGCCTACCTGCGAGAGCTGTGGGAGGAGCGTTGGTGGATCTCGCCGTCGCAACTCCTGCACAAGATTCTGCGCGATCGGCGAGCGGTCCTGCTGGCCTTTGCCGAACGTCGGCCCGGTGATGTCTGGCGTCGCCTGCGGTTTCTGGTCGACCAAGCCCGAGCCTTCGAAGAGGCGGGCGGTTCGGGCCTCCGTGCGTTCGCTGACTGGGCTGATCTGCAAGGAGCAGATGGCGCCCGAGTTCACGAACCGCTGCTTCCAGAAACTGATGAGGAAGCCGTGCAGATCTTGACGATCCATGGCTCGAAGGGTCTCGAGTTTCCCATCACGATCTTGTCTGGCTTGACCACACAGCCCAACGCTCGACGCAACGGCATCAACGTGGCCTGGCCCGATGCGGGCCTTCCCGAAGTGCGGTTCAAGTCAGACGTCCGCACCCTCGGCCACGAAGCTCAGGCCAACATTGAAGAAGAGATGGACGCCTACGAGAAGCAACGGTTGCTCTACGTTGCTGCGACTCGGGCTCGCGATCATCTCGTCGTGTCGGCCCATCATTCATCGGCGAGCCGTGGGCCGAAGTCGCTCGGCGGTGTGATCGGCCAGTTCGCCATCTCCGCGGAGCCCGAGGCGGACGAGCAGGAGGATGCAGCTGGCCCGAAGGGCTCCGTGGCCTCCAACGTCCGTCGGCTCGACCTCATCAACAGCAAGATCCCGCCGGCCAGCGAGGGACCGGGAACCCTTGCGCTGCCTGAGACTCGGGCCGAACGTCAGAGCTGGATCGATCGCCGCACTCGCGTCCTGGCTACAGCATCGGCCCGCCGGGTCTGGTCGGCAACGGCGATTGCTGCAGCGGCGAACGAGGTGCACGGCGATGACGACGACTTCACCGACCAGGAAGACGACCGAGTAGTTCCCGCTCGCCGCAAAGGTCGGGCCGGGTCGGCGATCGGTCGAGCGGTGCACGCCACCTTGCAGGTTCTCGACCTGTCGTCTCCGCCAGCTCTCGACCCGATCATCGCAGAGCAGTGCGACCTCGAAGCGATTCCCGAACACCTCAACGTTGTTGCTGCGTTGGTCAGATCCGCCCTTGGGTCTGATGCCGTGCAGCTCGCCGCCACGCATCCTCACCACAAAGAGCTGTTCTTGAGCGCACCGGTCGGCGATCGTGTGATCGAGGGGTATGTCGATCTGCTGATCGAGGGCCCCAGCGGCTTGATCGTCGTCGACTACAAGACCGATTCCGCACGGTCCGAAGCCGAGATCGACGCGAAGTTGGCAGCGTATGAGTTGCAGGGGGCGTCCTACGCTGTGGCGCTCGAAGCCGTCACGGGCATGACGGTCGCCGAGTGCCGGTTTGTTTTCTGCCGGGCGTCGGGCGCGATCGAGCGAACAGTCAGCGACCTCCCGGCCGCCATGGCCCAGGTTCGATCGGTGCTGGCATCTGAGCCCCAACCGTCCGCCAACCCCCAATTTGACCTCTAACCTCGCCCCCCTTTCCCCGAACTGGAGGCTCCCACCGGCGTTTTCGCCGGTACGGCACTCCAGAACGGGATGAGTGCGGCTGACCTTCTCGAACTGGAGGCTCCCACCGGCGTTTTCGCCGGTACGGCACTCCAGAACGGGGGTTGGTTAGGTGGTGGGGGCGTAGGGGAACTTGCCGATGAACTCGGGTGAGAAGGCGAACAGCAGCATCACGCGGTGACGCTCCATCGGCGGATCTGCGTTGAGTTGGCCGATCCAGAACTCGAATCCGGCTTGGTCGGGTGCTCGGTCCATCACGTTGCGATACACGACGGTCATGAAGGCCTCGTCGTCGAGCGGTCCGTAGGTCGCAACAAACTCGTCGCTGCTGGCAAAGAACCGGCCCATGTTGTCGACCGTGCGGCCAGCCCGGGCTTCGGCGAGCCAGAACTTGGCGCCGCCAATGTCAGGTTCGCGGTCGAAGAAGGCTCGGTACAGACGGAGAATCTCGGCGTCGGCATCGGTGTAGTCAGTCGCCCTGAGGATGTCGTTGATCGTTGATGCTTCAGCGATCGTCCCCGCTGGTGGGGCTGGCGGCTCACTCTGGGGCAGCTCGTTCTCGGGTGGGTCGGCAGGGCCGGGCTCGTCCGGCGGTGGGGGATCAGTGGGTGGAGGTACGGAGTTCTCGACCCGGTAGATCGTGTTGTTGCGCTTCGAGGTGATGTAGAGCGCTCCATCGGGCCCCTGGCCAAAGCGAACGTCGGCTCGGGTCGACGTGTGGGTCGGTGCGTCGTTGAAGACGTCGAGCAGCGACGTGCGAGCGAGTGAAGGCGTGGCCGGGTCTTGATCGTGATCCAGGAAGATGTCCGCTTGGCCGATCGGTGCTTGCGACAGCTCCGAAGGTTGATCTCGTGTTGGATCGGAGGGATCGAGCAGCGTGACCGCGCTGGCGAGATCAGCGACTTCGGAGTGGAACAACTCGCTGCTGCGGACGAAGTCCGCGAAGAAGTAGAGGCCTGAAAGTTCCGAACCGTTGTCGATCGCGAAGCCGCCAGCAACGGCAAGGCCGCTCACCTGTTCGCCCGGTGTGCCGTCGTGACCGAACTGGGCGGCGGGGTAGTGGAAGCCATTCGCCGCGTCGTTCGCTGGCAGCGGGCCGACACCGGTGATGACGCCACCATCGGCAAGGTGGACAAACGTGCCTTCACGTTGCGGCCAGCCGTAGTCGCCACCGGCCTCGATGCGGTTGATTTCTTCGATGTTGTCGCGGCCCGGCTCGGCCGCAAGCAGCATGACTTGCGCGTTCACGAGCGCAAACGCAAGGTGATGGGGATTGCGATGACCAAGGCTGTACACCTCGTCGAGCATCGAACTGTCGCCAACAAACGGGTTCGTTGACGGCACCGAGTAAGGCTCGGTCCCCGAAGGCCGTGGATCGATGCGAAGGATCTTCCCCCGAGCGTCATTGTTCTGTCCGCCACCAACGACGGCCGACCGCACGCTGCCGTCGCCGTGAGCAACGTAGAGCAGGCCGTAGTCGTCGTCTGACGGTTCGGCGTAGGGGTTGAACAGAATCTGGCGGATGGTGTGGTCGTACACCGGCATGCCGACCCGGAAGACCTCGCGATACGACGCGGGGTCGACGACGCCGTCCACCGCCTGGAACTCGATGAGCACACTGTCGGCCGCGATGGGGTCCGGAACATCAGAGAGATAGTTGGGAGCAGGGCCGGCCGCGGATCTCGTGATCATGGCGCTGACGTAGAAGAGGCCGTTGGTCTCGAAGTCTGGATGGAAGGCGACAGAACGAAGGCCGCCGTGGATGGCGTTCGAAACGTCGAGTGATCCCGGGGCATGCGCGGCCATCGCCGCCTTCACGTCGAAAAAGACCTGGGGCTGCAGGTCGGGCCCGCTTCCACGCAACTCGTAGATCAACCCGTCGATCGATGTGAGAACAAAGAGTCGGTCACCCGTGTAAGCCATGCCGTTGATGCGAGGCGGTTGCCCGCTCGCGGCATCGGGCAGTGTCGCAACGGCCCGCAGGACAACGTCGATGCCCTGATCAACAATCGGTTGATCGACGACATTGGCCGCGACAGGCGAGACGTCAGCTGAGATCAGCGCAAGGGCCAACGCCACGCTTGCGAGAATCCGCTTGCCGTTCGCCATGAGCCCTCCCGCCGCATCGTCGAATGTGTGTCCTAACTCCGAGGAGCGTAGGGGAACTTGTCGATGAACTCAGGAGAGAACGCGAACAGCAAAACCACCCGATGTCGTTCCATTGGCGGTGTGCCGTTCATCTCGCTGATCCAGAAATCGAACCCCTCTTGGTCGGGTTCGCGGTCGAGGATGTTCTGATACACCACCCGCATGAACTGCGCGTCGTTGAGCGGCCCGTACTTTGCGTTGAACTCGTCGCTGGTGGCAAAGAAGCGACCCATGTCGTCGACGGTGCGTCCTGCCCGAGCCTCGTTGAGCCAGTACTTTGCGCCGTTGATGTCCGGCTCGCGACCGAAGAAGGCCCGATAGAGCCGCAGAATCTCGGCGTCTGCTTCGGTGTAATCGGTCGCAGCGAGCATCGCCGCGATCGACGTTGCGTTGTTGATGGTGCCCGGCGGAACGGGGTTGAGCGGCGGCTCGGGCTTGTCGCTGTCGGCGAGCATCCGGGCGAAGAGGTTCTTGGTAGCTCGCTCGATGGCCGGGTGCTGGAACGAGTCGCGTATCAAGCCCCATGCCCACGAGGTGGTGCCGCCCGAGAAGACCCAGGCGCCGCTTGGAGCCCGGTAGATCACGCTGTGGCACCAGTTGCGTCCGAAGGTGTCTCCTTCGAACGGTGTCGCCGAAAGGAACGTGTACTCGGTGTTGTCGGGGATGGGCTTTTCGAAGTCTCGACGGTCGACCTCGTAGCCCATGATGCGGGCGCCGGGCAGCGGCTGGTCGTTCTCGGCACCCGTCCCTTCCCAGAACCAATGGTCGTCGTTGAGCGGAGCGATCTCGGCGTACGGACCGGTTTCGGTGTCGCTGAAGAAGTCCATGAAGTCGATGCCCCACATGCCCTGCATGGTGGTGTCGGTATCTCGGAACAAAACCGTCGGTGTGTCGTTGACTTCACCCTCGGCGTATTTGAAGCAAACGACTCGGCGAAGCGGCCGCCCATCACGGCTAGCGGCGAGTCGAACTCGCCAGTAGGCGTTGTTGGCGCCCAGGTTGGCGATGTGGACCCCGGCATCACGGGCGGCCAGGTAGGCATCCATGATCTCCTGGCTCCAGTACTCGTCGTGTCCGGAAACAACGTTGATCCGACCCCGCTGGAGCGTGTCGCCAGAACGGTGAATGTCGATATTGGTCACGTAGGTGACGTCGTAGCCCTCACGCTCGAGCCACGAGACCAAATCGTGATCCCAGTAGAAGAGGTCGGCGGATCCAGACTTGCGGTACGGCCGATCGAGGCTCGAGACAGTGGCTCGCTGGGTCTCTCGTTCGGTGAGGTCGCCGCCTGAATGAAAGTCGTACAGGCTCTTGCCCACCGGGTTCGGTGTTGTGTTGTAGGCCGCGTAGGTCAGCACCGGCTGCGAGAACACGATGTCGGCCGGGCGGCTGTCTCGAACGGCGAAGGTCACGTGAGTGTCGAAACCGGTGTTGGACTCCACCCGCACCAAGTAGATCCCCGAAACCCAGTTGTCGGGAATCGTGATGCTGAACGACGGGGGCTGACGCGAATCGGTCTCGCCCGAGACTGGGTCGGTCGTGAGCGGGAAGGAGCCGTTGGCGCTGCCGGTGAGCGTCTGCATCAGCCGCGCTCGCTTGCCTCCGTACCAGCCGAGGCGGAACACCTGCGCGGTGACCACCATGCTGCTCGGCACCAGAACACAGATCTCGAGTGTGTCGCCGACCTCGACGCTTGTCTGGCGTGCATAGGCGCCCAACTGTTCGAGGTGGTCCTCGTTGGGGTTGGTCAAGCGCCACGCATCACTGCCGTCGTGCTTGTTCTCCTCGACGATTCGATTGTCGATCGCGCCCGCCGGGTTGATCCCGACGATGCTTGCTGCCGCCGCGACGGACGCACCGGTCAGGAACTTGCGTCGACCAAAGCCGCGACGTTGATCGTCGAGCCCGCTGTTGATTGTCATTCCGCCGTGCTCCGCCTGGTCGCCGAGGTACCCGTTGGCAGGGTAGGTCGTCTGGTCTACAAGGACAATGCCCGAGTTAGTTGCCCGGTTGCCAGAGCATGAGGAAGAGGGCGACCACGAGCAAGAGCTGGGTGACACCTTCGCCCACCGCCAGCTTCTTGGCGATGCCCGTCACCGTTTCGTCGGCCGACATGTCGGTGTCGGGTGGCAGCTCTGAGGCCCGTTCAGTGAGGGCGGTGACGGCAGGGCGAACCATGCCGTGAGCTACACCGATCACGGCAAACCACACCACGAACGAAGCCGAGATCCACGGAGCGGCGAAGCTGATCGCTGAGTCGCTGAGGGCAATGAGAACGATGCCCAGCAAGAACAGCGCGTAGAGCGAGTAGTGGGCGATTTTTGTGACGGCCTGAGTGTTTCGCAGCAAGACAGCGGCCTCGCCAGCCTTGCTGGCAAATGCTCTCGCGTTGTAAGCCCCATGTGCGATCACGCCACCGAATCCCACGATTGCGGTGACGATGTGGAGCAGGAGGACGATGCGGTAGATGGCTGACTCGATACCCATACCTGGCACGGTAGTGTGATCCTGTGGCCGCACCTGACTACGTCCCAACGGATCCGGTTCAGAAGGTTCGTGGATACTCCTCTCCACCAGCGCGCGGCGGCTCATGGAAGGCAAATCGGGCCGGTGATCTCGGCGGCGGACAACCGGTCGGCGCCCGGCTTGGTAGCCAGGGGCCAGACCAGGGCTACGCGCTCAAGCTCGTTCGCTTGTTCGACGACAAGCTCCACCTTGGCGGCCTCGAAGCCGAAGATGTCGAGGCAGCATGCGTTGCCATCGCCATGAAGCGTTCTGCGGTGTTCGGTCGAGCCCCGGTCGTCCACGATCTCACCGTGGCCTTCACGGTGTGGGGGTTCCTCGACACCGACCCAGCCGACGAACTGGTTGCGCTGCGTGAAGAACTGTTTCCGCAGGTGCGAAGTGCTCACCATTACGCCGAGCGTCGCGCCATTGTCGACATGGTGAGCGAAGACGTTCTGCGCCAAACCCATGGCCAGATCGAGGTGCACTACGACGCCGACTGGCGTCAGAACCTCAACGTCGAACCAGACGAAGCTTGAGCGAGTCGCTAGTTCACCGCTGAAGCCAGTTCGGTGAGTTCATCGGCACTGACCGTGGCGCCGAGCACTGCTCGGCCGCGACCGAGATCGTTCCACTCATTCAGGTCGACGCAGTCGTCGTCGGGGATGAGGTCCCAATTGGTCTGCCACTCTTCCGCAACTGCGGGATCGATTCCATCCAGCCACTGAGGCTTCGGGAATTGCTCGTCGAAGTCGAGGACCTCGCCGACGACGGTCAAGGTCTCGGTGAAGTAGCACTGGCCCTGCCAGAGCTCTCGGGCGACGAGCAGGTTGGTGCCATCGGTGGTGACGTGATCGTTGTAGATCCAGTTGTCGTTGTTCGTCCCTTCGATCCGACGGCGCTCGACAACGGTCAGCTCGTCGGTTTCGAGGTTGACGAGCTCGATCGTGGTTTCGAAGATCTGCTGCTCGATGTCGAATGCGGTGAAGGTGTTGAAGATCAGGTGTGGAACCCCGTCGATTGGCGCAATGTCATGCAGCCAAATTTGCGTTTGTCTCGAGCCCTCGAAGCGTGAAGCGACAATCGAGCGAACGGTTCCGTCGGCGCTCAAGTGCAGAATCTCGTCCTCGCCGACCACCAGCTTTCCGCCGAGCTGGTCGGACACTTCGCCCGGCCCGATAGCGATCGGTGGCGCGGCCGTCGTCGGCACTTGCTCATCGCCTTCAACGTCGTCAGGCAGCGGTGGTGCCGTGGTCAGCGGCGTGGACTCGGAGTTGAGGCCGCCTTCTTCAGGAGGCGGCGAGGTTGTTGTTGTTGCCTGCTCGCCGTCGAAGGCTGCGGCATCGTCGGCCTCGTCGATATCAGATCCTTCGGATGTGATCGTTGTCTCTGTAACGCCAGCTGCGTTGACCACTTCGGGAGACGATCCGCCAAACGTCGTGATGGCGCCGAGCGTGCCGCCGATCACCGCGGCGACGGCAACAACAGAACCGGCAACCCGCTTGCGCCCTCGTCGTTGGGACGCCCGGGACCGCATGGCGGCGGTATCTGGCCCGTCGCTGCCGCCGACCGCAGGGAGCGATTCGAGACGTTGGATGAGATCGGTGTGTTGGTCGTTACTCATGACGGTACTTCCGTTGGCGAGAGCTGCTGGCGGAGCTGAGCCAGGCCTCGGTTGGTACGGCTCTTCACCGTTCCGGGACGAATGTTGAGCGCTTCGGCGGTTTGTCGCTCGGAGTAGCCGAGCAAGTGCCGCATCACGATCACGGATCGAACGCCAACCGGTAGCGAGGCGAGCGCGTCGGCAAGATCTGGATCGGCGTAGGCGTCGACCTGCTGGGTCCGAACCGGGACCAGTTCGGTGAGTTCGCGGCCTCGTTTGGCCCGCCACACTCGTCGTTTGCCCCAGTTGAGCCCGACTCGATACACCCAGCCCGCAGGGTTGTTCATTGTTTGCACCTTGTCCCACCGCTCGACAGCGCGGGCGAAGGCTTCATCGGCTGCGTCACGCCCGAGTTCGTGGTCTCCCAGTGCGTAGGAGAGGGCTCGAACGAGGTTGGCGTGTTCGGCCCGGCAGAACTCGTCGAAACCGTCGTGGCTGGTCGCGTGGTCAACGGCGGGGCCAACGCTGATGATGGGAATCTCACCTGTCGACATAAGGAAGGCCACGGTGGTTAGAGACACGAGCTCAACCCGTGGTTCCAAAAAATCACAGAAAATGTTGAAACGACGGATCTGTAGCGAGAGCCCAATGGAGCGCCAACGCCACAGTACGCTCGACGAGTGTCCGACTCGACGGTTCGCGTTCGATTTTCTCCCGCCCCGACGGGCTACCTCCACGTAGGTAGCGCCCGCTCTGCGCTGTTCAACTGGATGTACGCCCAACGCACGGGCGGCACCATGGTGTTGCGGATCGAGGACACCGACGCCGATCGCAGCCAGCCCGAACTCATTGATGCCATCCACAACAATCTGAGCTGGTTGGGGATCACGTGGGATGAGGAGTATCGCCAGTCCGATCGCTTCGATCTCTACCGGGCGGCAGCCCAAGACTTCCTCGATCGAGGGTTGGCCTATCGCTGCGATTGCTCCCAAGAAGAGGTCAAGGTCAGAGCGGAAGCCAGCGGCGACCAGGGCGGCTATGACGGTCACTGCCGCGACCGAAACGTCGAACCTGGCGATGGTGTTGTGGTGCGCTTTCGCACGCCAGATGACGGTACGACGTCATATGAGGATCTGATTCGCGGCACGGTTGAGTTCGACAACTCGACGCTTGAAGACTTCGTGATCGTTCGCAGCTCCGGCGTGCCGCTCTTCCACGTCGCCAACGCCTACGACGATCTCGACATGGGCATCACACATGTGGTGCGTGGCGAGGACCTCGTCAACACCGTTCCCCGGGTGCTGCTCCTTCGTCAGGCGATGCTTGGTCCAGATCAGCAAGGAACGCCGAACCCGGTCTTCGCCCACCTCCCTCTCATCGTCAACGAGCAACGCAAAAAGCTCTCGAAGCGGCGCGACGACGTGTCGGTCGGCGACTACGCAGACAAGGGATATCTCGCCGCGGCCATGCGCAACTACTTGCTGACGCTCGGTTGGGGCCCTCGTGATGGCGGCGAAGAGATTCGGCCAATCAACGAGCTGGTCGCCCAGTTCGACCTTGACGACATCAACGCCGCGCCCGCGTTCTTCGACATCAAGAAGCTTGACCACTTCAACGCCGAGTACATCCGAGCGCTGCCCGTTGAAGAGTTCATCGAAGCGGCAACGCCGTTCCTCGATGATCCCGACGTTGGCACGATCGAGCCCGAGTTGTTCGAACGCCTGGCCAGTTTCGTCCAGGAGCGAGTTCGCCGGCTTGACGAGAGCGCATCGTTCCTCGATTGGGTTGTTGGTGAACCACGAGAACCCAGCGAGAAGGACTGGAAGAAGGTGATGGGCGGCAGCGACGAAAAGCGGGAGATGAGTGCACGCGTGCTCGATCTCGTGATCGAGCGCATCGCCGATTGCCCGTGGGAGCCCGAGGCACTCGAAGGTGTGGTGTTCGGTGTGGGGGAGGAGCTCGAGACCAAGACACAGATGCCAGTGCGCATGGCGCTCACCGGAGCACGTTCGGGAATCCCGCTCTTCGAGCCAATGGTCGAGCTCGATCGCACCGTCGTACTTGACCGGCTGCGTACCGCGCGAGCAAAGCTGTAGCCATGGGCCGGATCGACAAAGAAGCCAACGAGGCTGCCCGAGCCCAACGAGAAGCCGAACTCGCCGCGATTGGCGAGATTGACGAGATCGAGGACGAAGAGCTTGAACAGGGCTCACGTCGCTCCCGCAAAGATCGGTCAGACCAAGACGAGTCCGAAGACGAGGCCGTTGGCGCCGGCTTCAAACCCCGAGGTCGAGTCTTTTGGTTCTCAGTCGTTGCCCTACTGACGGTCGCCTACTTCGGCGCCAACTTCCTCGACGTGTGGTGGGCTTCGCGACAGAGCTACGAAGACACCTCATCGGCCGCGGTTGTGCTCGGTGCTGCCCAGTACAACGGCGAACCGTCACCGGCCCTGCGGGGAAGACTCGATACCGCAGCGGAGCTCTATGCGGCGGACAAGGTCGAATACATCGTGGTGACCGGCGGCGGTCGTGAAGGCGACGCCACCACACAGGCAAAGGCGAGCTACGACTACCTCAGGTCGACTGCCGGGATCCCAGACGAGCGCCTGTTTCTCGAGGTGGAAGGCACCTCAACCTACGAAGAACTGGCCGCCTCATCACGCTTCCTTGCTCGAGAAGGCCTCACCGACGTGACCCTCGTGACCGACCCGTATCACGCCAGGCGAGCGTCGCTGGTCGCCGAAGAGGTCGGACTCACCGTCCAGGTGCACCCAACCGACGCCGGAGCCCCATTCAGCCGGCTCACCGAAGAGACGCTGGCTGTCTCGGCCGGGCGCATTCTCAGTTTCCGCCGGCTCGAACAAGTCATCACCGACTGAGAACCGCCAGCAACCAAACGCGGGTGTTTGTGTGATGGTTGAGCGCTAGCCTCAAGGCTCCACCATTCGGAGGTGGTGTAATCGGTAACACAGCTGGTTCTGGTCCAGTCGTTGGGGGTTCAAGTCCTCCCCTCCGAGCCACAGTTTTGGAAGGTTCGCCTTTCTGACTGAGAAGTGAAAACAGCGTTGGGCGGCTCGCCGCTGATCGTTAGGCTCGCTTCCGGTATCCAGCCCCGTTCGTCTAGCGGCCTAGGACGCTGGCTTCTCATGCCAGTAGCACGGGTTCAAATCCCGTACGGGGTACTGCTTTTCCCGCATCAGCTCGACCAACGCTCGCTTCGCTCGCTGATCGAGCTTCGCTCAGGGGGCCTCGTGGATTGGTTGGTTGCGGGGGTGCCGGGGAGGCCGGGGTGATTGAGACTGAGCGGTTGGTTGTTCGGTTGCCGGTTGAAGGTGACCGTGCTCGGTTTGTTGAGCTGTTCACCAATTCGTCGTTCACCGTCTTCTCCGATGGCGTGCACGATGTGCCGGGCGCCAATGAGCGCTTCGACGAGATGCTGAAGCTCGCGTCGTCGGTGCCATACGCCAAAGGTCCGATCATCGAAAAGTCGACCGGAACGATCGTTGGCTACACCGGGGCCGGAACCATTGTGTTCGAGGGTGAGGAGCGACTCGAGTGGGGCTGGCGTCTCGCTCGTGAGGCGAGGGGTCGGGGGTATGCGACCGAAGCGACCGAGGCGTTGCTGGCGTACGCAGACAGCGTCGACAACGGCGAGATGCTCTGCCTCATCGCGATCGACAACCACTCGTCGAAGCGTGTGGCTGAGAAGGTCGGGTTCCGGGCGTGGCGCCAGATCGACTGGGACGGTGACCCAGATGACAAGACCGATCTGCTCCTTCGCGCCATCGGCAGCGGTGGACCCGCGCTGCGAAGGCCAGAGTGAGAGGCAGGCGTCACTCAGCGAGTTCGCGCCGAAGCCGATCTTCGTCGTAACCCCGAAACAGGAATGCGGCGAGGCCGTACAGCACAACACCGGCAAGTCCCGAGAGACGAATGCCGAGATCGTCGCCGACATCTCGGCCAAACGATGTGAGCAGCGCAAACAAGATCACGCCGACCGTCTGGCTGATCTTCTGCATGAAGGTGCGGGCAGCAAAGAACATGGCCGCGGTGGCCTCGCCCGTGGTCCGGGCCGAGTGCTCAGCGATGTCGGTCAGAATCCAGCCCGGCAGCACGCTCAGAATGGCGAACGGGATCGAGAAGACAGCGATGAGCACGATTGCTTGCACAACCGATGGCACCGGGTAGCGGCCGAGAAATGCCACACCGAAGAACGTGATCGACGAGACACCGAAGGCAACGACCACGAGTTGCTTGCCGCTTCGCTTCTTGGCCTGTTTGTTGACGATCGGATACAGCACCATCGCAACAACGACCATCAGCAGAAGCAGCGCACTGCTCCAGATCTCCTCGAGTTCGAGCAGGACCGTGACGTAGAAGAGCAAACCGGTCTGGATGATCATGAGGCCGCAGAAGTAGGCGAAGTCAGCGGCGAGGTAGTAGCGAAAGAAGGGGCTCGCCATCACGATGCCGATCGACTTGCGCAGTGGTTGTGACGTTGGTTCGCTTCTGGCGTAACGGGGCTCGTCGATCGTCCTGCCGGGCACCAGCATCGCGATGCCGGCAATCGTGCACACGGTGACCACCGCGCCCTGCCATGCTCGCACCGTCTCGAGACCGAATGACTCAAACAGCGCAGCCAGTCCCGGCGTCATGGCGGCAAACACGATGCCGACGGCCCACGAGACCGAGCTCCACGTCGCCAAGTCGAGCCGTTGTTCTGCTGTCTTCCCGAGATCGGCAACGAGCGAAAAGGCCGGGGTGACGTAGGCGGTGAGGGCGATGTAGAGCACCACCTGCACACCAAGGAGCCACACGATGTTTGAGCCGCTTTCGTTGCCGCTCGGAGGAACAAACATCAGGATCGTTGCGACTGCTGCGGGGATCGCCGACCAGTTCATGAACGGAATTCGTCGACCCTTCGGGTGGGTCGAACGATCAGAGAACATCGCGATCAGGGGGTCGGTGATGGCATCGGTCAACCGCCCGGCGGCAGCAATGAGCACAACCGCATTGAGGACGACCAGAAACGTGGCGTCGGTGACGAGTTGGGGCAGCCCCGCCTCGGCCGGTGGCAGATAGAAGAACACCAACAGGATCCCGATCAGGTTGATCAGGATCGACATGCCGCCGTGGCCGACCGACAGACCGACAATCAGCTTTGTCGGGAGCGGTTCTACGCCGTTTGAGGCATGCAAGCTGGGCACTGGATCGTCAGTGGTTGGCTCGGGCGTCACCGCGGCAACTCTAGGACTGCACAGATAGCGTCAAGCCGTGGACTGCCCAGAAATCGGTCGTCGAGCGAACTGGCTCGTGTGCGTAGCCTTTGCCGTCGGGTTTTTGGCCACGGCATGCACCACCGAAGAGCCGACGGCCATCGATTTCACTGCCAACAACGACGCCACCACCGTGCCGTTGCACGACACCGACGATGGATCTGCCGGTGGTCTCACTGACGCTCCCGCCGATGGCTCGGCCGACCCGAACTCGGCCCAGCGGTCGATGGTGTTTGGCCTGGCTGAGCAGCAGTGTCTCGACGATCCCGAGCTGGCGCAGGGAGTCGTCCAGATTGCGATGCCCGACACGGGTGAGGTCGTCAACGAAGTGTCGGTGGAGTGCGACGAGGTTCGGGCCCGCGCCGACGCCGGCGAGCCAGCGGGTGTCGAGCTCATTCCGGAAGAGCTCCGCCCCGACGGCAGTTAGCCCTTCGGGTGTTCAGAGCTGTAGACCCAACCAGGCCGCAGCGACGCCAACGACCAGGGTTGTTGCGAGATAGCTCGCCGCAGTGGTCCACCGTCCGCTTCGTATTCGGTCCATGACCTCAAGCGCCAGGGTCGACCACGTCGAGAGAGCGCCAAGCAGCCCAACGCCAATCGCCGTGCCGAGGTCACCGAACTGGCCGTGGATCACGCCGAGGGCGAACGCCGCGCCGACGTTAGCGACGAGCGTCCCAGCGGGCCATCCACCGACTGCTTCGTTGCCCCATCGGGCCAGCACCAGTCGGACGACGGCACCGAGCCCGCCCAATCCAACAACTCCGAGGGCAACCACCAAACCCGTCATGTTCGCCGTCCAATCGACCGTGAACCGAGTGCAAAGCCTGCGAACGCAGCGCTCACAGCTCCGAACACCGTGATGGCCACGAGGCCGATGCCATCAGCAATGTCGCCGCGGTCCAGCCAGCTCGCGACGTCGAGGGCGAAGGTGGAAAATGTGGTGAGGCCGCCGCAGAAGCCGACGCCAATCGCCGTCCACGTCGCAGAGTTGCGATAGCGGGCTGCGAGCCAACCCAACACGAGCGCACCAAGCACATTGAGAGCCAAGGTTGTCCCCGCGCCCGGCAGCGCCAGTGTGATGCCGTGGCGAATGAGCGCCCCGGTTGCGCCACCAAGCGCAACGAGTCGGACTTGAGCTGACAAGTCCCGTCGGGCAGGTGAGGTCACGTCGTCAGTGTGTCCGAGGATTGCGTCGCTCCGGCGGCTCTGAGCTCAAGTGCCGCAGATACCCTCGCCCCATGGCTGCGCCAGCGTCCACCAGCGACCTCCTCGAAACCCACGATGGGTTGACCCAACTCCAGCGCCGCTGGCCAGCGGCGAACCCCAAAGCTGCCCTGCTCTTGGTGCACGGAATCGGTGAGCATTCTGGCCGCTATGAGCATGTCGGCGCAGCCCTCGCCGATCGTGGCATCGACGTGCTGTCGTTCGACAATCGAGGCTTCGGACAAAGCGGTGGCCGCCGAGCGTTCGTCAACTCATTCGACGAGTTCTTGGCCGATATCGAGCCGCTGCTCGCCGACCGACGCGAGCTCGGAGTGCCGACGGTGCTGATGGGGCACTCGCTCGGGGGGCTCATCGCGTCGACCTACCTCACGAGCAACCGGCCACAGCCCGACCTTGCCGTCTTGAGCGCCCCGGCTCTACTCGCCGAAGTGCCGGCTTGGCAGCGGATCGCTGCGCCAGTCGTTGGTCGGATTGCTCCAAAGTTGTTCATCCCGGCCAAGATCGACGGCGAGATTCTGAGTCGTGACGTCGAGGTGCAACAGGCCTACGTCAATGACCCGCTGGTCATCGCCGGTGCAACCGCAGGGTTGGGTCTCGAGATCTTCAAGGCAATGGAATCGACGATGGCACGCATCAGCAAGGTTGGTATGCCGACCTACGTGCTGCATGGCGACAGCGACGAGCTCGTGCCCCCGGCTGCCTCAGCCCCGCTCGGTGATCTCGAAAACGTGACAAGAGTCCTGTGGCCCGGTCTTCGCCATGAGTGCATGAACGAGCCGGAGAAGGACCAAGTGATCGCCGGTATCGCCGACTGGATTCTGCAAAACGTCTGACGCTTCGCCGGTGACTCAGTCGCTTGGCGGCGACTCGACGTTGCCGTCACCGTCGACGTAGCCAACGCCCTCAATCCACTGCCGCACCGGTTTCGGAGCTGAACCATCCGGGTTGGTGAGGGCCCACACATCCTGGTTGGCGGCTGCGGCTGTTGCTTGCGGTTGTCCGACAGCTCGGGGCTGAGCTTGTGTCGCAGGTTGAGCGCCGGGGCCAGGGCGAGCCTGTGCTGGTCTCGTTCGGTTGGCTGCGTCGTCGTTGGCTCGAGCGACTGCCTGGCGCTGGGCCAGTTGACGTTGGGCCTGTTGACGTTGGGCCGTTGAGAGTTGTTGGGGTCGGGGCTGAGCCACCGTTGGATCTGCCGTCGCTGACCGATTGGGACGCGGGACGGGGTCTTGTGTTCGACCCCTGATGTTCGATACCTGGCCGACGGTTGGACGGCTCTGAGCGCGAGCAGGAGCTGCCGCTTCGATGGGGCGCTTCGCCCCTCTGGGTTGAATCGCGGTTGCTCCCTGTCGTGCCGACGCAGCAGACCAGAAGAACGAGACGCCGAGCACAACAGCGCCGATCACTGCGAGGATCACGGCCGGTGGAATCATGGCGCCGAAGAACACGTCGATGATGGCGGCGACGATGGCGGATGAGGTCGGTGCGACTCGACTGGCAATCCAGGGAACCCCGAACCCCACCACCAGCCAGAACGCGGCCGTGCCAAATGCCCAGAACGCCAGGCGACGCAGCACCGACGGTCGATCGTTCGTGACAACGAGGGCAAGAAGTGCCCCGATGGCTGCGGCCGCAGCGGCCAACACCGTGAATCGGTCGACAAAGTTCTTCACCGCACCGAGGCGAGCGAGACCGGAGGTTGGCAGCGTGACGGCGATCTCCGGCACCTCAGGCACAACCGTTGCTAGTTCGGGTCTGATCTCGACCAGGGAGGCCCGAGCGGCGGCGCCGATGGCGCTGGCATCAACGGTGACGGGTTCATCGTTGCCTTCGAGGGCGTTGCGGTGGGTGCGGACGATGCCGTCGCGCACGACGGCTTGGACCGACGGGTCATCGAGCGCCGTGTCGGCGGCTTGCTCCAACAGTTGGTCGGGAACCGCAGGTGCTCCGTTCGGGAGCGCTCCGCCAATCCCGGCGGCGAGACGATCGACGAGGGCGGCGCGCAGCTGTTCGTTTTCGAAGAGCTGGTCGGCCAATCGTTCAGAGCGGCCTGGATCGAGCACCGTGCGCGTCATCGTGAAGCCGGCCCAGGCCATTGAGGCCACCCAGAGCGACAAGCCGAGTACGAGCCCGGCAAGACCTTTGCGCATCCGACCATCCTCGCATCTGGAGAGGCCTGACCGGGGTAGCGTTGCCGGAATGTCGACCCTCGAAGCGCTGCTGATCTTTGGCGGCGGTGTCTTCGCTGGAGTCATCAACTCGATGGCTGGAGGCGGTTCGCTGTTGACCGTGCCGCTGTTGGCGCTTGGTGGCGTTGAAGGTCTGTTCGCCAATGGCACCAACCGTGTGGCGGTCGTGATCCAGAACGGCAGCTCGGCTTTTGGCTACAGCAGGAAGGGCGTGGGCGGTCTCAAACAGGCGCTGCCTGTCGTTGCCCCTGCGCTGCCTGGCGCGATCGTCGGTGCCCTCGTGGTGTCGCAGATCGACGATGAGCTCTTCGAACAGATCTTCGGGTTCTTGATGATTCCGCTGTTGGTCATGGCGGTGTGGCGGCCCAAGACGTCGGAGGCCCCAGAACCGTGGCCCGTTTGGCTGTCGAGCATCGTGTTCTTCTCGGTTGGGTTCTACGCAGGAGCCATTCAGGCCGGGGTCGGTCTGATCCTGCTGCTCGTTCTGTCGCGAGTTGGTCACGACCTCGTCACGGCCAACGCCATCAAGACGGTGGTGATCCTGGCCGTGTCGATCGTGGCCCTGGTGATCTTCGTGTCGCAGGGCCAAGTCCGCTGGCTGGCCGCGCTCGTGCTCTCGGCGGGCATGGGGCTCGGTGGCTACGTCGGGGCCAACATCGCCGTTGAAGGCGGCGAGAAGGTGATTAAGCCCGTTCTTGTGGTGTCCGTGTTGGCCCTCGCGGGCCGGATGATCGGCCTCTATTAGGTCGAGAGGGATCAGGAGCTGCCAGCAAGATCCCAGTAGGGGTGGCCCGCTGTCTGCTCGGGTGTGGTGAGGATCTCGGGGTGCCCGTCGTCGGTGATGAGGATGGTGTGTTCGAACTGGGCGGTGCGGCTTTGATCAGTGGTGACGGCTGTCCAGCCGTCGCTCCACATGCGGGCCCGCCAGTTGCCAATGGTGATCATCGGTTCGATGGTGAACGTCATTCCCGGTTCGATGATCTGTTCGAGGCGCGGGTGGTAGTAGTGGCAGATCTGCAGATCGGTGTGGAACTGCTCGCCGATGCCGTGGCCAACGAAGTCGCGAACGACACCGAAGCCGTGTGCTTCAGCGTAGGACTGGATGGCCTCGCCGATGGCGTTGAGTGGGTTGCCGGGAACGGCAGCGGCAATGCCGCGAGCGGTGGCCTCGCGCGTCACTTCGACAAGCCGCCGGCTGGCGTCATCGACGGTGCCGACGTAGAACGTGGCGTTCGTGTCGCCGTGGACACCCTCGCGAAAGATCGTGACGTCGCAGTTGAGAATGTCGCCGTCTTCGAGTGGGCGGTCGTCGGGAATGCCGTGGCAGATCACTTCGTTCAGCGATGTGCAGAGAGACTTCGGGAACGGATTCGCTCCGCCCGGGTACATCAGCGGGCTCGGGTAGGCGCCGAGGGCAATCGCGCTGTCGTGGCAGAACTCGTCGATCTGTTCGGTGGTGACGCCGGGCTTGATGATGGTTCCGAGCGACGCCAGGATGTTCGCTGCGTCCCGGCCAGTGCGCCGCATTCGCTCGACGACGTCGGCGGACTTCACATCGGGCTCATCCCATCGGGCCACGCTGGTGCCGTCGGCCCACATCGGCTTGGCGATGGAGTCGGGAACGGCGCGACGCCGGCTGACTTTGCCGGCCCGAATCGGATTGGTCGTGTTCTTGTGGCAGCGCTTGAACTTCTGGCCACTGCCGCACCAACAATCCTCGTTGGCCTTTGGGAGAACTCGCATGTGGACAAGTGTACGGCGCATGGCCGTCCGGCAGAGATCCGGGCGCCGAGAGACACCACAGAGCCAACACCGGGCTCCGGCTGAGTGGCGACTTGACCGAAGCAGGGTCAAGGAACCTCCTGGGACCGTCGATACACCGCACATGGCCATGTCTCACTTCCATCAGGCGAATCAGATCCGCAAGACCAGCGCCATGGTCAGTTCCGTTGGCGACGACATCATCCGGGCAAAGCGTCAGACGAACTACGAGCTCGACGGCATCGACCAGCGAATTGATCGCCTCACCCTGTTGTGCGAGGCGATGTGGGAGCTGATGCGCCAGACCACCGGCTTGACCGACGAACATCTCGCCCACAAGGTCGCGCAGCTCGACGCCACCGACGGACGCACCGACCTCAAGAGGGCTAAGACATCGACAGCGTGCGGTTGCGGAGCGATGGTTCCGGCCAAGTCGATGATGTGTCAGTTCTGCGGTGCTCCGGCTCCGGCTCGTTCGGCGTTCGACGCCGTCTGACGCTCCACGGTCTGACGCTCTACCGTCTGACCCGGCCAGCAGTCCATCGGCTCGTGCTGCTGAGTCGATACGGTTTCAACATGAGTTGGGGTTCGTCGCTCCGAGGTCGGTTGCTGGTTTCACGACCGGCGCTGCACGACTCGGAGTTCAACGGGTCGATCACGTTCTTGATCGAGCATGGCGACGAGGGCGCGCTTGGCGTGATCATCAACCGGCCCTCGCAACTCGAAATTGCCGATGCCTTCCCGATGTGGGCAAGCGCAGCCGCAAACCCCGGCGTGGTCTTCGCCGGAGGCCCTGTCGAGCGCAACAGCATGATCGTGCTCGGCACGTCGTCGACCGAAGAAGGTGCGCTGCCGCTCGGGTTGCACAGCGTTGATCTCGATGACGGCAGTCCTCCCCGAACCGATGGCGTCGATCGCGTGCGGATCTATGCCGGCTATGCCGGGTGGGGTGCCGGGCAGCTCGAGGGTGAGCTGGCTCACGATGCATGGTGGGTTGTCGACGCCTCGCTCGACGACGTGTTCAGCGACGATCCGGGGACTCTCTGGCCTCGCATCATGCGCCGCGAAGGTGGCGAGCTCGCCTGGTTCGCCCACTATCCAGACGACGCGACTCTCAACTGATTGCGCTGAGCTGACCGTTGTTGCTTACAGCGAGGCGTCCCGGAGGCTGGCGTAGCGAGGCTTGATGATCTCGTTGATGATCTTGAGTCGCTGCTCAAAGGGCCAGAACGCGCTCTTCATGGCGTTGAGGGTGAGCCACTCCATGTCGCCGAGCCCGTAGCCGAACGATTCGTTGAGCTTGGCGAACTCGTCGGTCAACGTCACATTGCTCATGAGCCGATTGTCGGTGTTGACGGTGACTCGGAAGCGCAGGCGCCGGAGCAGCCCGATGGGGTGTTCTTCGATGGAGGGAGCGGCACCCGTGTTGACGTTTGAGGTCGGGCACATCTCGAGCGGCACTCGCCGATCTCGTACAAACGATGCCAGGCGACCGAGTTCGGCCCGGCCGTCGTCGTCGACGCTGATGTCATCGACGATTCGCATGCCGTGGCCGAGGCGCTCCGCACCGCAGTACGACAACGCCTCGTGGATCGACGGAAGTCCGAAGGCCTCGCCAGCGTGAATGGTGATGTGGAAGTTCTCTCGCATGCAGTACTGGAAGGCATCGAGGTGGCGAGCGGGAGGGAAGCCTGCCTCGGGTCCGGCGATGTCGAAGCCGATGGCGCCGGCATCGCGATGGCGCACGGCAAGCTCGGCGATGTCGAGCGAGCGTGCTGCCTGACGCATGGCTGAGCAAATCAGGCCGATCGTGAGATCGGTTCCTGCGGATCCTGCCTCGAGCCCTCGCAGCACGGCCTCGGTGATCTCATCGAGCGTGAGGCCCTTCTCCATGTGTTGCTCGGGGGCGAAGCGCACCTCGGCATACACCACGCCGTCAGCAGCAAGATCTTCCGCAGCTTCTTTCGCCGTGCGTTCGAGCGCATCTGCGGTCTGGGTGACGCCGACGGTGTGAGCGAACGTTTCGAGGTAGAGCTCGAGCTTGTTGCGATCGGCGCCGCGGCGAACCCACGCCGCAAGATCGTCTGGGTCTGTCGTAGGAAGTCCGGCGTAGCCAGTTTCTTCCGCGAGTTCGATCACTGTGGTCGGCCGCATGCCACCATCGAGGTGATCGTGCAGCAGCACCTTTGGTGCTTTGACGATGATGTCCTTGGACAGATCCATACAGAACACTATCGGCCCCGACATCGCCCTGTTGACCTACCGTTTCGTCTTCAAACACCAACAACTGGCGGATCTTCTCTTGTCTGCAACGGCGACTATTGACAACGACATCATCCACACCATCGGCTTCGATGCTGATGACACGCTCTGGCACAGCGAGACGTACTTCTCGACCACCGAGGATCGATTTCGGGCCTTGCTCGAACCGTGGTGCAGTCACGACGAGACAAGCAAGCGACTCCTCGATCGTGAGCGCAGCAACCTCTCGGTCTTTGGCTACGGCATCAAGGGCTTCACGCTCTCAATGGTCGAAACCGCGATCGCCGCGTCAGACGGGGCGATCTCGACTGAGGCCATCAACGAGATCATCTCGTGGGGCAAGGAGATGCTCGAACACCCCGTCGAGTTGATCGACGGAGTCGAGGCAGTGCTCGACGCCGTTGGCGCTCACTACCGCCTGGTGCTGCTCACGAAGGGTGATCTCTTCCACCAAGAGTCGAAGATCGCAGAGTCTGGCCTGGCCGAGCGCTTTGCGGCCGTCGACGTCATGGCAGAGAAAGATGCCGACTCCTACGGGCGGGTGCTGGCCCGGCTCGGTATCGACCCGGCCGGCTTCTTGATGGTCGGCAACTCAGTGCGCAGCGACGTGCTGCCCATCCTCGAACTCGGCGGTCAAGCCGTGCACGTGCCGTATGCGATCACGTGGGGGCACGAAAAGGTGAAGCCCGAAGAACGGCCCGATGGCTTTCTCTCGCTCGGGAGCATCACAGAGGTTCCGGCCCTGCTCGGCTTGCCGTAGCCGGCGAGGGTTCGTCGGCCCGTTGGTTAGCCCTCAGCGAGGCGCTGCGGGCCGAAACTGTCTGGCAGCAACTCAGCAACGGTCATCGGCCCGCTCGTCGAGTCGACGACACAGTCGAGCCCGCCGTGCTCAGCAAGAAGCTGGCGGCATCGTCCACATGGGGCACAGGGCTCGCCTGAGCCAGACACGCAGGCGACAGCGACGAGTCGTCCACCACCGGAGGTGTGCAGGTTCGACACCAACGCACACTCGGCACACAGCGTGAGACCATACGAGACGTTCTCGACATTGCAGCCGGTGATGATCCGGCCGTCATCGCACAGCGCCGCCGCGCCGACCTGGAAGTTCGAATACGGCGCGTAGGCGTTGGCGGCGGCGTCGCGAGCCGCAGCGCGCAGGGCGTCCCAGTCGATGTTCATAGCGTTCCGTAGATTCGGTCGCCGGCGTCGCCGAGTCCGGGCACGATGTAGGCCCGGTCGTTGAGATGGTCGTCGAGCGCGGCCAGGGTGATCGGCACGGTGGGGTGAGCTTGTTGCACCGCCGTGATGCCCTCAGGGCAGCCGATGATCGACAGCAGCCGCAGCTTGGTGCAGCCGGCTTCGACGAGGGAATCGAGAGCGGCAACGGCGCTGCCACCAGTGGCGAGCATGGGGTCGACGACGATGACCTCTCGCTTGTCGATGCTGGTCGGCAGCTTGTTGTAGTAGGGGACAGGCTGGTGCGTTTCAGGATCGCGGTACATGCCGAGATGTCCGACCCGAGCTTGGGGGAGGAGCGTCAGCAACGCATCGACCATCACCAGACCAGCCCGCAGGATGCCGACGACAGCCGGAGCGATGCCGGCGAGTTCGAGCGACTCGGTGTCGGTGATGGGTGTGGTGACCGATGTTGTCGAGGTCGGGAGATCGCGCAGCGCCTCATAGGCGATCAGCAGCGTGACCTCGCCACACAGCGCTCGAAACTCGGCCGAGCCGGTGTCGACACTTCGAAGCAGAGTGATCTTGTGGGCGACCAGTGGGTGTTCCACCACGTTGATCACCGAGGTCGGAAAGTTGTCTTTCGCCACTGCCGCGTCACCTACCACGCTCGTTTTCCTTGCAACGCTGCCTCTGCTCGATGGGCAAGCTCTCTGGCTTGCTCCATGTCGTCGCCGAGTGCCGTGACGTGTCCGAGCTTGCGCCCGGCCCGAGGTCGTTTGCCGTAGAGGTGCACGTGAACTCCTTCGACCGCGAGCGCTTCGTGAAGGTAATCAGCCGGGTCGACGCCATCGAGGCCGCCAATCACGTTGACGGTGACCGCAGCGGGGGCGCTGGCCCACGTCGCACCGAGCGGAAGATCGAGCACCGCCCGAACATGGTTCTCGAATTGTGAGGTCGGGCAGCCTTCGATTGTTGGGTGGCCGGCGTTGTGGGGCCGCGCCGCCAGTTCGTTTACGACGAGCCCGTCAGTGGTGAGGAACAACTCGACGGCAAGCACGCCAACGGCCTCGAGTTCGTTGGCAATCCGGGTGGCGATGTCGCGGGCTTCGATGGCGACGCGGTGGCCGATCGAGGCAGGCATCCGCACCTCTCGGTACACCCCGTCGGATTGGATGACCTCGATGACCGGGTAGCACCGGGCGTTGCCGCCGGGCCGGCGCACGACAAGCACAACGAGCTCTTTGACGATCGGCTGGTAGTTCTCGACCATCAGTTGGCGATCGTGATTCTCGCTGATCACGGCCATCGCTTCGTTTTCGTTCTCGACGATCCAGACGCCCTTTTCGCCGTCGCGACCAGCTCGAACAGATTTGAGAACGACCGGCCAGCTGAACACGCTGGCAAAGTCCATGAGATCGTCGGGGCCTCGAACCTCCGCAAAAATCGGGACGGGGAACGAGCGGTTGAGCAGCACCCGACGTTGATGCATCTTGTCGAAGGCTGCGCCGATGGTTTTGGTGCCTGGCCTGATCATTGATCCGGCTTCTTCAAGCCGCCGCAGCAGCCCAATGTCGAGCCGCTCGTGTTCGAAGGTGAGCACCTCACAGGTGTCGGCGAAGGCGGCGAGCGAGTCCGGGTGGGCATACACCGCATCGGGTGCTGCGAGAGCCGCTGAGTCGTCGCTTTCTTCGGCGAACAGGCGCGGCGTGATGCCGAGTTTGACCGCAGCCTGGTGAGTCATGCGTGCGATCTGGCCAGCACCAACGATGCCGAGCCGATAGAGAGCAGGGAGCTCGGAGGCCACTCCAGGAGCGTAGTTGGGCCCGCCCCCTGCTTCAGTGACGCTGTCGACCAGATCTCGCTGCCAGTGCCAGCTGTCAGAGCTTGCCGTTGGTGCTGGCTGTCAGTGCTCAACTGCATACTGGTCACCACACCTCGGCGCCCTTGGCCCCTTCTGTCATCAACGCACTTCGAACATTCTGTTTCGTGGTGCTGGAGGCCATCGTGCTGTTCTGTTCTTCGTCCCCATTCTCGTCCTCACTCTCGTCGCCGCTGTCGCTTCGAACCGACGCAAGCTCACCGGCTGACCCGTGGTGGTCGACCTTGTCGCGAGTCGCCATCTTGCGGAGGTTTGCTGACACCGTTTCGATCGAGCACTCGTTCCTTGTTGATTTCGTTGGCAGCGAGATTGTTGCCAGTGAACCTCTTGGCGACGAAGAGCTCGCGATGCAGCTGTTGTTCAGGCGGGCAAGTGAGGAAGCGACATCGATCGGGCTGATCATCCGATCGGGCTCGACCAGCAGCGAGGCCATCTGGTCATGCACCGTTGTCGACCGGAGTGGGCCGGCGGCAACGGGCTTCTGGTTGGCAGACAACACCTTGCGGGCAGCAGGCGAAGCGTCTGGTCTCATCGTCGACCTGCTCTTGAGGAGTCTCGGGCAGCCAACGCTGCCGTGTCTTCGCTCGACCCAAGTGTTCTGGTCAGCCGATTGGCTCGCCCGAATCGCCCTGGCGGCAGAGATGGGTGACAGACCGTTGTTCTTGGCGCAGGTGCGGACCATGTGCGCTCCGGGCTTCGGATCAGGCGATGCGGGGCTCGATGATGTTCGTTCGCTAGACGAGCAGGCTCAGCGGTGGGCGGACGAACTGACCGGCCTGGGTTACCTCTACAGCTGGGACGAGTTGCATGCCGGCCTCGCGGATGGGGAGATCACGGCGCCGTTGATGCCGCCGCGGGCTGCTGCGTGGTTCGATGGCGGCTCGCTGGGTCGGTGGTGTTTTTCCAGCGGCCTCTTTGGTCGTGGCGTCGAGTCGTTGTCGTCGCTGTTGTTGTTTCCGGCGGACGACACCGTTCGGGCGGCGCTCAGCATGGCCGGCGATGGGGAGAACGGCCCCCCAACACCGCTGGGCTCGAACGAACTTCTACCATGACTCCACGATGACTGGGCGACCCTCGAACCAGCCGCCGCCGCATCCACGTCGGCAGGTGCTCGTCGCCCTTGGATTCGGCGTGGCTGCAACTGCGCTGGGCAGCCGACTTCCCGAACGCAACGCCGACGCCGAGCGTGCTGGCGACGGTGGCACGACTGCAGCAACCGGTGCCGACGGCGACACTTCTGGAACCACAGCCGAAGCCAGCGATCAACTCACGGCACCGCCGCCGATGGACGACGCTGGCCCAGAACTCGGGCCCGACCATGTCTTTGACCTCGTCATCGCCAACGGTCGAGTGATCGATCCTGAGAGTGGCTTCGACGGGTTCCTCGACGTTGGTATCGACGGAGGAATCATCACCGCCATCGCTCCGCCGGGGCTCAAGGCTCGTGCGCTCATTGATGCATCGAACCAGGTGGTCGCTCCGGGCTTCATCGACATCCTGTCGTATGAGCCGAATCCGTTCGGCATCTGGTTCAAGGCCGCTGACGGCGTCACCACCAACCTGGCGATGCATGGCGTGAACAACTACGCCAACGCCTTTTTTGCTGATTTCGAAGGCAAGACACCCATCCACTTCGGTGGGGCGTTTCACCAGCACTTCCTGCGGGGCGAAGATCTCGGTCTCCAGCCGGAAGAATCTCCTGATGCCGAGTTGCTGCGGGAGTTCTCCGAGCTCGCACGGTTCAACATCGGCAACGGCTTTGCCGGCGTTGCCTTTTCTCCGGAGTATTCGCCAGGCACCAGCCTCGAAGAACTCGATGCCCTCGCCGGTGTGTTGGCTGAAGTCGGCCACACGGCGTTCTTCCACGTTCGCTACAGCGACCCAGAGCCCCCCGGCACGAGCCTCGAAGCGGTCGATGAAGTCATCGCTCTCGCCGAGCGAACCGGCATTGCCGCTCATATCGAACACATTGCAAGCACCGGTGGCACGTTCGTGATGCCCGAAACGATTGCGCGGATCGAGAGCGCTCGGGCCGCCGGGCTCGACATCACCGCCGACGTCTACCCCTACGACTTCTGGGCCACCACTCTCGCCAGCTATCGCTTCGCCGGCGATTGGCAGGGTCGCTACCGACTCTCCTACGGCGACCTACAGGTGGGTGGAACGACGCAGCGCCTCACCGCCGAGACGTTCGAACAGGCTCAGGCTGAGAATCAGCTCGTCGCTGCTCTCGGCTCGATTCCCGAAGAAGACATGCAGCTCGCGCTCCAGACACCTTGGGTGTTCATTGGTAGCGACGCCATCGCCGAGGAAAGCCAGAACAATCATCCGCGGGCGAGCGGCACCTTCAGCCGAGTGCTCGGACGTTACGTCCGTGAGCTGGGAGTGCTTGATCTGCAAACGGCGTTAAGGAAAATGACGATTCAGCCAGCGCAGCGGGTCGAATCAATGATCCCGGCGATGCGGCGCAAGGGTCGGCTGCGGCGAGGCGCCGACGCCGACATCGTTGTGTTCAACCCCGACACGATCATCGACCAAGCCACGATCGAGCAGCCGGCGGCGCCCTCGATCGGTATCTCCCATCTGCTCGTGGATGGTCAGGCTGTCATGGCCGATGGCGAGCTGGACCGGACCAAAATCGTCGGCCGTGCGCTGAAAAGCGCTTAGCCGGGGCGTCGGCGCTGTCGCACGTCGATGCGGTGTTGTTCAGTGATCGAGCGACTCTTTGAAGTGAGCGCGAACCTGATCGACATAGTGCTCATGACAGCGACCCTCGACGCTCAACCCATCGACAAACGCCTGCAGGATCGCGAGCGTGAAGCTCCAATGCGTATCGACTTCTTCGGTGGTGAATCGACCCTTGAATTGGTCGGAATGGAGAAGCTGATCGAGCCCGTGGAGCAGATACTCGGCCATCTCGGTGTCAAGCGTCCCGGACCAGCGGAAGTCGTCGTCGTCTGAGCTCGCTGCGTGGTCATCCCAGCGATCGACGAGCTCGGCCCATCCGCTGATCTGGTCGTCGCTGACAAGGCCATTGAGCTCGTCGGTCGAGAGTCGGAGTTCGACGAGGACACGCCGAGCAAACTTCGACCACTGACACACAGCGTCGGTCGGCACAGGTCCGAGCTCGAGAAGCACAAGGAAAAGCTATCGCCGAACGATGAGATGTGTCTGACCGGGCATCAGATCCGCTCAGATGTCGCTTGCCCGCCGCTGGAATCTGGCGCTGTCATCCGTGCCTGTGGCGGCCATTTCGTCGGCCCGATAGGCAGGATTGTTCTGGAAGAGATGGCGTCGGGCAGACCCTGCTGGCACCGGCATCCGGTCGACGTACTTCTTGGCTCTGTTCCAGCGGCGTTCACTGAGCCGCCGGGCCAAGGTTGCGTCGCGACACGGATCACGATCGGTGAGCTCGTCAGCGACGGGCATCAACATCTCGGGATCGAAGCGACCGCGTTTCTTCTGCCGGCCCTCGTCGTACACGCGACGCAGATCGAGGTGCTCGTGGGGACCCCACGAGCCGCACACGGCGTGGTCGAGATCGGTGAGCGGACTGTCGGGAGCGGCCCGCCGGTCGGCGCGGAGGCGAAGGCCGATGTCGAGGCCTCGCTGTCGGGCCCGCCTGTCGATCATGGGAAGGTCGAGGAGGGAGCCGTTGTAGGTCGCGACAACGCCAGTTGGCAGGGCCTCGATTCGTTGGTCGAGGAGCGACAAGAGATCGCGTTCTGGGCCATCGAAGAGCTCGGTGCCTGTCGACAAGCTGAGGCCAACGGCAACGATGCGATCGCTCGAGGGGTTGATGGACGAGCCGACAGCGTCGGTGATCACATCGATTCCATAGATCGGTGGTTGAGCGGCGGGCACCGGATCGTCTCCCTCGGAGATGTCGTCCTAAAGCAGAACGCTAGATCGCTGCACCGCTGTGCCGGTGGATCCTGGGCGGGTCTCGAATCCATGGTTGTCGACGGATCTCGACCAGCGATTGGTCGGGTGTGTGCGAAACTCGGGGATGACCGATGGGGCGTGTGTTTTCTGTGGAATTGTCGAAGAGCGCGAGCCCGCTCACGTCGCATGGGCTGACGATCATGTCGTGGCGTTTCTCGATCGAGTTCCCCTGTTCAAGGGACACGTTCTTGTGGTGCCGCGAAGCCACGTGGTCAATCTCGAAGATCTTGCCCTGGAGTCGGTCGAGCCGCTGTTCGCACGGGTGCGCGTCGTGAGCGCGGCCATGACGGCCGAACTCGGCGCCGCAGGCAGTTTCGTTGCTATGAACAACACCGTGAGCCAGAGCGTTCCCCACCTGCATGTGCATGTCGTGCCTCGCAATCGCAAGGATGGGTTGCGAGGGTTCTTCTGGCCTCGGACCAAGTACGACGACGAGGCTGAGATGACAGACATGGCCGCTCGGCTTCGGACTTGGCTTGCGCCTCGTATGGTCGACCTCTGATGAGGACGACACGGTGCTTGAGGACGACACGGTGCGTGAGGAACGACCGACAGGAGAACAGATGTCGACAAGCGAGATGGGTCACGTGAGATTGGGCGTGCTCGGGGCAGCCAAGATCTCGGGCAAAGCGCTTCTGCAACCGGCGCTTGACACCGATGGCACGTCGGTGACGGCGATTGCAGCGCGCGATGTCGAGCGGGCCCAGGCCCAGGCCAGCGAGTTCTCCATCGCCAACGTGCTCGACTCCTACCAGGCCGTGATCGAGTCAGACCTCGTCGATGCGATCTATAACCCCTTGCCGATCAGCCACCATCACGAGTGGACCATCGCTGCGCTGCGGGCGGGCAAGCACGTGTTGTGCGAGAAGCCAATTGCTTCGAACGCCGCTGAAGCCGCCGAGATGGTTGCCGTGGCAGATGAATGCGGCCTGGTATTGATGGAGGCTTACCACTGGCGCCATCACCCTCTGGCTGCCCGATTTCGCGGTCTTCTTGACGAGGGCGTGATCGGTTCGGTGGTCGAGATCGATGCTGGATTCAACGTGGCGATCCCACCAGACAATGAGGTTCGCCACGCCTATGAACTCTCGGGGGGAGCCTTGATGGATCTCGGCTGCTACCCGCTGCAATGGGCCCGGCTCGCCGCTGGCACTGAGCCGACGGTGATGAGCGCAACGATGGGCGAGGGCCGTCCAAAGGTCGACGTCGACACGATTGTCAACGTCGAGTTCCCCGGGTCGGACGCTGCGCAGCCCATACGAGGTCGGCTCGTCACCTCCATGCGGGCGGGCGTCGAACGCGACGCGTGGCTCACGATCGTGGGGACGCTCGGCACCATGCGGGTGACCAATCCGCTCGCCCCACACGTTGGCAACCGCATCGAGGTCGAAACGGCCGACGGAGTCGTGATCGACGAAGAGGTCGATGGCAACACGACCTACCACCACCAGCTCGAGGTCTTTCGTGATGCCGTGCTCACTGGATCGCCCGTGATCACGGGCGGTGCTGATTCGATCGCCACGATGGCGGCCATCGATGCCGCCTACACCGCAGCCGGGCTGCCGATCAGAGGGACCTGATCACCAGACGATTTCGGCCCGCTTGCCCGTTGCGTCGAGCTCGCCGCCGAGGCGGTGCTCGCTCCCGTTAGCGACGTGGCTCGCGGTGACGAGGTTGGCCATCGCATCGAGCAAATCGAGTGTCGGGGCGACACCTGCAGCCAAGACGCCGTTGACAGCGGCGGCGCCGAATGCTGTCGCGAGCAGCGACCGGCGAAGCTCTTGTCCTTCAGGGGAGCGCTTCGGGTGGTCGAGGAAGCCGCCAGCCAGGCGAACGAAAGCGAGTTCGGGGTGCGCCTCAACGACTCGATCCTGGTCGTCAGCTGCGATGAGATCATCCAGCTGTGCAATCTTCGGCAACAGATTGAACGCTTGTTTCGACAGCGCCTTGCCAGAGACGGCCCGTGAGCGTTCACAGGCGTCGACGTAGTCGGCGGCCTCTAACGTCGCCCGCACCGGGGTCGGGAAAACCGACGACTTGCGAGGCCCCAGAAGCTTGCGAGCTTCGACATCCGCCGCTCGAGGCTGATGATCGAGGAGCCCGATCGGCATGTCGATGGCGACCGCTCGAATCTGGCGGTCTCGCACGCCTTGCACAAGCTCGGCGAGCTCGGTGACAAAGCTTGCGGTGACAGAGCTGGCTGTCAGTTCACCCGGTGGGTCACCGCGGGATGAGGTACTGACCACCGCCCAACCGCCCGGCGCACCATCGATCCCGCAGATCAAAGATCGTCGATGAGCTTGAAGACCTCGGCGTGAGTGACGTTGTCGGCCGCTCCGGCTGCGGTGAGTTTCGCCTCAACCCTGGCTCGAAAAGCCGCCATCTCTGGTGAGTTCCGATCGGCATCGGGGCCGGTCTTCATGGTCGATTCAAACTGTGACTCATGGGCCATGAGTGCGTTGAACTTGTGATCGAGCCAGCCGGTGACGTCTTCGACGTGATCAGGTTCGTCGGCCTCCCACAGCAGGAGCCGGTCGGGCCGATGGTGGGGGTGCTCTTGATCTGGAAAGAACTTGGGATCGCGGGCCGCAACAATTCCGTCGGTTGCCAACAGCCCTGCGTTGCGGTGATCGGGGTGGAGTCGATAGCGCTTCCATGGGTCGTGGCCGAGCACGATGTTGGGGCGTGTCTTGCGAATCCAGTGCGCAACCTGTTCGCGCTGCACGAGTGTCGAGTCGAGTTCGCCGTCGGTCCAACCCAAAAAGCCCACCTCGCCGGTGGCGCCGAGCGCAGCCGCTGCTGCTCGCTGTTCGACCTGGCGCACTTCGATGAGCTTTGCTTCGTCGGCGTTTGGATCCCACGTTCCCTTTGACCCATCGGTGCAGACCAAGACGTTGACGATGCAACCATCTGCGGCCCATTTGGCGAGTGTGGCACCACAACCGAAGTCGACGTCGTCGGGGTGGGCCCCGATGGCAAGGGCTCGTTCAGGCGTTGGGAGGTTTCGGGTGGCCACCGTCATCTCGACGGGGGCGGGGGTCAGCGGATTCTGCGCAGCGGTCACGCCGCGTCGCTTGGCTGGATGGCGGGGTCAGCGTCGTTTGGTAGACCGCTGGCGCTGGCACGGGCGGCTTCGTCACGAGCATCGATGACCTCGAGATCATCGATCACCGTGAGGTCTTCTGGCACGTCGACGTCCCAACCCAGATCGTCGTCGTGCACGATCTCGATCGGAATCCCACGTCGGTCCGCTTCGGCTCGGTGCAGGGTGGCTGACCCTTCGCCGTAGGCGAAGTCGAAGGGATGGGTCGTCGGAATGCTGATGACGTTGGTGCCCTCGCCGTGGCGGTCGGTGACAAGCACGATGTCGTCGACGTCGGCCAGCCAGGTGAGATCCCGGGCTCGGGGGAGGTCGCCATGAGCCACGATGGCTCGATCGTGCCCGTCGGCGGCAACAGCTTCGAGACCGTCGGCCACCGCAGCGTTGAGGCCCTTGGCCGGACGCCAGACGACAAGCGCTCGATGGTTCACGGCGAATGCGGCCACATCGGCATCGTCGCACACCACGTAGACCGGAAGCGACTGTGCCGCAGCGATCACGGTGGCCGCCATACGGCGAGCCAAAACAGACCGCTGTTCGGGAGTCAGTTCGGAGGCCAAACGACCTTTCGCCAGGTCGAATGATTTGATGGGAATCACTACCGCACTTGTCACTGGGGCGAGGATAGGCACGTTGAGTCGGCGGGTGTGCGCAATGAGCGTTGCCCAGCCTCCTCCACGATCGCTGTGCCCCCGTCGGCGAAGAGCCTCTCGACCGATTTTTTGCCACGCCAGTAGGGTGAGGGCGTGTCTGTTCTCTCGTTCGGTCCTCGGTCGGTGGAACGCCCGTCTGACAAAGGTCACACCCTCGTTGGTGTGCTCGACACGACCGAACCCGCTCGTGTCGATGGCGGCGGAGCTCTTCAACTCGATGGCGCCTCGTGGTGCCTTGATTGGATGATCGGAGCCGACGATCGCTGGCACATCCCGGCAAAAGAGCCAGCGGTCCGCCAGCGCAGGGTCGGTGCTGGCCCCGTGATCGAAACGGCCGTCCGGATTCCGTCTGGCGATGCCATCCAACGGATCTATGCCGCAAACGTTGCCGGCGGTCAGGTGATCGTGATCGAAGTCGAAAACGACTCTCCCGTGCCCTTCGCCCTCGCCGTGTGTGTCCGACCCTACGACCTCACCGGAGCGCCCTCGAGCGAGCTCGAGCTGTCGCTCACCGAATCCAACAACGGCGCCTCTCCTGCCGCCGTCGTCGAGGTGGGCGAATCGGGGGCAGCGGCATGTCCGGTCTCGTTGCCTCGTTCCCCAAACCACTTCGGTGTTTCGGCTCAGGCCGACATCGCCGAGACGCTGTTCACCGGCGCCGATCTTGTCGGACACTCGGCGGCGGGTGCGAGCCCGACATCCGTTGCCCTCTACCCGGTGCCACATCGCACCACGATCCGATTCGTCGTTGGAGCAAGGGTTGATCCAGCCGCAGTGCCCGGCCCGAACGATGTTGCCCAAGGCTGGACCACCGTGATCGAGCGTGGTGGGCGATTCGAGTTTCCAGACAATGGCTTTTCGAACCAGGCGTCTGCGGCTCGATCGCGGCTCTTGATGGCCGGCGCACGGCTGCCAGACAGCGTGGCCGATCTCGAACCCGGTGCCGGTCGTGTGCTCGAGGGTCTCGCTCTGAGCGGAGCAGTCGCCGAAGTGCTTGGATCGCTTGGTGCCTTCGCTGGCTCGTTCCCCACCAAGCTCGAGACATCGCCGGCGGCCGCCGCCGCCGTTTTGTCTGGTGTTGGTCGTGCTGCCCGGTTGGCAGACGACGTGCCGATGGCCGTTGAGATGCTGGCGCCGGCAGCACAACTCACCAAGCTGGTCGAGAAGTCAGGTGATGCGCCGGCGACGTCGGAGGCCTTCATGGGCCTTGCTCGACTGTTGATCACGGCCGGACAGTCTGAGCCGGCCATGGATCTTGTCGAGCGAGCCTATGCGCTGAAGGCCGAGCAACGGCCAGACGTGCCGGCTTCGATCGAGAGCCTGTCCGATTTCGTTCAGACCGCGTCACCGAGCGGGAGCTTCGGGTCAGACGATCCGCTCAACGCCGCGCAGTTTTGGCTCGGCGCACGCTCGCTGTTGATCGATGATCGCCCCGGAGCACTCGACCTGCTTCCTTCGTTCCCACCGGCGTGGCGGGGCGGCAACGTTGAAGTCCACGGCGCCGCAACGACACACGGTGTGGCGTCGTTCGGCATCAGGTGGCACGGCTATCGACCGGCGCTGCTGTGGGATGTCGAAGCCGACGACGAGGTGATCATCCGCTGCCCCGGTCTCGACGCAGACTGGTTCACGATGGAACCCCGAGGCGAAGCGCTGTTGGCAGGAACGCAAGATGGGCTCGAGCCCGTTCCCCAAGCTGGCGACTCGTTCCAGTAGCGAGGGGCGCCACGAGCTAGTTGCCGGTGAGGGCAAGGACAACGGGCAGCGTGAAGAGCGCCAGGGCGGTCATCGTGACGACGTTGGTGGTCACCCGATCCCGTTCCAGGTCGTGCTCGGTCGCCACCACAAGGCAGAAGACCGCCGGAGGCATGGCCGACTGAATGGCGACGACGCCGAGGTCATCGCCAGCGAGTCCAAGGAGGGCTGCGGCACCAGTGGCAACGGCCGGAGCGACGGCCAGCTTTGCGATGGTGCTTGCTGCGAGGCTCGGCGTTGGCGTTCGCCAGCCCGTGATGGCGAGTTGCAGTCCGAGCGCCAACAGCATCACGGGGATCAGCGCTCCAGCCAGCAAGCTGATGGAACGATCAGCGACGAGTGGAAGCGAGACGTCGGCGAGATTGATGACCAGAGCGACGAAGGCAGCGACGGTCATCGGCGCGAGCAGCGCCGTCTTGGTGGCTCGCAGCACGCCGCCAGACTGAGCAGTTGCGAGCGTGATGCCGAGGGTCATGCCGGTCATGTTGATGACAATCATCAAAACGCCCGCCGCTGGAAGTACGTCGTCGCCGAGGGCGAAGGCAGAGATGGCAAGGCCCGCATTGCCGACATTGCCGTAGGCCGACGTCATGACATCTGCTGAGCGTTCCGACCGTGAGAGTCCGATGAGGCTGGCTGCTCCCCACGCAACAATCGCCGCAGCCGCCATGCCGATCAATGCGGCAGCGGAGAGTCGAAGGGCCGTATCGCCGGCAAGGGTGCTGTCTGAGAAGATCTCGAGGGCAAAGGCTGGCCCGAAGATCCAGTAGGCCAGCTTCGACAGCGAACCGACGTCGATGTTCAATCGATGGCCGAGCGTGGCTCCGAGCCCGACGATCAGCACCACAGGGCCCATCACGTCGATGAGCAGTCGGACGACAGACATGCAGCCCGGAATCTAGCGTCCAGGCACCTGACGGCCCGTCGAAAGGGCGGTGATAGCTTTCGGGACATGGGGACGAAGACGGCAGCGGTGCCGAAGCTGCGCAAAGCGTTGAAAGCGTCGTCCCCGGGCTTGGCTGAGGAACGAGCGCTGTGGGAGTCCGGCGCCGACGTCGTCGTTGGCATCGACGAGGTGGGTCGTGGGGCGTGGGCCGGCCCTCTCACGATCGGGGCTGTCGTTGTTCCGAAGGACCGTCGGATCTACAAGCTGCGCGACTCCAAGCAGCTCACCGAAGCGGAACGCGAAGCAATGTATGACCGCATTGTCGATTGGGTCGATGCGTGGGCGATCGGTCACGTGAGCCACGCCGAGTGTGATCAGCTCGGCATGTCGGCGGCCCAGAAGCTCGCCGCCCGCCGCGCCTTGGACGGCCTCGGTCTCACCCCGGATGCCGTCGTGCTCGACGGCAAGTGGGACTTCGTCGGCCATCCACGGACTCGAAAGCTCGTGAAGGGAGATTCGATTTCGGTCTCGATCGCGGCGGCGTCGATCTTGGCCAAAGTGACTCGTGACCGCATGATGCGCGACCTTGCTGCCGACTATCCCGGCTTCGACTTCGATCTCAACAAGGGATATCCCTGCCCCCGTCACAAGGCGGCCATCCAGGGCTATGGGCCAACGCCGATTCACCGTCGTTCGTGGGTCTTCATGGACACCCTGCCGTGGTCTGGCTGTCGGCGCCTGCCACCCGGTGGCCAAGCCGCGCTGTTTTGACGAGGGCGCAAGCTTGGTCCTACGAGGGCGCAAGCTTGGTCTGACGAGGGCGCAAGCTTGGTTTGACGAGGGCGCCAGCCGCCTGCCGTTGTTCGTCAGTACGATCAACGTCCGTGCCTCGCCGACCGACCCGTGTGCAAACCCGACTCTTCAGAGTTGTCGTCGGATTCGTGCTTGTTGCCAGTGCATGCAGTCAGGGCGACGAGGCCGCCGAGGTCGAGGCACCGGATGAGTTCTGTGACCGAGCCGAGGAGTACCTGCGGTTCGAACCCTCCCTCGGGCGCGCCGCGAACGACCCGGAGCAGATGCAGGTGTTTGTGTCGGCGTGGCAGAGCCGGCTCGACGCGTTGGAGGATCGAGCTCCCGATGAGGTTCGCGACGATGTGATCATCATCAAGGCATCGGTCGATGAACTCGACGAAGAGCTTGCGACGGTTGGCTACGACCTGCTGTCGCTGTCGATCGAGCAGCTCGACGGGCTTGATGCGCTGGCCGATGGCGACGGTTCAGACGCCGACCGGAGATTCCGGGGTTATGTCGACGCCAACTGCACCGTTGCTCCGTCGCCCCTCACCGATGATGAGCTGGCTGAGCTCGTCGGTGGTGATGATGAGGTGGATGTCGAAGGAGAAGTGACGGCAGCGATGGCGGAGGATCTCGAAGTACTCCTCGGCATCTCACCTGAGGCGAGCGATTGCCTCGCCTCCAACCTCGAGCCGAACGTGCTCGATGAACTCCTTGCTGGCGTCGACATCGGCGGCGGCGAGATGTCGGAGGAGACCATCGATGCGCTGATCGGTGTCATCGATCTGTGCGGCATCACCGCAGAGGATCTGATCGGGTGATGCGTGCAATGCCAGCGGCAGGGGTTGGCCAGACTGCGTCGGGGTTTGGCCGGGTTGCGCTGGGGTTGTCAGCGTGGACGCTCTTTGTCTGGCTGAACCGCGCCACGAACGTTCTTGACGATCGGGTCAGCGTCGGAGGCGAACTCGAGGGTTGGTCGTTTGCCTGGCGACTCGGCGTTGCCATCCTGTTTTGTTCTGCGGCTGTGATTGGCGCCTGCTTGGTTGTTGCGTCGAAACGGGCCGCAGGCGGTGAGCGAGATGATTCGCTCGCCAACGCGTCCACTCGCTTCTTCATGGCGTTTGCCGTTGTCGGGGGCGTGTGGTGGTTGATCCGTGGTGTTGGCACCTTGTTCGCCGACTTCTCCGTCGGGTTCAAGATCGTTCACACCGTGCTGGCCTTGGTGACGATCGGCTTGGGGCTCCTGGTGCTCCGAGCCGCTAGAGTTGGTCTCCGCTATGGGTGAACCAGTCTCCGTCGTACAGAACTCCTCAGCCATTCATGGTCGAGTCCGTTTCGAGACCAATCGGTCGCTCACGGGGATGGGCCACGAGCGCTACACCGCGGGCGAGACCATCTACGGCGACCGTCCACCAGACGTGGTCGCCAAACTGCTGCTCGACAGCGGCAAGGTCGATTCGGTGCACGTCTATCAGCAGACGATCACCGTCGAGTTGGCCGCTGGTGCTGACGCCAATGGGTTGCAAGAGATCGTCGAGAGCTTGTTCACGCACTACAAGCCAGGCGTGCCGATTCCCGATCCCGAGACCTTCACGGGTTGACCACCGGGTCTCGAATCGAACACTCGGCTCCGGCCCGGGTTGGGATTCTCGGGAATCCCTCCGATGGCTACGGAGGTCGAACACTTGGGCTTGCCGTCGAGAACTTTGCGGCAACGGTGACGCTTGAGCCCGTTGAAGGCTCAGGTATCTCGATTGTTGCTGGTGCGGAAGATCAACCCGCCTGGGGTTCCGCCAGCGAGTTTGTCGATTCGATCGATCGCTATGGCTATGCCACCGCGGTTCCCCTTCTTGCCGCCACGGTGCGCACGTTTGTCGATCTGGCCCAGCCGGATGGTGAGCGACGCAACGAGCTTGGTGGTTTCTCGCTTTCGTACGACACGACGATTCCCCGTCAGGTTGGCCTCGCCGGCTCGTCTGCTCTGGTTGTTGCTGCCCTGCGCTGCCTGTGTGAGTTTGGCGAACTCGATGTGCCAGACGAAGTGCTGGCCTCGGTCGCCCTTGCCGTCGAGACCGAGCAGTTGCAGATCAATGCCGGCCTGCAAGACCGAGTGATTCAGGTCTACGGGGGGCTGGTGTCGATGGATTTCGGTGAGATGACCACCAATGCCCGGTTCGGTGTGGCGCATGGCAGCTATGAACGGGTTGACGCTTCGTTGCTGCCGCCGTTGTTCTTGGCCTATCGGGAGGCGGCGGCTGAGTCGAGCGGGACCTATCACCGTGATCTGCGGGCTCGGTTTGATGCTGGCGATGGCAAGGTGCGCGAGGCCATGCGCAGCTTGGCCGCGCTGGTGCCCGAAGGGCGGGCCGCGCTGCAGTGGAAGGCGTTCGACAGGTTTGGGGCGCTTGTGGGGAAGAACATGGAGCTGCGACGCCAACTCGGCCCACTGCCTGACAAGCAACTGGCGTTGGTGGAAGCCGCATCAGCGTGTGAAGCGCCGGCGACGTTCACTGGTTCAGGCGGTGCTGTTGTTGGGGTCTACGAAGATCAAGATCATCTCGAGGCACTCCGTGCCTCGTTTGCTGGTCTCGAGGCGGTGGTGGTCGACCTCCGTGGGTAAATCTTGCCAGTATCGAACATATGTTCGATACTGGGAGGATGGTGGCTCTCGCCGAAACACTTGCCCCTGAGATTCTCAGCAAGCTGAAGCCGGTCACGCTCGCTCGTGATCGGCTTATCGATGTGCCAGAACTGCTGCAACCTCTGCTGCCGTGGGGCGGCATCCAGCGAGGTTCCAGTGTTGCCTTCGCTGGTACCGGGAGCTGGTCGTTGGCGATGGCCGTCATGGCTGCGGGGCTGCATGGTCAGGTCGCGGTCGATCAGCCGCACGTGGCTGGTGAACCTGGTTCGGTCGAGACCTTTGATTCGGCCGGTGGGGGATGGATGGCCTTGGTTGGGGTGCCGTCGTTCAATCTGGCTGCTGCTGCCGGGTTTGGGGTTCGGCTCGATCG
>CALJSB010000142.1 GCA_937976305.1 uncultured Acidimicrobiales bacterium
ATTTCCGACACCGCCCTGACTGATCTGACCGTTCTTGATCGGCACGCCGCCAAACGCGACAACGAGCTCACCCGAGTCGATCACGTTGTCCCACTGGGCTTCGCCGTAGACAAACTCCCGGAAGCCGCCCAATACGTGAGGCACAACGACTTCGCCGGCGGCGAAGCTGTAGGTATTGAGCGACCTGGTGTGGCCGCCGATGCAATTCAGAAACCTACGGAGTTGGCTCTGGGCGTGATGGAAGCGGCCAGCGCTGGCCCAGC
The DNA here is from genome assembly GCA_937976305.1 of uncultured Acidimicrobiales bacterium. Classification (GTDB taxonomy): domain Bacteria; phylum Actinomycetota; class Acidimicrobiia; order Acidimicrobiales; family SZUA-35; genus CALEWY01. Next base: position 264 of record CALJSB010000142.1, read on the forward strand.
CGTAACTGCCGGCGAAGATCGACTCGTTGCCGTAGTCGCTACGCACTCGGTTGAGTTCAGCGGCGACCAACCGATTGGCCTCGTCCCAGCTGACGGCGACGAACGGTTCGCGGCCCCGAAGCTCAGGTGCTGCACCCGGGCCGTGCTCGAGCCAGCTCTTGCGGATCATCGGCTCGGTCACCCGGGTGGGATGGTCGAGGACATCGACGATGCCAGGACCAATGGGTGAAGGGTCGGCATCGTGCTCGAAGGGATGTAGGGCTTTGACGACACCATCGGCCGCCTCGACCCGATAGGTCCCCCAGTGAGACGAGGTCAGTGGAAGCTCTGCCATCCCGCCAGTCTCACCCGGCTCGGCGGCAAACACCACCGAGATGTCAACGAGCGGCGACGGCGCGGTCGATGCCGAGCCACACCTCGTCGAGCCACGCGACCTGATCGTCGGGATCGACGGGAATCTCTGACCGAGGGATTCGGGTTGCGTGAACTTTCACGCTGTCGCGGAGGGGAACCGCAGCGGCCAGATCAGCAACGCCGGGGAACGGCTCGAGGCCTTGGTGATCGAACAACACCACATCAGCATCGGGAAGCGCGGCCAAGAGGGCAAGCACGCCGCCCGGCCGAGGGGCCAAGACATGTTCGATATCGGCCAGGCGTTCCGCTCGTTCGGGCTGCTTCTCGGTGAGCCGGGCCATGCCTCGATCGCGCACCGACGGCCGAAACAAACGACCCTCGGGAAAGATCACAAAAGCCGTGTCGTCGATCGCTTGGCTCCGGCGTGCTCCGTCAACCATCTGCTCAACCTGTGCGAGCGCTGTCGGGCCATCGTCTCGGGGGATGAAGACAGAACCGAGCCGTCCGTAGATCAGATCGAACCCGGGATCGGCCAACACCTCAGCCATCACGACGCCACGGACACTCTTGCCCCTGGTCTGGAGTATCAGCGACGGGAGCGAGGCATCAAACAGACTGACGTGACGACCCAACACGATCATCGGTGCAGCGTCGAGCGCCGCCTCGCCGTCGTCGTCGATCTCGACCCGCAGTCCGAGCAGCTTGTCGGCTCGGCGTTCGAGCATCGAGAGCGACCACCACTGCAACCGTTCGTGGCGGGCAATCGAAGCAGCCGAGTCGAGCCGCGTGCCGAAGCCGGCAGCCGCCCAGAGCAGAGGTGCCAACAGAATCTCGACCGAATCATTGATGGCGTATTGCAGGAGGAAGAGGTAGATGCGCAGCGTTGGCAGGCGGGGTCGGCCGCGCACGACGTCGGCTGCCACCGCAGCGACGACAAGGAACGGGAACCCAAAGATTGCGACCGCGGTGGCGCCAAGCATCACCGGTATCGAAACGGCCCGTCGCTGCCACCGCTGGGCCGCTGTCTCAGTCATCGAATCTGTCAACCTCAGGGGCCTCGAAACGATTCCCGGACATGCCCCCAAACCTTGGGGGGTGGGCGCTCAAGCGTCCCCCGCTCGGTGTCGATCATTCGGTGTGAAGTCCTCCCCGTCACACATCCCGAGCCGGGGTGCGAGCGAAGCCACCCGTACAGGTTGGGTCGAGCGGCCGCTCGTTGCCCGGCTCGTACGCGGTGCACTCTTCCTCCTGCCGATCATCGTTGGCTGGCTCGCCGTTCGCTTCACAAAGCAGTGGTTCTGGCGCCCAGACGGCTGGACCGGTCTTGTTGCCTGGGTGATCCAGGCGATCGTCGTCGCTGGGCTTGCGAGCTTTCTCGCCACGAAAGCTGCTGATCGGTTTGCTCCTCTGTCGGCATTGTTCCGACTCACGCTCATCTTTCCCGATCACGCACCCTCGCGGTTGGGCGTTGCCCTGCGCGGCGGGACGATCCGAAAGATGAAAGCCGCAACCGAGCTCTCGAACACATCGGTACAAGCAGCGGCCGAAGAGGCGGTAGCACTCGTCGCCGAACTCGGCCGACACGAACGACTCACCCGCGGTCACACCGAGCGAGTTCGGGCTCAGGCTGAGCTGATCGGGGCCGAGATGGGCCTCGACGACGAAGAGCTCCAGCTCATGCGCTGGGGAATGCTCCTGCACGACATCGGCAAGCTTCGAGTCCCTGCTGAGATTCTCAACAAACAGGAGCGACTCACCGACGACGAGTGGGCCATTCTCAAACAACACCCCGCCGAGGGCGCTCAGATCGTCGCACCACTCGTGGAATGGCTCGGCGAATGGGTAGACGCAGCGAGTCAACACCACGAGCGTTGGGACGGAAAGGGATACCCACTCGGATTGAGCGGCACCGAGATTTCTCTGTCTGGCCGGATCGCAGCCGTCGCCGATGCGTACGACGTCATCACGTCGAAGCGTTCCTACAAAGAAGCCATGACGTCTGACGCCGCTCGCCAGGAGCTCGTTCGCTGCGCCGGCCACCAATTTGACCCGGCGGTGGTTCGTGCCGCGTTGGCCATCGGTCTACGAGAACCAAAGCGACTGGGGCTGTTCAGCTGGTTGGCCGAACAACCCGCTATCGCCAACGCGATCTCGTCGGCGCCAACGGCCGCTGCAGCGGCGGCGGTCGCCGTGGTGGCCTCGTTCGGAGGTGGTGTCGCGAGCACCGACGATCAACCGACCACCATCGCGATGTCCGACGCCGCAGATGCGAGCGGTGCTGATGCAAACGTGGCGGAGACCGACGCTGATTCGTCCGAACTCACTGACGGCCCGGTTCAAGCTGAGACCAACGGACCAGATTCGACTGAGCCCGAGGCGCCAGAGCCCCTCGTCACGATCACCACAGTGCCCGGAGCCGACGGTTCCGATGGTTCGCCCGCCGACCAGCCCTCGACAACCTCAACGATCTCATCCCCCGTGAGCGATCCAACCACATCGACAACTGCCCCCACCACAACGACGGATGCCGCACCGGACGCTCCAACCACGACGACCAGCCCATCAACCACCGGGACCCAGGCGACACCAACGACCACAGTGCCCGACACCACCACGACCACCGCCCCGACGACCACGACAACGCTGCTGGCCACCACAACCACGCTGGCGCCACCCATCCCGGTCGATGCTGGAGGCACTGCTGTCGTCATTCTGACCGGAACCGACGTACCTGCGAGCGTCGAACTCAATGCGCTCGAGTCGGCCACCATCACCTACGTCATCGAAGAGAAGCAGCACGTTGCGCTCACCACTGATCTCACGGTCCGGGCGTGGGTCGACAGCACGAACGTTCCCGGTGACAATCCTCCGACGACCGTGATTCCTGCGGGCACCAACGTGTGCTCGTGGTTCATCCACCACGATCCCCCGAACGCCAGCGACACGTGGGATCCCTCGATCGACTTCGGAGCCACAACCGTGCTGGGTCTTGCAACGACGCGCGCTGACCTTGAGGCATCGAGCGAACTTGAATCTGACCTCGTGGCCTACACCTATGCGGGCCTCGAATTCGCCGACCGACTCACCATCTTGGGCACGAACCTGACGTTAGATCTTGCGGCCTACGACAACGGACGTGATCAGCTTCGAGTCATCACAAGCTGCTGACGTTGCTCATCACCGCAGCTCGCTACTGGCCCCGCTCACTTACTGGCCCTGCTCACTTACTGGCCCTGGAAGTCTGCGGGTCGCTTTTCGAGGTAGCTGGCAAGACCTTCACGGAAGTCTTTCGAGGCAAAAAGTGGGAGCAACGCGAGGTACTGCCGCTGCACGTGATCTTCGAGCCCTTCGGTCATGGCGTGGCGCATCATGCGCTTTGAGGCCCGAACCGCCAGCGGTGCGTTGGCTGCGATCTCGGCAGCCATCGACATGGCAGCATCCATCACTTCACCCTTCGGCGTCACCAGACTCACCAACCCGAGCTCGAGTGCCTCGTCGGCCTTGAGCGTGCGGGCCGTAAACATCAACTCAGCGGCCTTCGACCACCCGACGATGCGGGGAAGCAACCAGGTGCCACCGCTTTCGGGTACGAGACCACGGGCGGTGTAGGCCGCGGCAAGCTTGGCGTTCGCTGAGGCGATACGGATGTCGCAACCGAGGGCCAGGTCGAGCCCGTAACCTGCGGCGCCGCCGTTCATCGCGGCAATCGTGGGCGTGTCGATCTTGTGCAGCACGACCGGCGGCGCGTCACGCAGGTTGAACTCACCTGTCGGCTGACCCGAACTGGCCGACCCGATGCCGTCACCTGACTCGGCGGCTCCGATGTCGAGGCCGGCACACCACGCCCGACCGTTCCCGGTCACGACGATGGCCCGAACCTGGTCGTCGGCGTCGGCTGCCAACAACAACTCTGAGAAGCGGTTGAGCATCTTGATCGTGATCGTGTTCATCCGCTCGGGACGATTGAACGTGATGACACCTACGTGGTCAGACACCTCGTAGAGAAGCTCGGGCTCAGAGGCGGGTGAAGCGTCGATCGAAGATGTTGGTTCGGCCATACCGAGACGCTAGCTCAGCGCTCGATCGAGGCCCGAAGTCGAGCCGTCACCTCGGCACGGATCGACCGTCGTAGGCTTCGGCCGTGGCGAAGCTACGGACGCACTGGGGACTCGCCACCGCCATCGCGGTCAGCGCCGCTGCCTACATCGCCCTCGTCGTCATCGACCAGATGCACGGCACGCTGCGCGACGAATACGTACCAACATCGATCGGCTGGTACCTGGTTGCTTTCTTCGGGTTTGCGGTCGCCGTCTGGTGGAACGAACACTCGCCCATCGATCGTCGCTGGCTGTGGACCATCCCCATTGTCTTCCGACTGCTCTTGCTGTTCACCGAGCCGACGTTGAGCGACGACGTCTACCGGTATCTGTGGGATGGCCATCTCGTCGCCGAAGGCGTCAATCCGTACGCCAACGTCATCAACGCAGCCGAACTCGATCCGTTCGAGATCCCGGCTCGCCGGCTGGCAAACAACCCGTCGTTGTCCTCGCCATACTTACCGGCCGCTCACGCCGTGTTTGGCGGAGCCGCAGCGGTGTTGCCTTCCGAGCCGCTCACCATGCAGGTGATCATGTCGTTCTTCGACATCGGCGCTGCACTGCTGATCACCAAGCTGCTGACCTATGCCGGCCTCCCCGCCGGGCGCGTCATCCTCTACCTCTGGAACCCACTCGTCATCATCGAGACGGCACACGCGGCACATCTCGATGCCCTCATGATTTTCTTGACGCTGGCTGCGCTGGTGCTCACCCTGCGGCCCTCCGCCGATGACGCAGCCGACGGCCCTGAGAGAACGCATCGATGGCGAAGCGTCGCAGCACCGATCGTGTTTGCCCTTGCCGTGCTCACCAGACCAATCCCGATTCTGCTGGCACCGGTGTTGTTCTGGCGCTGGACATGGCCGCAACGGTTCCTCGCCGGCGGAACGGCGGTCGCCTTGATTCTGCCTTTCGGCTTCGGTGCGGCTGGGTTCGGGCTGGGCGACGACGCATCCGGCCGCGGCGTCTTCGGATCAGCCCGGGTGTATTCCTCAGATTTCCGCTTCAACGCCGGGATCGCTCATTGGCTCGAGACCACCTTCGGTCAAGCGGCCGCCAGCGCCGTCGTTGCTCTCGCGATGGCCGTCATCGGAGGGACAACGTGGCTGCTCGCTCGGAGGGCAACATCCGCGTTGTCTGTGCTGCGCCTCGCGACGCTTCCGCTGATGGGGTACGTCGCCCTCACCCCGGTGCTGCACCCGTGGTACCTCACCATCCTGCTCACGCTGCTTGTGTTCGTGACCCCCACCGAGCGGGAAGGAAGCGACCGATGGCTGCTGTTGCTGCCGTGGAGTTACCTCACGGTGGCGTCGCCGCTGTCGTACATCACATACCGGAACCCGCAAGCCTTCGCGGAACTGTCATGGGTGCGCTGGGTCGAGTGGTACCCGACGCTGGCTCTGCTTGTTTTCACCAGCTTCTGGGTGTTCTTTGCCATCCACGCCGAAGATCCGATTCAGCCCGACACTCCCGCGTCGAGCGGCAACTCGTAGGCATCGTTGCGCAGTCGAACCCCCGACTTGAACATGATCTGCTCGCCGATGCGTGCCGTGCGCTGGGCAATGCCAGACACGGAGTCCTCGCGAGGTAGATCGCCGGTGAGGTCTTCGTTGAAGTAGATGTCGGTCGACGTCCGGATCAATTCGGGGAGGCCGTCGAAACCGTCGATGACTCCGAGCAATCCCGCCGCGGTCGTCATGTTGTTGTCGGCGTCCCATCCTGCCAAGCCGGCGATCGTGATGGTGTCGATCATGTTGCCCTCGCCGTAGAGCAGCGCCATGATCGTCACCGCGAAGTTGACTTCGCTCCCCCACCACTCCGGGTCGACATCGTGATTTGCAGCAATCTCGGCCCGGGTCGCTCGCCAGTCATCCGGGTTCTGAAGGTGCCACGTGCGAACGTTGTCGACGATCTCGGCAACGCGTGAGTCGGCCGGCTCAGCGGCCACGGCTCGATCGAGCAACCACTCGATGTCGGACTCGATGAACGCCTCGGCATAGAGATGGGCGTAGAACGCGCTGACGTCGACCGCCAGACCGCTGTTGGAGATGCGGGCGAAGAAGGTCGCTCGTTCCCGAGCGACCTCAGGAAGACCGGGGGCGATCAGTCCGAACATCTCGGTCTCGAGTTGGGCATCCATCGACCAGACCCCCTCGGGGTTCAGCTCGGGGTCGCTCGTCTCAGGAGGCACGATGCCTTCGTCCATCAGATCGCGGGCGTTTCGGGTGGCCACCCAGATGTCGTTGTTCAGGTGCGCCACCCATTCGTCGCGGAGCTGCTCGTAGCTCGGGTCGACTCCGTGGACTTCCATCGCGTGCAGATGCACGTACTCGACGTGGGTGTCGTCGTCTGTCGACCATTCGGCTGGTGTCAGCAACTCGACGGCGCCATCAGGGCCGGGCTCCTCGAGCCAAATGCCTTGCAGATCGAGGCCCGAGAAGTTGGCAAACATCGTGGCTTGCCATGATCCGTGCACCTTGTCGGCGTAGGCCTCCGCAGTCAGCAGCCGAGTGTCGTCGGACGGCGACGAGGTGCATGCGCTGACCACCAGGCAGGCCGCAACAGTCACGGCGAGACCTCTGACCATCTGCGTAACGTCGGCACGTGGGCGACTGGCCACAGGCGAGCACGGTACCGTTGTTTCCATGGCCAAGGTCATGCTTGCGCATCCGTTGTTTCTGTCGAAGAGCCCGGTCGAGCAGCAACTCTCCAGCCCCTACTTTCCACTCGGCCTGCTGTACCTGGCGAGTTACGTGCGCGAGGCCGGTCACGAGGTCACCATCTTCGACGGCACCTTTGCCGCAGACGAGTCGGCCTTCGTCGAGCAGCTTGCGACCGATCGACCCGACATCGTCGGTATCTCAGCCCTCATGCCAACGCGAGACATGGCGATCACCCTGGCCGGAATCGCATCGGAGCACGGTGCCGTCGTTGCCTTCGGCGGACCGGACCCAACAGCTGATCCTGGGTTTTATCTGCAGCACGAAAGCATCGATCTCGTCGTTCACCACGAAGGTGAGCAGACCATGGTGAGGCTGCTCGAGCTGCTCGATCAACAGGCCCTCGACCTCGAGGTACTTCGAGCCGAACCGGGCGTCGCGTACCGATCAGATGGCCTCGTCGTGGTCAACGAACCAAGGGAACCACTCGCCGACCTCGACGCGCTCCCCAGACCAGCCCGCGACCTCATCGACATGGATCGTTATCTCGATTCGTGGCAAGAATCGAGCGGCTACAGCTCGATCACGATCGCAACGACTCGAGGATGCCCCTACGGCTGTGAGTGGTGCCAAGACGCGGTCCACGGGCCGGAGTTTCGGCAACGGTCGCCCGAAAGCGTTGCCGCCGAGGCCAAGGATCTTGCCGACACCTACGGCGTCGATCGGCTCAGGATGGTTGATGACGTCGAAGGCATCGACCGATCGTGGTTCGAGGCATGGCGGGACGCGTCGGTTGCCAATGGCACCGTTGTTCCGTTTGAGCCACTCAACAAGATCGAAATCACCGATCTGCCGTTACTCGACGTGCAAGACAGTCTTTGAAGCAAGCGCAACGCAGCCGTCCCCACCGTGAGTGAGGACCTTCACGCTCCCCCAGCCTGATCATTCGATGCCGAACTTCTTCGACGCTCATTCACCCTTTTTGGGCCACCCGTTTCTGACCCCTGAGCGCTCGGCGTCTGAGGTCGAGGGACTCATCAGTCTCCTCGAACTCAAGCCGCCAGATCGGGTGCTCGATCTCGGCTGCGGATTCGGCCGGCACAGCGTCGAGTTTGCTCGTCACGGCATGCGGGTGGTTGGCGTCGACCCGTCTCCCACGATGATCGCCGCTGCGGCTCAGAGGGCCGCCGAGGCTGGCGTTGATGGTGCCGAGTTCACGACCAACCTTGCCGATGCCGAGGGACCCTTCGATGCGGCTGTTGCGATGTTCACGACCATCGGCCAGGTCGACAACAACGGCGCGAGCAACGAGCACGTGCTGGTCGAAGTTGCCCAACGTCTAGGAACTGGAGCACCTTTTGTCGTCGAGGTTCCCCAGCGCCAGGCAGCCGTGAACCAGCTCGTCGAACACGACGAGTTCGGATCCGGCGACAACCGAACAACGATCACGCGAACGTTCGAGGCCTCATCCCAGCGGGTACACGAAACCTTCGTTGTGGTCGCCGACGGTGTCGAGCGGACCTTCGACCTTGCCTATCGCTTGTTCAGCCGCACCGAACTCGAACATGAACTCGCGACCGCCGGCTTCGAGGCCGTTGACGTCTCGGCCGACCTCGTCGGAACTCCTCTTGATGACGACCACCCAACCATGATCGCCGTCGCTCGTCGATCAGCGTGACGAGTGTTTGACTGGCTCACCCCCGACATCGCTGCGGAGCTGGCTCGAGGAGCGGTACTGACGATTGCGCTTGCGGTGATCACCGCCATCACCGCAACCGCTGCGGGCATCGCCGTCGGAGCGGCACGCATGTCGTCTCGGTCGGGCCTACGACGCCTCGCTGCGGCGTACATCGAGGTCTTTCGAAATGTGCCAGCGCTCATTCAGATCATCTTCTGGGCGTTCGCTGTCCCGAACCTCTTGAGCCCAGACACGCGCCGAACGCTCCTCTTCGACAACGCGGTGATGGATGTAGCCCGAGACCTCACCGGCATTCCGATTCCCTACTACGGGTTGGCTGGGGCCCTGGCCCTGACGCTCAACACCTCGGCGTACGCCGCTGAGCTGTTCCGAGCCGGAGCGGGTTCAATCCCGCAGAGTCAACTCGACGCCATCCGCACCCTCGGCGCAAGCCCATTCGTCGCTCTTCGCACGTTGATCATCCCCGCAGGGTTGCGAGTGGCCTTCCCCGCGTTGTCGACCCGGCTCATTCACAACATGAAGAACACCTCCCTGGTGTCGTTCGTTGCCGTTCCCGAGCTCTTCCATGAGCTCCAAGCCTCGATTCAGTCGACGTTTCGAGCGACCGAGTTCCTCATGCTCGGCGCGGTGATCTACCTCATCCTCACCGCCGGCATGGGCGCGGGGTTGGCGTTCATCGAGCGCCTACTCAATCGGAACCGCATGGTTGGTTCGGTGCTGCCGACATGAGCGACCAGCTCGACTTCATTGTCCGCAACCTGCCCAACCTGCTGTTTGGGTTTCCAGGGCAACGACCGGGCGGGCTCGTCTTGACGCTGGTGCTCGCCATCGTCGGCCTCGGCCTCGGCTTTGTGCTCGCCCTGCCCATCGGCACCGCTCGCGCCGCCCGCTCATCGTTGCTTCGGCGGGCCGCCCAGTTGTACATCTGGGTGTTCCGAGGGGTGCCGTTGATCCTCCTGTTGCTGATCGTTCACAACATTTTCAGCACCGGTCGAATTGGGCTCGAGACATCGTCGTTTCAGTCGGCCCTCATCACCCTCGTGCTGTACAGCAGCGCCTACCAGGCAGGGGTCGTCGCCAGCGGTCTGCGAGCCGTGCCGGAAGCCCTGGTGGAGGACGCTCGCGTGATGGGCGCAAGCCCCCTTGAGGCGTGGAAAACAGTGCGCTTTCCGTATGCACTACGAGTGATGCGACCCGGCTTCACCAACCAGGCCATCACCCTCTTCAAGGACACATCGGTGGTTGTCGTCTTGGGGGTTGCCGACCTAACGACGACAGCCAGAATCGCCCTCGGGTCAGACATCGACAACGCCCCGTTCTGGGTCGCCACCTACCTCACCGTCGGTGCCATCTACTTTGTCGTGGCGGCACTCATTGCCCGCATCGGCCAACGTCGCTTTGGCGCTGAAAGAGAGGGCAAGGTCGGCCTCGTTGGTCGCCTCGACATGACCTCCGTTAGGTGATCCATCCCAAGGTTTTGAGCGCATGGAACGACGGGGCGACGCGACCGATCTCAAAGCTCCCACGGATACCTTGAGCGAGTGAAACGAAACGGAATTTTTAGCCGCGCTCTCATCGCCACGCTTGCCCTGGCTCTTCTTGCTGCTGCATGTGCAGGCGATGACGAAGCCTCCTCCGAGGAGGCTTCACCATCCGATGCCACAACCGAAGATTCTTCAGAGGAATCTTCAGATTCCTCGAGCTCGCTCAGCGAAGCTGTTGCCGAGGCTGGAGTCGTTCGGATCGGCGTCCGAAACGACAACCCACCAATGAGCTTTGTCGACGACAACGGCGACTGGGTTGGCTTCGACATCGACCTCGCCAACGCCATGGCCGACCAGCTGGGCTACGAGCTCGAATTGGTTCCGGTCGACGGCACCACACGCATCAGCTTCTTGCAGGAAGGCCAGGTCGACATGTCCGTGGCCAGCATGAACCACACGCTGTCGAGAGAAGAAGCAATCGACTTCAGCATCACCTACTTCTGGGACAACCAGTCGTTCCTTGTCCGGACCGACAGTTACGAGTCAATCGATGACCTGATCGGCGAAACGGTGGCCGCAAGCGCCGGTAGCTCAACGATCGACAGCTGGGGCAACTACGTCGCAGAACGAGGTGGCGACGCACCCGAGTTCGTCGAGTTCGACGACAAGCTCGCCGCCGTGCAGGCGGTGCGCGACGGTGCCGTCGAGGGCTACACCGAGGACAACATCACCCTGCTCGCCCTCGCCGCCGGCGACCCCGACCTCACCCTGTTGCCCGGCGGACACAACCCCGTGCAGTTCGGCATCGGTGTCCCCGAGAACCAGTCTGACTGGCGCGACGAAGTGAACATCGCGCTGCAGAATCTCTGGACCATCGGCGAGTTCGCCGAGATCTACGAGCCCTGGTTCGAAGGTCCGGACCGCATCATCGATCTGCCGCTCGGCGGCACCATGGAGATCTGGTCCTAAGCGGCCAGACCTTTCCACCGGCAGCAACGTGGCGACCTTGACCCTCACTGACCTCGTCATGACCTATGACGAGCCAACGACCGACGCCGTTCGCGGCGTCTCGGTCACGGTCGACCACGGCGAACTCTTGGTGCTACTCGGACCCTCGGGGTGCGGGAAAACCACCGTGCTGCGGTTGATCGCAGGTCTCGAACATCCCACCTCTGGCGACATCACGATCGACGGCGAGTCCGTCATCCGCGTGGCGCCGGAGAAGCGCCATGCCGTGCTCGTTGCCCAGCAGCATGCGCTGTTCCCGTTTCGGACGGTCAACGAGAACATTGCGTACGGGCTCCGCATTCGGAAACTCGATAGACGAGAGCAAGCCAATAGGACGGCAGAGGCCCTGCGCCTCGTCCAACTCGACGGCTACGGCGATCGATATCCAAACGAGTTGTCTGGCGGCCAGCAGCAGCGCGTCGCCCTGGCTCGAGCGCTCGTGGTGCAACCCCGCATCCTGCTGCTCGACGAACCGCTGAGCAGCCTCGATCCCGAACTTCGGGGCGAGCTGCAACACGTCGTCAGCGCACTGCAATCCGAGGCCGGGATCACAACAGTGATGGTCACTCACGACCACGACGAGGCGGCCGCAATGGCCGACCGCATCGCCGTCATGTCGGAGGGTCGACTCGTCAGCGTTGAGCCAAACAAGCGGACGACCGCAACGGCGGGTATTCCGCAGTGAACAACCAGTTAACAAAGGACGACCTGCCAGGACAGCAGAAACAACTGACGACGGCGTTGTGGCCGATCGCCGTTGCCCGAATGCTCATTGGCATCCTGTGGCTCTACGCACTGCGTTGGAAACTCCCACCGAGCTTCGACGGCCGTGGTGAGACCAGCTTGCGAGAGTGGCTCGAACTCGCCGTCGAGCATGCCGCTGTCGCTCCCTACGGAGAGCTCATCGAGTCGCTGGTGATCCCCAATTTTGCCGTGTTTGCGTGGCTCGTTTTTGTGGCAGAACTGCTCACCGGGCTATCACTACTCACGGGCACCTTGACTCGGGCCGGAGCCGCCCTCGGTCTTGCTCTGTCACTCAACCTCGGCATCGCCATGTTGGACGTTCCTGGAGAATGGCCTTGGTCATACGTCATGATGGCAATGTGGCACCTACTGTTTGTCTTGTCTGCCCCCGGGCAGAAGTGGGGTGTCGATGCCTGGCTCACAGGAAATGGAACACCCTCCTCGACAGTTCGACTGCTCACGTCGACCCCAAAGGACTGAACCCATGACAACCACATCGCCCAACCAGATCGGGATCGAAACCGAAGCCGGCCAACAAAAGGGCTCGGTCGCCGTTGCCCTGCTCAGAATCACCCTCGGCGTGATTCTGCTCGCCACATGGTGGGGAAACATCGGCGACGATTTCTACACCGCTGATGGCTTCAAGGGCTTTCTTGATTGGTTGGTTCTTTCCGGCGAGGAGGGCGGCAACGGCAGCTCTCTGACCTTCTTCCACGACTTGCTCGACGCCACAATCGTTCCTGTTGCCGGGCTCGCCGCATTCGGGCAATTGATCATGGAGGGTCTTGCCGGTCTTCTCCTGGTCGTCGGCGGCGCAACCCGCCTCGCAAGCCTGTGGTCGATGGGATTCTTTGCCATTCTCTTCCTCTCGTACTTCGGTGGAGAAGAGTGGATTTGGACCTACGTACTGTTGTTCATGGCCGCACTGACCGTCTTCCTCGGATACGGAGGACGTCAGCTCGGACTCGATCAGATCATCGCAAAGGCCAAGGGGTCGTCATTCGGAGGCCTCATCTGGTGATGCAACGCTGATGTCAGACGCTTTCTTGATCGTTGCGGGGGTGATCTACCTGATCACCTCCGTTCTTTTGTTCGTACTCGGGACCAATCTCTCTCTGTTGGCGATCCTCGTGCTCGTTCGAGACCCTCGACGGCAGAACAACGACGACAACAGCGCCAATCTCCGCTCCGATGCGGCGAACATCAAGCCACATCGACCAAAGGTGACGATTCAGCTCCCGATCTACAACGAGCTCTACGTAGCTGAGCGAGCGATCCGGTCGGCGGCGGCCGTCGACTACCCGAGAGAACTCCTTCAGATCCAGGTTCTCGACGACAGCGACGACGAAACCGCTTCGCTCGTAAGCCAAGTGGTTGCCGACCTCACTGCGGACGGTGTCGACGTTGTTCACGTGCAACGAACGAACCGTGCCGGCTACAAGGCAGGCGCCCTCGGCGAAGGACTGCTCACGGCAAGCGGTGAGCTGGTCGCAATTTTCGATGCAGACTTTGTCGTTCCCCCCGAGTTTCTCCAAGAAACGGTCCGGCACTTCGACGATCCCCAGATCGGTTTTGTGCAGTGCCGCTGGGGCCACATCAACCATGACTACTCGTGGATCACCCGACTCCAGAGCCTCGCCATCGATGGACACTTCATGGTCGAACAAGCGGCTCGGGGCTTGCGAAACTATTGGTTCAACTTCAACGGCACGGCGGGTATCTGGCGCAAGGCAACGATTGAAGACGCTGGCGGCTGGACAGCCGACACGCTGACCGAGGACCTCGATCTCTCGTATCGAGCCCATCTCAAGGGCTGGCGAGGCCACTTCCGCGAAGACGTTGTTGTCAGGGGCGAACTCCCGGCCCAGCTGTCGAGCTTCCGCCGCCAACAGCATCGCTGGGCTCGAGGCTCGCTCGAATGCGCCAGGAAGCTTCTGCCATCGGTGTGGCAATCCGATGCACCGTTTGCCACAAAGTTCCAAGCCACCGCACACCTCACGGCCTACTCCATTCACCTCATGCTGTTCACGCTGGCGATGATCTACCCGTTCGTCGTCCACACCGGTGAACGTTTCGAAGGCTTCTCGACGCTGTACGGAGCTGGCTACATCTTTGCCCTCTCCGCCCTAGCGCCAGCGATCTTCTTCCTGGTTGGTCAACGCCGTGCGGGCCAACGGGCATGGCGCCGACTACCCCGCATCCTCGCCGTCACGGTCCTCGGCGCAGGGATGATGGTGAACACACTGCGGGCCGCCATCCAGATCTTCACCCACCCCGACCCAGAATTCGAACGGACAGCAAAGTTTGGACTCGAAGAGCCGGAAGCCCTCGGGCGCTCCTGGACGCAGAAGCGGTACCAGCTGCGACTCGACGGCATCGTGTACGTCGAACTCCTCGTCGCTGGCCTCTGCGGGTTCGGAGCATGGACGGCCATCAGGCACCACAACTGGGGCATTGCGTTCTACGCCTCAGTCTTCGCCATCGGCCTCACCGCAATCGCAACGGCGACCATCGGCCAGATGATCTCGGTCTACCGGAGCCGCGAACGGCGAGCCGGCAACGTCGCTGCGGAACGTTCGGCTCTGCTCGTCAAGTGACTCGAGCGGTTCTCGTGATGGCCAAGGCCCCGGTCGCCGGCCAGTCAAAGACCCGACTCCACCCCAGGCTCAGTCCCGCCGTCACGGCCCAGCTCTCCGCCGCCTTTATCTGCGACGCTGTCGCCCTCGCCGCCTCGGCCCGACCAACGACCTCACCATCAACTGTGCAGAGCATTGTGGCCGTCTCGCCGCCGGGGGCCGATGCAACGTTCGCGACGCTCGTGCCTGGGGTCGGCCAGATCACACAAATCGGCGACGACCTCGGCCAACGGTTGGCCCACGTTCTGTCTGAAGCTCTTCGCCAGGGCTACGAACAGGTCGTGGCCATCAACGCTGACGGTCCGACGTTGCCAGCTCATCTCATCGCCGATGCCTTCGATCAGCTGGATGCCCCAGACGTCGACGTTGTTCTCGGCCCGACCGAAGACGGCGGCTACTACCTCATCGGGTGGAAGCAACCTCACCCTCGAGTTGTTACCGACGTCGAGATGTCGACACCGACGGTACTCAACGACACGTTGCGGGTTGCCCAAGAGCTCGGTCTCGAGGTCCGCACGCTCGACCCGTGGTACGACGTCGACGAACCGGCCGACCTCGATCGCCTCGTGGACGACATCATTGCTGGCGTGGCGTGCGGCCCCCACACGTTGGCGATGCTCCGTGATGTCGGGTTGTTGCCGTCATGAACTCATCGCCAACTGATGCTGGTCTGGCGAGAACCATCGTGGTGGTGCCGGCCCTCGATGAGGGAGACAACGTCGGCGACCTCGTCCGAGAGGTCTTGGCCCTCGGCGTCGAGGCCGTTGTTGTCGCCGACAACGGCTCTTCGGACGACACTGCAGCGCAGGCAGTCGCCGCTGGTGCCGTGGTGGTTGCTGAACCTCGGCGAGGCTACGGCTTTGCCTGTATGACTGGGACCACCAGAGCGGTGGCCGAGGGCGCCGAGTTCGTCGCATACATCGATGCTGATCACAGCTCCCGTCCCGATGAGCTCACTCGGCTCGTCGGCCCGCTGGCCACCGACGATGCTGACCTCGTGCTCGGCTCACGAACGCTGGGCACCATCTCGGATGGAGCAATGGCTCCGCATCAGCGGTTTGGAAACTGGCTCTCCTCGCGACTCATGGGCCGCCTGTATTCGATTGACGTCACCGACCTGGGCCCCTACCGGGCCATCCGAGCTGATCTCGTCAGCGAGCTCGACATGCAAGAGATGACCTTCGGCTGGCCAACCGAGATGATGGTGAAATGTGCGAAGCGACAGGCCCGGATCGTGGAGGTGCCGGTGACGTGGGACCCTCGACGGTCTGGCAAGTCCAAAGTGAGCGGAACGCTCAAGGGGTCGGTTCTGGCGGCCCGCCACATTCTTGGTGTGACGGTGCGTTACTCCCGCTGACGCCACCTCATGAGCTCAGGAGCTGGTCCTCGAACGGGAAGAGGCTCAAGAGCTCTGTACTTGTCTCGGTCACGAGAATCTGCTGTTCGAGTTTGACTCCCTCACCACCGTCTTCGGCACCAATGAAGCTCTCGACACAAAGCGTCATGTGCGGCTCGATCACGCCGTCGTAGCCGGCATCGCCGTAGTCGGCATGGTGGTAGAGGTAGGGATACTCGCCGGTCATGCCCACCCCGTGGGCTGAGAGGTAGTAGCGGTTGCGGCGATAGAGATCGGGAATGTTCCAGGCCCGATCGCTGTACTCCTTGAACGTGAGTCCTGGCTCGATGATCCCCATGTTGTGATGGACCTGTTCGTGGGCCAGTCGATAGATCTCTCGTTGATGCTCAGTCGGTGCATCGGGGCCGACGTGAAACGTCCGCGAGAAGTCCGAGTAGTAGCCATGACAACCAACAACGTCGGTATCGAGCGCCACCAATTCGTTCGGCTGGATCACCCGAGAGGCTGTCTCTTGAAACCACGGATTGGTTCGCGGCCCCGAATTCAACAGTCGCGTTTCGCAATAGTCGCCGTTCCCAGCGATCACCGACTGGTGCAGCACCGACCACAATTCGTTCTCGGTAATACAGGGCCGAATGGCATCGCGAAGGGCAGCGACACCGGCTTCGGTCTGCCGGAGCGATGCCTTGATGCATGCAACTTCATCGGGTGATTTGATGGCCCGAGCCATC
This sequence comes from uncultured Acidimicrobiales bacterium, assembly GCA_937976305.1. Taxonomy (GTDB): domain Bacteria; phylum Actinomycetota; class Acidimicrobiia; order Acidimicrobiales; family SZUA-35; genus CALEWY01. Next base: position 17,034 of record CALJSB010000142.1, read on the forward strand.
TCGACCGGCTCCTGGGCATCCACAATCCGCAGTCCGGTTTCGGCCAGAGCGATCGCCGCTCCGGCGTTCATTCGCTCGACGCCGACGGTTGCGTTGACGTCGCCCACAAGCTCGGCAATCGTGGCTGCGAGATCAGCGGCCCACTGTTGTTCACGCCCCACGATGTCGCCGCCAGCGGCGACGAAGCTCGCTGTTGTGGCCGCCCTCACCTCATCGACGGTGTCGAAGCCATCAGCGAGATGCTCGCATCCGGTGAACTCGAACAGCACTGATCGGTCTTTGGTCAGGAGCAGGTAACGGGATGGCGAGTTGCGCGATGTGAACACCTGCATGTTGCGAGTGCCCGTGGCATAGCGGATGTTCACCGAATCGCTGAGCAGAACGGCCGCAATGTCGCGCTTGGCCATCTCGGATCTGACCCGTTCTTGGCGATAGCGCCGAACGCCGGCGAGATCGATGCCGACACTTTCCGGTGCCGCATCGAGGAGGGCGGGCCAATGTTGTGCTGCCCCGACCCGATCGACGTGCCAATCAAGAGTTGCCATGCCGCCATGGTCCTACGGGTGGCGGGATTGGCCAAGAACGCAGCGTTTGATTTTCGCCAACCGGAAGAACCCTCCGGTACGTTGAAGGCGCTAGACCACAGGTTGTGGGCCGGGCGAAGGAGAAGCGGCATATGAAAGACATGAAGATTGCTGGCATCGGTATGGGTGCCATCATCACTGCGCTAGGGCTGTTGTTGTGGTCGCCAATCGTCGACGGTTGGAACTTCATCGGCATCATCATCACGCTCGTTGGCCTGATTGGCTTCGGCGGTTTCGCCAAAGGCAAGTGGTACTAGACCGCTCAGTCTGAAACCCCAGCCTGAAACCTCAATCTGAGACAGAGCCTGAAACTCACAAGCCCTTCGGCGCATCTATGTACTGAACGCGCCTGATGGTCGGGCGCTCACACCTCAGGAGCAGCCATGATCTCGGACCGCCATCGACACGTTCTTGCGATCGTTGCAGGGCTCGTTCTCGCCCTTTTTGCTTCCGCATGCAGCTCGTCAGCTGACGACGCGACGACCGAGACCACGGCGGTCAACGACGCAGGTCAACAAGACGAGACGAATTCCGATTCTGCAGCAGACGCCGACGGCGCGAGCGGAACCGACACAGACGCCGGAACGAATACAGATACCGACGAAGCGTCTGACGACACGGCGTCGACCGGGCCGGCTCCCTTGTCCGCGGCCGAAGCAATCGAGGTTCACGGAGCACTCGAACAGCCGTGGACCGGGCCACTCACCGAAGAACTGCTCTGCGAAGAGTTCCCGACCGAGCACGTCCTGGCCGTGCTCGGAATCACCGAAGACCGCTTCGAACTCGACGCCAGCCGAGGTTGTAGCTTTCAGGTCGACGGCGACGACTATCGGGCTTCTCTCCTCGTCCGAACGCTCGAAAACGAACAAGACTGGAACTTCCTACGGGGCGACGTCGGCTCATCAGATCGGCAACTCACGCTCGACGTCGCAGATCAAGGCGTCACTTCGGACGGTGATAGGCCGCGAGCCGGGGTCCGTGACGGTTCGATCGGCTGGCTGGTTGCCACCAACGGTGTGAACTCCCCGAACCCGATCTTCGAGATTGATGCGGTGTTGATGCAGGAGTTCATGACGATCCTCACCACTCGGTTCTCTTTTTCGACCCAGCAGGGCGACGTAACCATCTACCGAGGCCCGGAAGACACGAACGAGCCGCAAGAGAGCGCCGATGGCGACAACACTCGTGCTGACGACAACACCGATACCGATGAAGCGGCATCGGGCGGCAGTGGGTCCGGCGAGATCGAAAGCCGAGAAGAGATCATTGCCGACCTCTCCCAGTTTGCTCCGTTGCTGGGCTGGACAGACGACGACGTTGCGTGCCTCGCCGACGAAGCCTTGGCCGTCGCGGCCGGCGATCCCGACAGCCTCACCGAAGAAGACTTCTTCAATCTGTATGTCATTTGCGATGTTCTCGAGGGCGGGCTGATCGTGGCCGCATCGCAGTTCCTTACTGAAGGCGACGGTGAATGCCTCGTCGCAGCACTGAGTCCTGAAGAGATCCAGGCTCTTGCCGAAAAGGCACTGCTCAACACGACCCCCGAGGAAGCAACCGCCGCCTTCGACGCTGCGATTCAGGACCACCCAGAGTGCCTCAACTGAGTCAGCAACAGATTGGGCTGACCACCCGGGCCAAAGAGCGGGCGGAACAGCCACACGACGGTGTCGCCAAGTTCGACGCGACACGATGGCCGGTGACAAACTCAGCTCTCTACGCAGGGAGCGACCATGAAGACACGAGCAGCCATTTTGCGAGGCGTTGGAGAACGCTGGAGCGTTGAAGAGATCGAACTCGATCCGCCCGGTCCTGGCGAGGTTCTCGTCAAGACCGCGTACGCCGGACTGTGCCACTCAGACGAACACCTCGTCACCGGCGACATGTTGCCGCCGCAAGAGCTGATCGATCAACTACCTGGCGGGTCGGTGTACCCGATGATCGGCGGCCATGAGGGTTCTGGTGTTGTCTTGGAGGTGGGCCCTAACGTGACCAAGGTTGCACCCGGCGATCACATCTCGTGCTCGTTTGTGCCCGCCTGTGGCACCTGCCCTCCGTGTGCTGCCGGAAAGCAGAATTTGTGCGACGTCGGAGCCCGCACGTTTGGCGGTGGCATGGTCACCGATGGCACGTACCGAACCCACGCTGCCGATGGCACCGATCTCAACACCTTTGCCAAGCTCGGCACGTTCGCGGAACACATGGTGTTGGCCGCCGAGTCGGTGATCAAGGTCGAACCCGATCTCCCGCTCGACGCTGTGTGTCTTGTGTCGTGCGGCGTCGCGACCGGGTACGGGTCAGCTGTCAATCGGGCCGAGGTCAGAGCGGGTGACACGGTGGTGGTCGTTGGCTGTGGCGGCATCGGCTCCAACGCCGTGCAGGGTGCGGCTGCAGCTGGTGCCGCCAACGTCATTGCCGTCGATCCCGTGCCGTTCAAGCAAGAGATGGCGATGCAGCTCGGGGCCACTCACTCGTGCTCATCGATGGAGGAAGCCAAGGAGCTTGTCAACGAAGTCACCTGGGGTCGGATGGCTGCCGCCACGATCATGACACCCGGCGTTCTCACCGGAGATCTCATCCAGCCTGCGATGGATCTCACCTCGAAGGGCGGCACGGTGGTCGCCACCGCCGTGGCCCCGATGCGCCAGGAAGACGTCAAGCTCGACCTGGCACGTATGACCCTCTCGCAAAAAGAACTGCGAGGAACGATCTTTGGCTCGGCCAGCCCGAACGCCCAGATCCCCGAACTCCTCATGTTGTATCGCCAGGGCAAGCTGAAGCTTGATGAGCTCATCACCCGTCGGTACTCACTTGACGACATCAACCAGGGCTACGACGACATGAACGCCGGTCTCAACATCAGAGGCGTGATCGACTTTTCATGACCAGCACCGACCCCAACATCGATACCGAGTTCCTTCGCCAGAAGTACCGCGAGGAACGCGACAAGCGACTGCGCACTGACGCCAACGACCAGTACCTCGAGATCGTCGGCGATTTCGCCGAGTACGCAGACGATCCGTACGTCGAAGCAACTGAACGCGAACCGATCTTCGACGAGGTGACCGTTGCCTTTGTTGGTGGTGGATTCGCTGGTCTTACGACCGGTGCTCGCCTTGTCGAGGCCGGCATCGATGTGCGCATCATCGAAAAGGGCGGCGACGTCGGAGGCACGTGGTATTGGAATCGGTATCCGGGAGCCCAGTGCGACACCGCGTCGATGGTGTACATGCCGCTGCTCGAAGAGACCGGGCACATGCCCACCGAAAAGTACGCAAAGGGCGCGGAGATTCTCGAACACAGCCAGCGAATCGCGACCCATTACGGGCTCTACAACAACGCCCTGTTGTCGACCGAGGTCACCGGCGCAGAGTGGGACGACGACACCAGTCGCTGGATCATCCGCACCAACCGGGGCGACGAAATCAGAGCGAAGTTCCTGTCGATCGGCACCGGTCCGCTTCACCGACCCAAACTGCCGGGTATCCCTGGCGTCGGCAGCTTCAAGGGCCATACGTTCCACACCAGCCGCTGGGACTACGAGTACACGGGCGGCGACTCCAAGGGTGCCCTGATGACGGGCCTCGCTGACAAGCGGGTCGGCATCATCGGTACCGGGGCGACATCGGTGCAAGCCGTGCCCCACCTGTCGAAGGCCTGCCAAGAGCTCTTTGTCTTTCAGCGCACGCCGTCGTCGATCGACATCCGCAACAACCACGCCATCGACCCTGAGTGGTTCGCCACGCTCGAAGAAGGTTGGCAGCAGAAGTGGCTCGAGAACTTCACCATTCTCCAAACCCTCGGGTTCGCTGAAGAGGACTACGTCAAAGACGGTTGGACAGACATCACGAAGCGGATCGTGGCCCGGCTCCTGGCCGACCCGGAGCCTGATCTGTCGCCGACGGGGCGACTCGCGGCGTACTACGCAACCGACGACGAAAAGATGACCGAGATCCGGGCCCGAGTCGACGAAATCGTCAAGGACGAAGCGACCGCTGAGGCGCTGAAGCCCTGGTATCGCCAGCTCTGCAAGCGCCCGTGCTTCCACGACGACTATCTCGACGCCTACAACAACCCGAGCACGCATCTCATCGACACAGACGGCAAGGGTGTCGAACGCATCGATGAAACCGGTGTGTGGGTCGGCGATACCCACTACGAACTCGACTGCTTGATCTACGCGTCGGGTTTCGAGGTTGGCACGAGCTTTCAACGACGTTGGGGTTTCGAACCGATCGGTCGAGATGGTGTTGGCCTCTACGACAAATGGGACGAAGGGATGATCTCGCTGCACGGAACCCACGTCCACGGCTTTCCCAACCTGTTCATCGTGGGGCCATACCAGGCCGCCGCCTTGATCTCGAACGTTCCTCACAACCTCGTCGAACGAGGGCGCACGCTCGCCGCTGTCGTGAGCCACGCCGAGGCGGTCGGAGCCGAACAGGTCGAGCCGACGATTGAAGCGGAGACGGCGTGGATCGAACTGCTCGAGGGCGGCGAGCGTCGCTTCGGCAACGACGCCGACTGCACACCCGGCTACTACAACAACGAAGGTGCGCTGTTCGACGCCGCGGCCATCAGGAACAGCCTGGGCTATCCCGAGGGTGCCGTGGCCTACTTCTCTTACATCGAGGAGTGGCGAACCTCGGGCGACTTCAAGGGGCTCGAGTTCCGCTAGGCAGCGCTGGGCAATACAGGCAACACGGCCAGCAGGGTTCAGTCAGCAGCGTTCAACCAGCAACGTTCAATCGAGGATGTCGTCGAAGACATCGGCCAGTCGTTCGCCGAAACTCTTCTTGGCCTTCTTGCGACGGGAGCGCCACTCGTCGTCGCGCTTTCCTCGCTTCTTGCCCTTGGGACGCCACTCGTCATCATCGTCATCACGGCCCGACGATCGGGCATCGCTTGGCCGCTCGGGGGCCTCGCCTTCGAATCGTCGGGCTCCCGGTCCAGGGGGCTGTGGGGGTACGGCGAGCTTCTCGAGCTCGCCCCGGTCGAGCCAAATACCTCGACACTTCCCACACACGTCGAGTTCGACGCCGTTGCGGTGCTCGGCGTGCAATACCTCTGAAACACACATCGGACAGTTCACAGGTGGGCGATCTCCTCATGGGCAGCCTCGAGCGCTGCTGCCTCGTCAATGACTCGTTGGAGCTGGGACTCGAGTTGGTCCCGACTACTTGCTGCCGACACCGACGTGACCACCGATTGCGCCACCATCGTGTCGAGATCGATGAGCAGCCGGTCGACCTGATGACGTAACTCGTCGAGCCGGTTCTCGAGATCGGCGATGGCCTCATGCCGCTGGCGCAATGCCACGATCGAGGGTGTGTCGGCAGCCACCGGGTCGGGCCGGGCTCGCAACGCGGCCTTCAGCTCTGCCCGCGACTGCTCAGGTTCGAGATCAGTCAGGGCCCGCTGAAGTCTGAGGTCGTCTTCGACCGCATAACCCAGGGCTCGATCAACATCGTCGACGATCGAACCAGACCCTTGCGATGGGGCATGCCGATCGAGCGTCTCGCGCGCAGACGACGTGCGTTCGACCCAGGGGTGCGCCACTTCATTCACGATGTCGAGCGTACGCGACCCCGCCAGTCACCGGATGAACTGTGCCGCCAGATGTACTCCGCCCGACGGCCGAACGTAGTGTGCGCTCGTGACGACAAACACCACTCCGGGTGCCGTCGCCCCGACCAACACGACCTTTCATGGTTGGCGGATCGTGGCGGCTGCCTTCACGGTGCTCTTTGTCGTCTACAGCATCCAGTTCAGCTTCGGGACACTGGTCGACGACATCGTGCAGGACACTGGCTGGTCAGAGACGCGCCTGCAGCTGATCTATGCCCTGTACATCCTCAGCTACAGCCTGCTGTCGGCGGTGAGTGGGATTCTGACCGACCGCTACGGGCCTCGCCGCGTGATCGGTGCCGGCGCCATCATCCTTGGCTTCGGGTATCTCAGCTGGGCCGCTGCTCCGAATCTCTGGGTCGTGCTCTTCGGCCTCGGCATCGCCGCACCGATCGGCATGAGCGCATCGTGGGTTCCCTGCAACGCCACCGTTGTGCGCTGGTTTGTTGCCAAACGCGGGCTTGCCGTAGCTGTTGCGACCGCTGGTGGCAGCCTGGCCAACATCGTCGCTCCGCCGATCTCCGCCGCGATCGTCCAGGCCCGGGGCTGGCGAACAGCCCTGGCGACGATGGCGGTCGTCGGCATCGTGGCGATGTCGGCTGGGGCCGCAATGATGCGACGGGATCCGGAATCAGTCGGCCAATACCCAGACGGGCAACGACCGGAGACAACGGAACTCCACGACGTCGAGGGTGTCACGCTCGCCGAGGCATTCCGGACTCGCCCGTACTGGCTGATCTTCGGCATGTACGCGCTGTCATTCCTTGCCATCTTCGTTCCCTTCGCCCACATCAGTCAGTTCGCTACCGATCAAGGCATCGACGCCATCAGGGCTGCGACAGTGATCTCAGCCATCGGGATCGGCGGTTTCATCGGCAGGCTCACCATCGGACCAATCTCTGATCGCTTTGATCGTCGACGTGTGGTCGCCCTCGCCTTTGCCATGCAGACCGCCGGATTCGTCGGGCTTGCGGTCGCCCGAACCCTTGGCGTGCTGTATCCCTCGGCCGCAGCATTCGGCTTCGCGTACGGTTCAGCGGTTGCGCTCTTCCCGGCCCTTGTCGGCGACTACTTCGGCCGAGCTCATGCGGGTGCCATCGTCGGGCGACTGTTCGCGACGGCCGGAGCCATGGCCGCGGTCGGGCCCTACGTGGCTCAGTTACTCGTGAACGGGTCAGACAGTTATCGATTCGCCTTCACGCTGTGCGCGCTGGCGAATGGCGCGGCGATGTTGATGGCCGTTCAGCTCCCCCGCCCTGCTCCTTGACGGCTGCTGCTCAGCCCTCGGTGACGGTGACCGACAGCATGACTGTCTCTTCGGTAGGTGCGCCAGAGTCAGTACCCGTCGACTCGATGTCGAAAACAACATCGAGCCCGTCCGTGATCTCACCAAAAATCGACCATTGCGGCGGCAAGGCCACGCCGTTTTCGCCGGTCACGATAAAGAACTGGCTTCCGTTGGTGTCCGGGCCGGCGTTGGCCATCGCAACCGAACCGATTGCGTATTCGCCGGCCTCGGGCAGCTCGTCGATGAACGTATAACCCGGGCCGCCTGTGCCAGGCGGGTCACCGACCGCATCGCCTCCTTGAATCACGAACCCGGGGATGATGCGGTGGAACGACACGCCCTCATAAAAGCGGTTGCGAGCCAAGAAAACGAAACTGTTCACCGTGATCGGCGCTCGGTTCGGAAACAGCTCCATGGTGAACGATCCTCGATTGGTCTCGATCACAGCAGTGATCGTCGCGTCTGGATCGATACAGAAGGGCGGCGCCTCGCTGAACTGGGTCGTTCGCTCGGCAGCACCCTGCGCAGGCGGACAAGGAAACCGTGAAGGCGTTGCCTCGTCGAGACTCGTCTCGGGTTCAGTGTCAGGCGGGGCCGTCGTCGTGGTCGTCTCCAGCTCAGGATCGTCGAGAGCGGAGGTCGCCGGAGCGGCGGGTGCAGTGGTGATCAATGACTCGTCCCCGTCTCCGGAGCTGCAAGCCGCAGTAACCAGGAGGGCCACAAGGAAAAACAAGCGTCTCATGATGAGATCAGTGTGGTTGGCCCACGCCCTCAACGGTCGGATGTTGCCGCAGTCTCGACGAGAACGGGAAACAACGGATGATCGAGAACGGCGCCTTCGGCCAACTCGGCTTCGAGGCCGGGAAACGGTGGTGAAGTCGTCCAACGCCGCGGCGCATGTCGCATGTCGTCACCGAGCATGCGGATCGACAACACGCGGCGTCGGCCCGGCCCGTCAACCCCGCCGGCACCGTGAACGGTCGCCATATGAAAAAAGACGGCGTCTCCGGGCTCAAGTTCCCAGCTGATCACTTGCCATCGATCAGGGTCGGCC
>CALJSB010000143.1 GCA_937976305.1 uncultured Acidimicrobiales bacterium
GCACCACCGACTGTCCGTCCTGACACACCGTGATGTGATCGGCTGCCGTACCCATACGCGTCGCGATCCGCGCGTGTTCGGTCATGTGGCGATACTCGCCGTGCACCGGCACGAACCACTCGGGTTGCACGATCGAGTGCAGCACCTTCAGCTCTTCGGCCATGGCGTGTCCGGTGGCGTGAACGTCGTGCGTCTTTGAGTCGATCACTTCGGCGCCGCGACGCAACAAGCCATCGATCACCCGAGTCACGCTTGACTCATTGCCTGGAATCGGGTGCGACGACAAGATGATGACGTCGCCGTCTTGAATCTTGAGCCACTTGTTGTCGCCGGTGGCCATGCGAGCCAGCGCCGACATGGGCTCACCCTGCGAACCGGTCGAAATGATGCACAGCTCTTCATCAGGGATGTCGTCGACGTTTTCGATGTTGCGCAGGTGCGTGTCGGGGATTGTCAGCAGCCCCATCTGGCGGGCGAGCTGCACGTTTTTGTTCATGGAACGGCCGAGGGTGGCAACGGTGCGCCCATTGGCGATCGCGGCGTCTGCGATCTGCTGGACCCGGTGAATGTGACTGGCGAAACACGCCACCACGATCCGATGCCCTTCCTTTGCCTTGAACAGATCGTGGATCGACTGACCGATCGACGTCTCAGATGCGGAGAAGCCCGCCTCGATGGCGTTAGTCGAATCGCACAGGAACAGCCGGACCCCATCGTCTTTCGCGAGGTGGCCGATGCCGGCGAGGTCGGTGAGTCGGCCGTCGACCGGAGTCATGTCGAGCTTGAAGTCGCCCGAATGCAAGATGACGCCCTGCGGCGTGTGGAACGCCGTTGCGAAGCCATGCGGCACCGAGTGGGTGACCGGGAAGAACTCCATGTCGAAGTTGCCGACCTGAATGCGGTCGTTGTCGCTCACCTCGATGAACTTCGCCTGGCCGAGCAGACCCTTTTCTTCGATGCGATTGCGAGCGAGGCCGAGCGTGAGCGGTGAGCCGATGATCTGCAGCGGCACCTCTTCGAGCAAGAAGCTCAGGGCACCGATGTGATCCTCGTGGCCGTGTGTGGCCACAACGCCGATGACCTTGTCGGCGTTCTCTCGCAAGTACGTGAAATCGGGAAGAACCAGATCGACACCGGCCATGTCGTCGTCGGGGAACATGAGCCCGCAATCGATGAGCATGATCTCGCCACCGACCTCGATCGCAGCGCAGTTGCGGCCGATCTCACCGAGGCCGCCGAGAAACACCACCCGTACGGCTTCGCCTGTGTTGCCCGCTTTGTTGCCAGCGTTGCCCGCTTTGTTGCCAGCCTTCTTCGGTGATTCCTTCTGCTTCGACGTCTTCCCGCTGGCTGCCATCAGCCCGCCTGGCCGATGTCGCCAGAACGGTCGAGACCGGCCAGCACAGAGCGGGCTCGATCTTCGAGATCGGGTGGGGCAAAGCCCATGGGGGAACGGCATTCGCCGACGGGAACACCGAGGAGGTTCATCATCACCTTTGAGGGAACTGGGTTGGGAGCATCATCGCCCGTCTCGTACTCGTAGGACGGGATGAGGCGCTGATTCAGTCGCATTGCCTCTTCGACATCGCCCTTGACAAAGGCCGAGATCATCTCGCCGAACTCGCTTCCGGCCCAATGGGTAGCGACGCCGATCACGCCGCGGCCACCGACAGCAAGGAAGGGCAATGTGAGGCTGTCGTCGCCCGAGTAGAGGTCGGTGCCGCTCGGCGCGTGCGCCATGAGCGTGGCAGTCTCGGATGGGTCGCCCGCAGCGTCCTTGATCGCCACGATGTTGTCGACCTCGAGAAGTGACAAAAGCGTGCTCGTGGAGATCTTGCGCCCGGTCCGGACAGGGATGTCGTAGACCACGACGGGCAAATCGGTGGCAGCCGCTGTGGCCTTGAAGTGCGCCTCGATACCGGCCTGCGACGGGCGGTTGTAATAGGGCGTCACCTGCAGAATGCCGTCGACACCAGCGGCGGTCGCACGCTCGGTCAACTCAACGGCGGCTCCGGTGTCGTTACTGCCAGCGCCAGCAACCAGGGAGTGATCGGGCACTGCGGCTCGAACCGTCTCGATGAGCGCGATCTGCTCATCGTGGGTCAACGTCGCCGACTCGCCGGTGGTGCCGGCAACCACCACCCCGTCATTGCCGTTGGCAACCAGGAACTTGGCCAGCTTGGCCGCACCGTCGAGGTCGAGTGATCCCTCGCTGTCGAAGGGGGTGACCATCGCCGTCAAGACGGCGCCGAACCGGGGAGGAGTGAGAGGTGACATGTGTGGTCTGCAGTCTGTGCGTTTGGGTTAGTGGTCGTTTTCTGACGCTCGGTCGATGCCGAGCGTGGCGAGAAGATCCTCGTGGAATTCGAACCACACCGTGTGATGCGACTCAATGATGGGGCCGGTGAACCACTTGGTTTCGCCGGCCTTCACCTTGTCGAGGGCGCTCGTGAAACGTGGGGCATAGATAGAAAAGCGGCTGAGGTGGCTCGCAAGCTCGTGACACAGCGGCTGCACTGCAGCATCGAGCTCGGCCAGATCCGCAATCACGCCTGCGTCGTAGTCGGCGTCGGTGTGGTCGTTGAGCTCGTTGGCGTCGACGTCTTTGACCTGCCAGTCGGTGCAGGTCTGGAGCATGCGGCTGTTGAGCTGGAGAAACTGCTCATAGGCGGACTGTGTCACCTCACGGCAGCCGACGCTGTCGAGCTCTTCGCTGGCGAGGCGCTCGATCTCGGCCCGTCCAGCCGGCATGAGCGTCCAGCCGGTGCGACGTCCCTCGCGATATGAGGTGAACTCTGATGCCGCCGCCTTTGTCAGTTCTTCGGTGACGGTGTCGACCGGGATACCGACGAGATCAGCGACGATCTGTGCTTCGGCAAACCCCTTGAGACGGAGTCCGAGCATGGAGAGAAGGGCTGGGCTTGAATCGGTTGGCACGCGCTAGAGACTAGTGGAACCCCGGGAGCGGTCCGCAGCCCGTTTTCGCAAGACAAGCACGTACACAATGAGCCCAAGCGCAGCAAAGATGAACCACTGCACTGCGTAGCTCAAGTGAGGTCCGTTGTTCAGTTCGGGCAGGGGCACCGGATCAGGGATGGATTGGTCCGGAACTGGGCTCTCGAGCTGCAGCCACATCGGCTCGAACGACCGGCCATCGAATTCGGCGTCCAGGCGCTCGGCAAAGCGGGCCTCAAAGGCCTCGATGTCGAGCCGAGGCGCCCGCTCGGTCGTGAGATTGTCGGTGGCCCCAAACGTCTCTCGAACACGCGTTTCGCGGAGCCACCCAGTGAGTTGGCCGTCGGCAGGTTCGGCTGGCTCGCCCTCTCGAACGATGAAGCCTCGATTGACCAAGAGAAGCCGGCCATCATCTGTTTCGAACAGGCCAACAAGCCAGTCGCCGGCCTGGCCGTTCTGGCTGCGGTTCGCAACGTTGATCAACCACGGCTCGACGAAGCGTCCGTCGGCGGCGACGTAGGTGAAGTCGAGCTCATCAACCGGCCGCTCGAGGGCTGCGGCGATCGCCTCCGGTTCGCCGAGTGCTCGGGCCTCGATGATCTCGTTCTGATCGCCTCGTTCGAAGTGGCGAGGAAGCTGCCAGCCAAAGCAGAAGAAGAGAAAGAGGCCGATGAGGCCAAACGCAAAGACGTGCGAGAACAACCAGAACGGCTCACGGAGGAACGACCAGTTCCGCTCGGCTGAGTATCCAGCGCTCATGAGCTACACGGTACGCCCGCCCGCCCGCCATCCGCTCGCGGGCCGCCGTCGTTCTCGGGCTGCTCC
>CALJSB010000144.1 GCA_937976305.1 uncultured Acidimicrobiales bacterium
CACCACCCTCACCGAGGAACGGGCCAGCATCGGTGCAGGGGGCACGGGCGCCATCACGGTTCCGGCCGGTCAGCAGGCCGGCCGCCTCGGCCAGACCGTTGGGTCGCTCGTTGCCAAGCAGACCAAGAGCAAGCGGACGGCGACCACCGACGCCTCGAGCGTCTCGCAGAAGTACACAGAGATGGCTCGGGCCCAAGGCGTCATTGACGATCCGCTGATCCGCCAGAAGTTGGTCGGTCTCTACACACTCGAGCAACTCACGAAGCTCAACACCATGCGAGCAAAGACACGGCAGAACCTGACCGGCGGCGAAGGCAATATCGCCAAGCTCCTGAACTCAGAGACCTTCCGCCACTACCGGGAAGTCGGCCTGGCCATTGTGGGCGCCCACGGAATGGTGATGGGAGCGGACACGCCAGGACGGGGTCGTGTCCAGGAACTGAGCCTCTTCTCACCTGGACCAGCGATCTATGGCGGAACCGATCAGGTGCAGCGCAACATCATCGGCGAACGAGTGCTCGGGCTTCCCAAGGAACCCGGCATCGACAAGTCGACGCCCTATAGCGAGCTTCCCAAGAACGCCTAACAGCCTGAGAGGTCAGCGCGAATCGAGTTCTTTGATCAGCTTCTTCGGCGCGGTCTCTCGGTAGGAGGTCTCGACGAGTTCGGTCACCTCGTCCCAATCGACCTCGCCGCTCAGATCGAGCCCGACCCAGCCGTAGGGGCCCCAATAGGCCGGGGTGAAGAATCGCGAGTCGTCAGCCAGTGCCGGCGCCTCATCAGGCTCGGGCATGAACACGAGTGCCTGGTCGTACTGGCCCGAGTGATGATCGCCCTTCAGCACAGCGCCGTAGCCGGCAAAGATCTTCTTGGTGAAGAAGGCGGGGCGGCCGTGGGAGATCTTCACGTCTGCACCGGGGAGAGCCAGACAGATGTCGCGCAGCTTGGCCAGAATCGCATCGTCGTGATCGAACATCTGGGGGTGGCTCATGTTTGTTCTCCATCGAGAAGAAGCCCGGCATCGTCGTAGTCGACAAGACCCAGTCGGGCGCCCGACTTCGGGCTGTAGGAACGGAAGCCGAGGACGTGTTGAACGTCTGGCGGCAGGGCTCGAGCCCGCTCGAGCGACACCGTGAGTTGATGATTCTCTTCGGCCCGTAGCCAGCCACAGCAAAAGCCGGCATGGATTCCGGCCCGCCACTCGTTGGTCGTTGTGTTGGCCCCTCCGCCGTGGATCACCTTGCCGTCATAGAGCAAGGCCGAGCCCGCCGGCATCGTGGCCTGGGTGGTGGTGCCTGCCGGAACCTCCGGTAGGGCACCTTCCCAGTGATTGGATCCCGGCGCGATCACGGTTGCGCCGTTGGCCTCGGTGAAGTCGGTGAGGGCAAAGATTGCTGTGACGGTGATCTGGGTGTCGCGCCGGGCCCGAGGCCAGTTGAGCTCGTCGCGGTGCATATATTGAGCCGACTCGCCGGGGCCGATCGAGATCAGCTGACCGGTATTGAGCCAGTACTCGCCCTCACCGAGGTAGCGGTCACCCATTGCTCGGTAACGTTCGTCTCCCAAGAGTTCGACCCACGCGTCTGACACAGCGGCGAGGCCGGTCACCCGCTTGGTTTGCCGACCGTGAAAGTCGGTCCAGAACCCCTCGGTGTTGCTTCCTGGCTCATGGGCGCCCACCAACGACGCGAGCTCTTCGTTGAGGCGGCGGAGCAGGTCGGGGCTGACGAAGTGCTCGATGATGAGCCCGCCATCGGCATCAAACGCCGACCACACCTCGTCCCAGTCGATCGTCTCACGACCGTCGAACCGTTGCAGTGTGGCTTCCTGAGTGGGCTGGTTCACGACGTCGATTCTGCTGGAGTTGGGATGCCTTCACCAGTCGGTTGGCTCGTAGTCCTTCAGGAACTCGCCATGGCGGTGCTGGCCGGTGTTGATGCCATCGATGATCGGGTCAACGATGCGAGCTGCGCCATCGACAATGTCGAGCGGAGGGTGGAAGCGATGCTCTGCTGTCTTCTCCTTGGCCTTTGCCGCCGGGTCTTCGTCGCTCACCCAGCCAGTGTCGACACTGTTCATGTGAATGCCGTCGCCGTGATAGTCGGTGGCCGAGGTGCGGGTCATCATGTTGAGCGCCGCCTTCGCCATGTTGGTGTGCGGATGCTTGGTGGTCTTGAACCGGCGGTAGAACTGACCTTCGACCGCTGACACGTTGACGATGTGCTTGTGTGCGCCCGGGGTCTTGACCATCAGCGGTTTGAGCCGAGCGTTGAGCACGAAGGGGGCCACGGTGTTGACCAGTTGGGTCTCGAGTAGCTCAACCGAGGACACCTCGTCGAGCAGAAGGCGCCACGAGTTGCGATCCCGCAAGTCGACCTGTTGCAGATCTTGATCGAGCCGGCCTTCTGGGAAGAGGTCGCCCTGAGCGGCGGCTTCATCAGGGAGAAGTGGCGTCTGTGACATCTCGGCGGCGTGGGTGAGGCCAGCGACCTCCGTGGGGTTGATGCTGGTGACGGCGTCGGTCGATGTCGACGACGACTCAGAATCGGCGGGGAGCATGTGGTAGCCCCGTAGACCCTCGTAGCCGCCGACCAGTTGCAAAATCTCTGCCGGGAGCTCGTCGAGCCGAGAGGACTCTCGAGCCATCATGTGCCGGTAGAAGTCGGGTGGGCGGCGGACGGTTTGACACGCGTTGTTGATGATGTGATCGAGCCGATTGCGGGTCGTCAACAGATGGTGGCAAAAGGCCTCAACGCTCGGTGTGTGTCGCAGGTCGAGCCCAAACACCTCGAGCCGGTCGCCCCACTCTTCGAAGTCGGGCTCGGCGGCGTAGCGGGCCGCGGCATCACGAGGAAAGCGGGTGGCAACGATCAATCCGGCACCGCACCGAAGCAGCTTGATGCCCGCTTGGTAGCCGATCTTCACTCGCCCGCCGGTGAGAAGTGCGACCTGGCCTGACAGATCGGCGAGTTCAGAGCGCTTGGCGAAATTGAACGTGGCACACGACGGACAGAGCTGATCGTAGAAGTGGTGGATCTCTCGATACTTCGCCTTGCACACATAGCAGTGCTGTTCGTCGATCGTCTCTCGAAACGGGGGCGCCTCTGGGTCGTCAGCGACATCTGCTTGCACGAAGTTCTCGGGCGGAAAGGTGTTGGGCGTGGTGAAGACCGGTTTGGCCCGAAGCGTTCGAATGCCCGTCTCGGCCAGCACCTCTTCGTCTCGGGCGATTTTCTCGGCCCTGCGCTTCCGTCGCTTTGCCTTGACCCGGAGTCGCCGTTCCTCCGGATCGGCAACAAACACGTCACCCGCGGCGTTGAGGAAGTCGGCGCGCTCCTCGGCGGTGAGACTGGAGAGCAGGTCCTTGTTCTCTGCAATGTCGCGGAGCAACGCCGATGCCTCAAGCAGTCGGGCCCGCTGGTTGTCGTCCAAACTCACGACGTGAACCTACTCGCCACCGCCACCGCTGCCGATCAGTCGGGATCGATCTCGAACCGTTCCATACCTGGGCCGTTTCGGTTCGTGTCACCCCAGTACTCGGGCAGTCGTAGGTAGCCCACCCGAGGGAGTTCCTGCGCCAGCTCGAGCCCCTGATGCCGTTTCAACCGTTGGATGGTTCGCACGTGGGTGAGCATCTCGTAGAACACCATCCACAACGACGCTTCGAGCGTGTACCGCAGGAAGCCGCGTTTGTCGGGATCGTCGCTAGCGCCCCTCGGCAGCGTTGTAATTGCGTACTTCCAGAACGGTGTTCCCCGGACGCTCGTGACGTCCGCCCGCAGATCGTCGATCGTTTGCTCGTCGACCACCCGCTCCAGCCAGCCGATGCCGATGTCGATCTTGCCGATGAGGTCCGGGATCTCCCGATAGAGATCCTCGTCGAGGACGCGATCCCACTTGGCCCCGCCGGGCCCCATGAGGTGGTCCGCCCACACGATTGGCTCCGGCAGCTCACCGTCTGGCCACAGCAATCGACCGCACCGGCGGCTCGTAAAGACCAGAGCGTCCCACCCGATGTGGGACACCTGACGACGAATCGACCACCACATCCATTCGTTCTCGGGGCTGAGGTCGTCGAAGTCGAGTTGAGCGTCGGTGAGTCCATCGACTTCGAGCGAGATCCAGTCGATGAGCCGTCGATAGGGCGGCATTGCGCCGACTGACGGGTCCTCTGGCATTTCCACGATTTGGGAGTCGACATGCGCCACGTCTGAACCTTAAACGGCGCCTTAAGCTTCGGCGGAAACGACGGAGAGACGCCTGGTGGCAGATACAGACAACGACGCACGTGAGTTTGCGGGCTTGAGCTTTGGTACGCAGGTGCGAAAGTCGCCGTTCACCGACGCGGCCCTGCGCTGGGGTGCGACCGGATTGTCGGTCTACAACCACATGTACATCCCGCGTGACTTCGGCGATCACACGCAGAACTTCTGGAATCTGGTGAACGACGCGATCCTGTGCGACGTTGCTGTCGAACGTCAGGTGGAGATCACCGGCCCGGACGCTGCTGCGTTCACGCAGCTGTTGTGCCCTCGCGATCTGTCGACGTGCGAGGTCGGACAGTGCAAGTACGTGATCCTGGTTGATCAAGACGGCGGAGTGATCAACGACCCGATCTTGCTCAAAGTGGCCGAGGATCGTTTCTGGCTGTCGATCGCCGACAGCGACGTCATCTTGTGGGCCAAGGGTGTCGCCGTTGGGGCCGGGATGGACGTCACGATCACCGAACCTGACGTGTCGCCGCTCCAGCTGCAAGGTCCGAAGTCGAGAGATGTGCTGTGTGCCGCGTTTGGCGAGGAGTTGCGCGACCTGCGCTACTACCGCTTCGTCGAACATGAGTGGGATGGCGTGCCGCTGATCATTTCTCGAACCGGTTGGTCGAGCGAACTCGGCTACGAGATCTTTCTGCGCGACGGATCTGCGGGCGACCGGCTTTGGGAACACCTCATGCAGGTCGGTCAGCCCCTCGGGCTGCATCCCGGCCACACGTCGAGCATTCGTCGGATCGAGGGAGCCATGCTTTCGTACCAGGCCGACATGGATCTCACGGTGAACCCATTCGAGCTCGGGATGGACCGCCTGATCGATCTCGACATCGATGCCGAGTTCATCGGCAAAGCTGCCCTCCGAGCGATTCGTGACGCTGGCGTGAATCGTTCGTTTGTGGGGTTGGTGCTCGATGGTGAGCCGTTGGTCGGCTCAAACGCGGAGAAGTGGCCGGTGACCATGAACGAACGATCGGTCGGCTACGTCACCTCAGCGGTGTACTCGCCCAGGCTCGAACAGAACATCGCACTGGCGATTGTGCAGAGCGAGGCCGCCCCGTTGGGTACAGAACTCTCGGTAGACGCCGGTGGCGAGGTGCGGTCAGCGACCGTTGTTCCGAAGCCGTTCTTCGATCCCAAGAAGCAACTCGCTTCGGGCTAGCACGGCGCTCAGAGCGAGCGGAGCTGCTACTCCATCCAGGCTTTGACGGCCGCCATGTCGTCGAGGGCGTTCGCTCCCGTGGCGCTGACGGTGAGGTGCGTGACGCCAACGTCCTTGTAGACGGCAAGCCGTTCTTTGATGTGGGACTCGGGCCCAATGAGGTTGGCGGAATCGACATATTCATCGGGCACCGCAGCCATGGCTTCGGCTCGCTGGCCACCGAGGAACAGATCCTGGATCTTCTCGGCCTCTTCCTCCCAGCCGTAACGCTTGAAGAGGTCGTTGTAGTAGTTCTTCGACTTTGCGCCCATGCCTCCCACGTAGAAACCAACGTGGCCCCGTGCTCCTTCGCGAGCCTCGGCAACGTCGGCACTTTCGCCGATAGCCAGTTGAGCATCGCCAAAGATGTTGAGCGGCTTCAGATCGGCAGAACGCTTCTCTTTGCCTTCGGCAAGAGCCTCGCCCCACACCCGATCGAAGCGGTCGGGCACGAAGTGGATCGGCTGCCATCCGTCGGCGATCTCCGCCGTCATCTTGACGTTGCTCGGGCCGATCGATGCGATCACGATCGGGATGTCTTGGCGGGCAACCCGGTTCATGAACTTGAGTGGCTTACCGAGGCCCGTACCTTCCTCCGCTGGTAGCGGCAGCGACACGGCTTTACCTTCGTGGGTCACCTTCTCGCCCGACCACACCTTGCGGCAGATGTCGACGGTGTCGCGGGTTCGCCCGAGCGGACGCTTGAACGGAACACCGTGCCATCCCTCGATCACCTGGGCGCCAGAGGTACCGATGCCAAGCGTGAATCGGCCACCGGAGAGGCTGTCGATCGTTGCTGCGGTCTGGGCGATGAGTGCGGGGGAACGGGAGTAGACGTTGACAATGCCGGTCATCAGCTCGACGCGCTCGGTCTTTGCCGCCACGTATCCGAGCACCGACACCTGATCGAAGCCGTAGATCTCGGGAATGAGGATCATGTCGACGCCGGCGGCCTCCAGATTCTGGATGGTCGAGGTGAACCGTTCGACGTTTCCGTCAAACATCATGGCAGTGCAGAGTTTCATACGGGATCCTGTTTCGAGAGGTGGTGTGAGCCTCGCGCACGGGGACGGCACTCCGTCAAATCTGACGCTGCAAGCTACTCTCGGCCCGTGTCTCGCCAGCCGAACATCTTGCTCATCAACTGTGACGATCTCGGCTTCGGTGACCTCGGTTGCTACGGCTCGACTCGTAACAAAACGCCGGTGCTCGATCGGCTTGCGACCGACGGCATTCGCTTCGACTCGTTCTACACCGCGTCGCCGGTGTGTTCGCCGGCCCGCGGCGCGCTCCTCACCGGCTGTTACCCACCCCGGATCGGTTTCGGCTCGTTCAACGGACTACCGGTGCTGTTTCCCGGCATGGGTGTCGGCTTACCTGCCACGGAGATCAGCCTGGCCAAGGTGTTGTCTGATGCTGGCTATGCCACCCAGGCCATTGGCAAGTGGCATTGCGGCGATCAGCCTGATTTCCAACCCAACAACCACGGCTTCGACGACTACTTCGGCATCCCGTTCAGCAACGACATGGGACGACAGGTCAACAGTCCGAAGCAGCTGGCTCACTTGCCACCGCTGCCGCTGTTGGTCAACGGCGAGGTTGTCGAGCAGCAGCCTGATCAGTCGTCGCTGACCGAGCGCTACGTGGGCCACGGACTCGACTTCATGCGATCTCACGCCGGGGCAGATGGCAGCGGCCGGCCGTTCTTTCTCTACCTGGCCCACATGTATGTACACCTGCCCATCTACGTGCAGGAGCGATTCGCCGAGCAGTCGGACAACGGGGCCTATGGTGCCGCCGTCGAGTCGATCGATTGGGCTACCGGAGTGTTGCTCGACGAGCTGGAAGCTCTTGGCATTGCTGACGACACCATCGTGATCTTCACGAGCGACAACGGATCGCTCGGCGACAACCCGCCGCCGTGGGGTTCACCCGAGCCGCTCGGTGGCAGCAATGGTCCGTTGCGGGGCACAAAGGGAACCACGTGGGAAGGCGGCCAGCGTGTGCCTGGCATCGTGCGGTGGCCGGTCCGGATCGGACCCGGTCGAGTGAGCGACGAGATTGTGACGGCGATGGATCTTTATCCGACCCTCGCGGCACTGGGTGGCGGCAGCGTGCCTGACGATCGGATCATTGATGGGCGAGACATCCAAGCGCTCTGGTTCGATGATGCTCCATCGCCTCATGAGGCGTTCTTCTACTACTGGATGAACGAACTGCATGCGGTGCGTTCTGGTGACTGGAAGTTGCACTTTGCCAAGCGGGACGAGGAGCATCGAGCGCTTTACAACCTTGTTGACGATCTCGGTGAAACAACCGATGTGTCTGCCGATCATCCCGAGGTCGTCGCCCGTCTGGAGGCACTGGCCGAGACAGCTCGGGCCGATCTTGGCGATTCTCGTCTCGATCGGCAGGGGAGCGGCGTTCGGCCGATTGGTCGAGTCGACGATCC
>CALJSB010000145.1 GCA_937976305.1 uncultured Acidimicrobiales bacterium
GGGCTTTTAGCCTCCGAGCTGTGACATCGACTTTGACGGCCGAATGAAGTGCACCTGACCAATTTCGTGGCCGGCCCACTTCTTGTGCACTTCGCCCGCCACGGCGGCAACGAGATCTGCGTCAGATCCCCCGCCCCGCAAGATCGGCATGAGGTCGACGTGACCAAGGGCGAACAGGCAGTTGCGAAGCTGGCCATCGGCGGTGAGGCGCATGCGATCGCAGCTGCCACAGAACGGCTCAGACACCGACGCAATCACGCCGAACTCTGAACCAGGCCCGCCATCGCCGTCGCTGTACACGAAGCGCTCGGCCGGTGAAGAGCCCCGCTCGATGGCATCGAAGCTGAACGCCGAAGACGCAGCCTCGAGAATCGTGGCGTGCGAGACCACACGCTGATCTGACCACTCACCCTGTGCGTCCAGCGGCATGAATTCGATGAATCGGACCGTGACGTTCTTCTCTCGACCCATGCGCAGGAAGTCGACGATCTCGTCGTGATTGATGCCGTTCATCAGGACGGCGTTCACCTTGACCGGGCTGAACCCGGCCGCGACCGCAGCGTCGATGCCAACAAGCACCTTCTCGAGTTCGTCCCGCTTCGTCAGCTCGAGGAAGCGCTCGGCATTCAGCGTGTCGAGGCTGATGTTCATGCGGCGCAGGCCAGCGGCGAACAGATCATCGGCCAGCAACGGCAGGGTTGCGCCGTTGGTGGTCATCGACAGATCAAGGGCTTCGCCCGCAGGTGTTCGCTGTGCTGCGATCCGCTCGACGAGGTTTGGAAGCTTGGCCCGCACCGTGGGTTCTCCACCGGTGAGGCGCACCGACTTCAAGCCAGCCTGATCGACTAACACTGAAACGACTCGCTCGATCTCTTCGAAGGTGAGGATGTCGGCCCGGTCGAGCCAATCGAGGCCTTCTTCGGGCATGCAGTAGGCGCAGCGGAAGTTGCAGCGATCGGTGACCGAGATTCGAAGGTCGGTATGCACGCGACCGAAGGTGTCGATCAGTTCTGTATGTCCCGCTGAGGTCACCCCTTCAAGGCTACTAGCAAGAACTTTCAGCGCGAAATCAGTTGCCGCTGGCTGGGCGGGTTTGCTGGTCAAACAGGCGTACTGCCCGCTACTGGTCGAGCAGCATGATCTGCACTCGACCGCCGGCATCGACGCCGGTGCCGTCGGGCAGTACCGCCAAGGCGTTCGCTCGTGCCATCGCGGTGAGCTGATGCGAGCCCTGGCCACCAGCGGAGCGGATACGCCACGTTCCATCTGGCTCCGGGCTTGCGATCACCCGGGCGAAGTGGGTCTTGCCGTCGGCGGGGCGTCGCATGGGCTCGTCGGCCAACGCAAATGCAACCGGCCGGCTGGTCGACGATCGGCCCATCATGGTGAGCAACGACGGCCGAGCGAAGAGTTCGAAGCTCACCATCGAGCTCACGGGGTTACCGGGCAGGCCGAAGATTGGCGTGCCCATGAGCATCCCGAACGCCAGCGGCTTCGCTGGCTTGATCGCGACCTGCATCCAGTTCATGTCGCCCAGACGGCTGAGCACCCGCTTGACGAAGTCAAAGTCGCCCATGCTCACGCCACCGGAGGTGATGAGAGCGTCAACCGGGTTGGTCGCGTCTGGACCGACAGCTGATCGAAGCGCGGCCTCGATCTCTGCTTCGTCATCGCGCAGCAATCCAAGGTTGACCGCGACACACCCCGCTTCTTCCACGAGCGCCACGATGGAGGGACGGTTCGAATCGCGGATCTGACCCGGACCAAGCGGGGCTGGCCCCACCATCAGCTCATCACCGGTCGAAAACACGCCGACCCGAGGCCGAGCGTGCACCAAGACGGTTTCGTATCCGACCGAGGCACACACGCCGAGGTGAGCCGGTGAGAGCACTTCGCCGGGCCCGAAGATCACCGTGCCCGCATCGAGATCGTCGCCCGCCGGACGAATGTGGTTGCCTACCTCGACCTCGGCCAACAGTTTCACGTTGTCGTCGACCGCTTCGGTGAGCTCGACCATGATGACGGCATCGGCCCCGTCGGGGATCGGTGCGCCAGTCATGATGCGCATGGCCTCGCCAGCTTCGAGAGCACGAGGGGCAACCGCGCCCGCCGCCACCGTGGCGACAACCGGAACCGTGACCGGGTTCGAGCTGCTGGCACCGGCGGTGTCGGCAGCGCGGACGGCAAACCCGTCCATGGCGGTGTTGGCAAACGGTGGGATCGCTTCCGAACTCGTCACGTCCTGCGCCAGCACGAGGCCTCGTGCCTCACTGAGAGGCACCTCAATGGGAGCAAGCGGGCTGATGTCACGAGCGATACGAGCTTGGGCCTCATCCAGGGGAGTCACGATTTCAAGCTACTTGACTGCGCCTCCAGAGCGGCTGTCGAGCGGGCACCGAATTGGTGGACCATGAACGAGCCACACCGTCGAGCACTCAACTTCGTTCTACGATCTCCGATCGGAACCGTACGTCGCTCCCTGTTCTCCCCTGATTCTTCGAGGTCTCCCACCATGACTTCCGTTCAAGTTGCCATCGATGCGCTCAACGCAGCCGGCCAAAACGCGCTTGCCAGTGCCCTGGCCGGACTTGATGGCGCTGACCAACAGAGTCTTGCTGCCCAGGTTGACGATCTCGATCTCGACCTGATCGGTGATCTCGTCAACCGGTTCGTCCATGGCGGTGAGACCGAAAAGCCACTTGGATCGGTCGGCGAAGCAGCCACGATTCCAATTCCCGCAGACGATGCTGCGCTGGCCGCCGAGGCCCAAGCACGCAGCGTCGGCGAAGACATGCTCCGGTCGGGCAAAGTCGCCGCTCTCCTGCTCGCTGGCGGCCAGGGATCGCGACTCGGGTTCGACGGACCAAAGGGCGACTACCCCTACGCACCAATCACCAAGCGGACGCTGTTCGCTCAGCACGCGGCGAAGATCGCAGCCCTGCGCACCCGCTACGGCTGCGAGCTCCCGTGGTACATCCTCACCTCGCCGCAGAACGACGCCGCGACGAAGGCCAGCTTTGCTGCCGCCGATCACTTCGGTCTCGCCCCAGCATCCATCACCTTTGTGGTGCAGGGCACGCTTCCCGCCGTCGATGCCCAGACGGGCGCTCTCCTGCGAGCCGAGGCCGGAAGCCTCGCCTTGTCGCCGGACGGTCACGGCGGACTGTTCAGCGCCCTTCGCCGCAGCGGCGCTCTCGACGAGATGAAGGCCGCTGGGATCAGCACGATCTTCAGTTTCCAGGTCGACAACCCGAAGGTGCGCGTGTGCCGCCCCGAGTTCCTCGGGTATCACCGCGAGGCCAACGCCGAGATGTCGAACACCGCCGTTCGCAAGTCGTCACCGGGCGAGAAAATGGGCGTGGTCGTCGAACTCGACGGCACGACCTCGATGGTCGAATACAGCGACCTGCCGGATGACCTCGCCAACCAACGCAACGACGACGGTTCGCTCACCTACTGGGCCGGCTCGATCGCCGTCCATTGCATCGAAGTCGACTTCGCACTGCGCTTGACCGAGGGCGGGCTCAAGCTCCCGTATCACCGAGCAAACAAGAAGGTCGCTCATCTCGATGCGAACGGGCAGCTCGTGAGCCCGAGCGAACCGAACGCCATCAAGTTCGAGACCTTCCTCTTCGATGGCCTACCGCTGGCATCAGCCAGCATCACGATCGAAGCCGCTCGCGACGACGAGTTCTGCCCGATCAAGAACGCCGACGGTGACAGCTCGCCCGAGTCGGCCCGCCAGCTTCTCAACGAGATGTACTCCCGCTGGTATGAGGCGACTGGAATCTCGGTGCCGCTCGCCCAAGACGGTAAGCCGGTCGACCTCGAAATCGACCCTCGGTTTGCCCTCGATGCAGACGAGCTCGCTGCTCGACTCCCCGCAGGCTTCTCCATTACGGGGCCGACCGCCCTCGGGCCAGACGGCGCAATCATCAGCTGATTCGGGCGGTCCGGCGTGTGGCGCCGGATTGCATGATGGAGCCAGGCCGATAGATTCTCGTGTCGAGGATTCTTGATGCCCATCTACGAGTACAAGTGCACGATCTGCGATGAGCGGTTCGAAGTCGAGCAATCGATGAAGGACGACGCGCTCACGACCATTCCTGGCAAAGACCACAAGCACAAGGTCAAGAAGGTGTTCAGCGCCGTCGGCATCTCGTTCAAGGGCTCGGGCTTCTACAAGAACGATGCTCGTGGTGGTTCGAAGTCGAGCTCGTCGAGTTCGAGCGAATCGGCGTCGAGTAGCTCAACTTCTGAGTCGAAGTCCGACTCGTCTTCGAGCAAGTCTTCTGACTCATCGAAAAAGTCAGACAAGGCCAAGAGTTCGTCCTCGACCAAGAGCGACTGACACTCCCTCAGCGGGGCTGCCCGCAGATCCACTTCCCCCTTCGTTTCCCTAACCGAGGGAGCTGCGCGTGTCTCGCTCAGCAGATTCCGATTCCGCGGCCTCGTCCTGGCCAATGCCTCCCCGACCTTCTGGGGCTGGGTCGCTCGTCAGAGCACGGGCCACGCTCGCATTCCGACGGCTCGATCAACGCCGTCTCCTCGCCTTCGTTGTTGCAGGCGTTGTTGCCGTCGTCACCTTCACGACCGTGAGCGAAGCCCAGAGCCGCAGCGCATCACTGGGCCAGACCCAGCTCGTTGCGATCGCACGGACCGATCTTGCCGCGGGTTCGAGGCTCACGTCGGTCAACATCGACCTCATCGAACGTCCCGTGCGGTTCGTGCCGGTCCGGGCCGTTGGGAGCGAGGCTGAGGGCGAGGTGTTGATCGCTGATGTTGTCGCTGGCGAGGTCATCGTGTCGTCGCGCCTCGGCGCATCCGGAACGCCGCTGGGCACAGACGAACGAGCGGTGACCGTGCCGATGCCGCTAGCGCCTCCGCTGCTTGAGCCTGGCGACACCGTCGAGCTGGTGGGGCTGCAAGCTGTCGACGTGGCTGGCTCACCAGCGCCAACTGTGGCCACGGTCGTGATCACGACAGGCCGAGTTCTGGCTGTTACGGACAATGCTGTCACCGTGGCAACACCCGACCACGCGGCGTTGGAGGTGCTGCGCTACCTGGCTGTTGGCTCCGTCGAGTTGGTGGCAACGCCGTTTCAGGCCCCCGGCTGAGTCCTCGGCTGAGCAGACCTCAGCCGTGGCCCAGCTCTCCGAGCCCGTCGATGATGAGATCGGCGTGTTCCCTGGTTCGATGGCGAGCGAAGTGCTCGTCCTCTTCGGTCTCGTAGTCGTCCCACAGCTTTTCGGCTTCTTCGCCATCTCGTCGGAGCATTCGCTCCCGTCGCACGTCGGTCGGCGTGTCGATCCAGAACACGAATGCCAATCGATCCGCCCACTCCCGTCGACCAGACGACACACCTTCGATGATCACGATCGGCGACGGCTCCACCGTCACGAGCTCGGCCTCGCCGCCAGCTTCCGGCCGATGCCACGCAACGCCGGATTCGCCCTTCACCAGCGGTTCAATCACTTGCTCGAGCAGTAACGGCCACCATGGCTCGGGCTCGAACACATCTGCGTAGTCGTCGGTGTGCACCACTGGTGCACCACCAGCTGCGACCGCCAGCGCTCTCGCAAACGTCGACTTGCCAGCACCGCCTCTGCCGTCGATGGCCACCAATCGCACCGGCCCTGGCTTTGCCATGATCGATTCGACGATGGCATCGAGGTCCACCTGGTGAGTGTGCCCCAACTTCACTGAAGCTCCTATGGATGTCAACGGTGTTGTTGGTTGATCCAGGCAAGTGCTTGGCGGGTTGTGGCGGTGTTGTTTTCGATCTGGCGCTCAAGCCGTGAGATCTGGATGGGTGCTTTGCCGAGCCCGTCAGCGAGGGCTTTG